>VGSJ01000148.1 GCA_016875015.1 Deltaproteobacteria bacterium | reverse complement strand
CCAAATGGTCTCGCCGTCCCAGGGCGCCGATGATCTGCTGCCGGACCTTGCCGCCCTCGCGGTAGGAGCGGACGATCTGCAGATATTCGTAAGCGCCGCCCCTGCCAACACTACGTTTATTCCGCACGAACATGTGTATAATATACAGATATTAAAAAGGATTGTCAAGTCTTTTTAGAGGCTTATGGATGCATGGGTTGGCACTACATTTCCGCCCTTCCCATCTATGCCACCTAACAATTTCAATGACTTATACCTATATCTGGGCTTACAACTGTCGAAAATGAGTAAAAGGGGGATTTAGGCCAAATACTGTTCACTTTATAATATTTATAGGCATATTATGGGCTTGGGAATAAAGATGCGACGATGCAGGAATATAACGCCCTTACGACTTTCCGAATCTCCTTGAGATCAGGAGATTCTAACCTTTCTTCTGGTCCTGTTTTCGGGGAGCAGGCCATGACATTCTCATGGTGAGGTTTTGGCGCTCGGCGTAGCTGGTAGAGATATACTTGCGGTCAGGGTTGCCCCTTGACTTAAAGCCGGAAAAGCGGTAAAAGTTTGTGGAATTTGACAGTTATACTGCCTTCCCTTTCAAATGCAACAAACTTAATCCGTAACTTATTGACAATCCGTATTTATTTTAACCGAAAACCTAAAACTGTATTAGAGGTCCGGTATGCAGCCCAGGGAGCGCCTGATCTTCCCGCTGGATGTGCCCAATAAGACAGAAGCCGAGAGATTTATCACCCTGCTGAAGGATCACGTGGGTCTCTTCAAGGTGGGATTGGAACTCTTCGTGGCCGAAGGGCCGGCTTTTTTGAAGTTCATCACCGATACGGCCCGGGTGGAATATTTCCTGGATTTGAAGTTTCACGACATCCCGGCCACGGTGGCCAGGGCTTGCGCCCAGATCAGGCGAGGCCCCCGGTTAACCACAGTCCACGTTGACCAAGGCCCCAAAATGCTCCAGGCCATGGTGGCATCCCTGCAAAATGGGGCTAAGGTCTTGGGGGTCACGGTCCTCACCCATCTCGGGCCGGATGACCTGGAGGCCTTGGGGATTGCCTCCCGGTATGCGAGCGACCCCGGTAAACTGGTGCTGCTCCGGGCCAGGCTGGCCCAGGCCGCCGGCTGTGACGGGGTGGTCTGCGCCGGCACGGAGGCCCGGGCCGTGAAAGCCGCCTGCGGGCCGGAGTTCCTGGTGGTCTGTCCGGCCATCCGGCCAGCCTGGGCCGCAGTGCCGGGAGATGATCAGCAGCGGGTCATGACCCCTTATGAGGCCATCAAAGCCGGGGCCGATTATATTGTGGTGGGACGCCCCATCCGGTTGGCGGCGGACCCGGCGGCCGCGGCCCGCAAGGTAGTGGCCGAGATTGAGCAGGGGATGCGGGACCGGTCCTGCCCGCCATAAGAGGCAGGGGAGCCTCCCAAGAAATAGGGCGTTTTCGGGCTTTCATTTGGGGTGCGGCCTATGGGCGTTGGGCGTCAATTGAGGAGGAGTTCCGTCACTTCCTTCGGGGCGCGGCAAATTGAGACTTTACCCAACCCATATAAGAATGTAATAAAGACAAACCGCTTATTGCCTTAGCTCCTAAAAGGTAACGGTTTGAGCATTAAGACACGCAGTGATCATCCGGTTAAACATTTGGGGTTCCCAGAAGCGTCGATTGAAGCGGTAGCAAAATTCCGCCAGATAACGGGGCAGGTGCTTGTCACTGACGCCATGATACACTCCACGGATATTGCCTTTGACGTTGGCGATCAGAGTATGGACCCAGGGAAACAATCTGACCGCGTTTTTTCCCGAACCAGTCACGATAG
>VGSJ01000147.1 GCA_016875015.1 Deltaproteobacteria bacterium | reverse complement strand
TGGTCGCACACAAAATCCCGGAGAGAGCCTTTCAGCTGGGTATCGCTGGCGGCCACGCTGGCCAGCTGCACCCGATGGCCTAAAGGCACGTCAATGGGCTCCAGGCAGGCGCCGGGGGTCCCCTGAGGGCCGGTGCATTTACCCTCTTTTAAGGAACGGCAGGAAGTAACCCGCACCCGGGTGACGGCATGGTAGGCCTCGGAGTTCTCGCCGTAGACCAACAAAGGCACGGTGACCCTTTGACCGGCGTACTCCGACTTGTCGATCTGGGTGAAGCTGACAAGCTCAATAGGCTTGGGTAGGTGGCTGGTGGCGGTGGGGTAGGTGTAAGGCGGGGTTTCTGCAATGAGCTTCTTTAAGGCCTCGCCGGAGCCGCCGTCCTTGACGATCCAATCGGTGAGGTCCTTGTGCTCTTTGTCCTGGGTGTCATAGAGCCAGACCACCTTGAGGGACAACACCCGGCCTGCGGTTACCGCCTCCTTGAAGGCCGGCAGGATCAGGTTCCGCACCCCTTCCCTGCCTTCTACGTCCGCGTCGTACATCACCACCACGTGGCGGCCGTGGAAATGGTTGGTCCATTCCGGCTTGAAGGCCTTGACGCCGTTGGTGGAACTGACCCCGACGTAGCCGGTCTCCTGCTCCGCCAACATGCAGTCAAACTCTCCCTCGGTGATTATTACGGTGCTGCCCTGGGGCGCCGCGGCCAGCCGGTCCAACCCCCACAGCCGGGCTTCCCCGTAACCGGACAGGTTTATGGTTTTGGGCTGCTTTTTGGAATTGTGGAACCGGATATTCACCAGACGAGGGCCGGCAGGGGTGGCGTCGAACACCGGAATGGTATGGCGCTCCCGGTGGGTGCACCAGCCCAGGCGGTATTTGGCGATGCTGGCTTCAGAGAGCCCCCGCTTGTCCTGGAGAAACTGGCGGAGTTCCGGAGTGAGATTTTTTTGGAACCGGTTTACTTCGTCCAGGGTTGGCGGCGGCTTGGGGGCCCGCTTATCGGTCGCCTCAATTACCCCGACCTTTTTGCCCAGGCCATAATAAGCGTCTCGCCCGGTTACGTAAAAAGAGCCCTGGTCGGCGATGACGTCAAAAATTCCCCTAGCCAACCAGATTTTGCCTCCCAGGCCGTTCTCCCCAAAATCAACATAAATGCCTCGCTGGGGCCCATCGCCCACATTGATGCCTGCCGATGGGTTTTTGTCGGGCCGATAGAGAGAATGGCATTGAATCCAGCCGGCGGCGTTGGGTCTGGCGTTAGCCGCGACCCGCAGGCCTATGGCCTGATATTCCGCTAAGATGTCCAACCGGCGGAGGATTTCAGTCCGCTGGGAAAGATAGTCGGTCATGGTCTTGCTCCCGGTTCACCTCTGGTCTGGCGGCCTTTTGGGTAAGCAGTCATACGTGTTTGAGAATGCAGATAATTTCTCGTTCCATTACACTCCGCCGCGCCCCGGCCAGCTAAATCAAAGACTTCATCGACAATGGCATCTCCTGCAAGCCGCCTTCATAATTTCTCAGGGCCTTCAAAACCATCTCGAAAAAAGTCTGGGATAGGCTCACGGTGAGGGCGGTATACCGGATTTCGTTTTTGGCGGTATCCAGGCGCGCCTGGGTGTCGGTGTCCAGGGTGGGGGTGCCGCTCCACTCTTCCAGGAGCTTCCAGGCCTCGCTATGGAAGCAGTTGTCCCGGTTCAGGAGATGACGGTCCGGCTCGGGGAACTCCTGGTAGAAATCGGGTTCCCTGCCGTCCAGCAGGTCCTGGATGATGCGCCGGGCCATCCGGTTGTAGCGGGGGTCTTTAGTGGCAATCAGGTCCCGTAATTGGTGCAGGTCGCGCTTTTTCAGGGCGACTGTCCTGGGGGCCAGGTCGACCTGGCGGCCGGCCTCGCCCTGTCGCCAATACTTATCCAGGACCTTGACGCATTCGCGCTGATAGAGAAGGAGCTTGGGCCGGATTGCCGGCTTCACCTTATTGGGATTGATGGTGAACAGCCAGCCTGAAAGCTGGTCCAGGGGCAAGCAAAGCATGCGGTAGCGTTTACCGTCCGGGCCAGTTATAGGGCAATACCGGTAACTGAATCTTGGATCCGATTTGATTTTGACGAACTGAGTTTGCAGGTCAATACCCAAA
>VGSJ01000146.1 GCA_016875015.1 Deltaproteobacteria bacterium | reverse complement strand
AAGATTCTGATCGCGGCCGGCAAACAGGTAAATGACCATTTTCGCTTGATATCTGGCATGGTTGAGACCACCTGGAAAGGGCGATCTCTAACCATATATACTCACTATCAAAATGTCTATTCTATTTTTATAATTATATTAGCAAGTTATGTTTTTTGCTCCGCTATTCGCCAAGGAGATTTTTCTGATAATTTGATTTATGCTTCCTGACCATTAGTCTGTCAGGCTAACCAAAGGATTACCCGTCGTTTTTGAGTTTTTAGGCCCCCGATTTGCTGTATTTACCTCCTTATATCATATAGTTATACTATTATCCACCTTTTTCTGCGGCATAATCCAGGCTAAAAAGTTCCCTTTCCATAATCCTTACCTTAAATTAAAAATAACAAAACCAATGGCCATTTAAACTTGAAGAGTAGGTTTGGAAGGGGCCAGGGGCCCTCGGCCCCTGGCCCTTCCCCACAATCTCTCTAACTACACCTTGAAAACCCGCAACTCCGGCACACCAAACAGCCGCCTTCGTGTTCTACGGTGCCGCCGCAGTCGGGGCAGGAGCCCATGGTGGCCATGGTCGGGGCCGGCGGGTCCACCTGGGCCACGTGGGCCAGGACCTTAGCGATGGCGTCGGCGCAGGACAGCACCTGGCTGCCGTTTTGCCAGTTGGAGCTGGGGCAGCGGATGCCGCTGATCTGCTTGATGATGGCGTCGATCTTGACCCCGGAGCGCAGGGCCAGCGAAATGAGGCGGCCGGTGGATTCGATCTGGGAGCTGGCGCAGCCCCCGGTCTTGCCCATCTGGGCGAAGACCTCGCAGAAGCCCAGGTTATCCTGGTTGACGGTGACGTAGAGCTTGCCGCAGCCGGTGTTGATGAGTTCGGTGACCCCGGTGGTGCGCTCGGGCCGGGGCCGGGGGGTGATGTACTGCAACTTGGCCTTGTCCTTGCCGAAGCTCAAGACCTGCTCCTCCCGGCTGCCGTCCCGGTAGATGGTCACCCCCTTGAGGCCCAGATCAAAGGCCATGAGGTAGGCTTCCCGCACGTCGTCGGCGGTGGCCTGTCTGGGGAAGTTCACCGTCTTGGACACGGCGTTGTCGGTGTATTTCTGCCAGGCCGCCTGGAGGCGGAGGTGCCACCGGGGCGAGACCTCGTGGGCGGTGACGAAGAGGCGGCGCACGTCCTGGGGGATTTCCTTGAAGTCCCGGATGGAGCCGGTCTGGGCGATGCCCTGCATGAGTTCGGGGCTGAAAAAGCCCCGGCTCTTGGCCAGTTCTTCGAATAAGGGGTGGACCTCCAGCAGTTCGGCGCCTTCCAGCACCCGGCGCACGAAGGAGACCGCGAACAGGGGCTCGACGCCGCTGGAGCAGCCGGAGATGATGCTGATGGTGCCGGTGGGGGCGATGGTGGTGGTGGTGGCGTTGCGCATGCGGCCCTGGCCGTTGCCGTCGTATTTGCTGCCGGGGTAGGCGGGAAAGTTGCCCCGTTGGTCGGCCAGCATTGCTGAGGCCTGCCGGGCCTCCTGCTGGATGAAGGCCGCCACCTGCTCCGCCGCCCCCACGGCCTCCTCGGAGTTGTAGGGGATGCCCAGCTTCAGGAGCATATCGGCAAACCCCATGACCCCCAGGCCGATCTTCCGGGTTTCCAGGGTCTTATCCCGGATGAGGTCCAGGGGGAAGCGGTTGGCGTCGATGACGTTGTCCAGGAAGTGCACCGCGTCGCGGACCATTTCGCCCAGGGCCGGGTAGTCGATCCGGCCGCCGGCGACGACCTTGGCCAGGTTCAGCGACCCCAAGTTGCAGGACTCGTAGGGCAAGAGCGGCTGCTCGCCGCAGGGGTTGGTGGCTTCGATCTCCCCCAGGTGAGGGACGGTGTTGCCCCGGTTGAGGGCGTCCAGGAAGATGATGCCGGGCTCGCCGGTGGACCAGGCGCTCTGGACGATGAGGTCGAAGAGCCGGGCGGCGCTCACCTTTTGGACCTCCCGGCCGGTGCGGGGGTTGGTCAGGGCGAAGGCCCGGTCTTCCTTGACCGCCTCCATGAAGGCGTCGGTGAGGCCCACGGAGATGTTGAAGTTGGTGAGGCGCTTGGTGTCGTTTTTACAGGTAATGAAGGCCTCGATATCCGGGTGGTCCACCCGGAGGATCCCCATATTGGCGCCCCGGCGGGTGCCGCCCTGCTTGATGGTTTCGGTGGCCACGTCGAAGATGTTCATGAAGGAGAGGGGGCCGGGGGCA
>VGSJ01000145.1 GCA_016875015.1 Deltaproteobacteria bacterium | reverse complement strand
ATCAGTTCCACTTTTCCCCCTCTCCCCCAATGGGGGAGAGGGCTGGGGTGAGGGGGAAGTATTCTTCTCTGAGCAAAAAGGGCGTGAACTAATTTATCCACTGTTGGTCCACGTAGAGCGAGCCTCCTTTATTTGCAAGAACCAAACCGGACACTGCTGGATTTTAGGGGGATTATTAAGCGCTTATTTAATCCCCCCTGGCCCCCCTTTAGAAAAGGGGGGTAAAAATAGCAGCTTCCAATGCCTTATTAATTAAGGAACGCCACCGTGGAGAGGCCGGGCAGCCGGCAGCCGGATTTAAGGCTGCTTGGCGGGGGCGCCGGGGCGCATCAGGTCAGAGAGCTTTGCAGCCAGCTTCGGGTCCAACTGCTTCAGGGCCTGGAATTCCCGGTTGGCGGCCTGGGTGTCGCCCGTCCTGGCGTAATAGACGCACAGGGCGTAACGGGCCTGGGGGTCTTTGGGCTCCAGCCGCACCGCCTCTTGCAAGGATTTCTGGGCTTGATCCAGCAGTCCCAGGTTGAGGTAGGCCAGCCCCAGGTTTTTGTGGGCCTTGGCCATGGCGGGGTCCAGGCGGATGGCTTCAGCAAACTGAGTCCGGGCTTCCTGGTCCAGTTGGAGCTTGCCGTTGGCCAGCCCCAGGTTATAGTGGGCCTCGGCGTTGTCGGGGTGGAGGCGGACGGCCTCGGTCAAGGTGTCCCGGGCTTCCCGCCAATCCCCCATTTTGATGTAGGCAACCCCCAGGTTCTCGTGGATCTGGCCCCACCGGGGCCGCAGGCGGGCAGCCTCCTTGAAGGCCTGGACGGCTTCGGGATAACGGTTGCCGCCGGCATAAGCCAGGCCCATCTGGTGATAAGCCTGGACATAATCCGGCTGGAGGGTGATGGCCTGCCGGTAAGCCGCGATGGCCGCATCGAAGTTCTCGTTTTTAGCCAGCCTTTCGCCCTTGCGAAACTGGGCCAGGGCCTCGGGGGACACCGTCTCGTCCCGCTCGTCGTATCGGTCTGGCTGGGCCAGGGCCGGGAGGGCGCCCCCCATGAGCGCAACCAGCAGGCAGATGGCTTTAAGGCCGCATTTTCTGGTCATACCGCCGGTTCCCGGGGAGCAAGGAGTTTGGGTTTTTCATGTTTTTCCTTTAAAGATGACGGCTTCGTAAAAAGTTCTGTTTCACCCTTACCCTCACCCTCAAGGGAGAGGGGATTTAAAGAAGGTCAAAATTCATCAACTTTTCGCTCTGAGTAATACCTTATCCTCATAACCCAGCCATGGCCTTAAAGGCCGGGATTAGGGTAATCTTCAAACCGCGACCCGGGATTCAGCCAGGCAAAACTTCTTTTAAGCATATCATATTCCCGTTTCCGGGGAGAAGGGCAGGCGGGCGGGCCGGGACCGTGCAGGAGATGGTCGGAGGCGGGGAGGTTGTGCCTTAAAACCGGACAGGTCACATCCCCCCGACATATTTTGTGCCCAATGACCTGAAAATATGCTAGAGTTTTCCCAGAAATATGACCCTGAAATGACACTTTCTCTTCCGGACCTCGCTCACCGAGGAAAGGGATGCTGCCAAGTATATGTGTCCCAAGACCTTGTGGAACATACGCAAGAAGGTAACCGACCAGGAGTTGGACACGGTCTTGTTTTATCAGGTTACCGAAAAGCTGGCCCGGGTCTTTCAGGTCGATTCCAGCAAGCCCCGCGGCTGGATTCGGTGCACATCAAGTCCAACATGCGTCGTCTGGGCCGCCTGGGGCTGTTGGCCAAATGTATGCACCGGTTTCTGGTCAATCTCAAGCGGCAACATGCCGAACTCTATGCCTTCCTTTGGGTGGTGGAGAGATTGGCGTGTCTTAGAATGACCTTGCTGACGATCTCCACGGGCACCCCTGACCTTGAGGCATAGGTGGCCGCATGCCGCCTCAGGTCGTGGGGCCTCAGATGGACCCCCACCAAGGCGCCGGCCTTTTTGACCATGACCCTGGCGGCAGTATAGGTAATGGGGAAAATTCTTTGGTCCCCTGCGGCGCCTCTGGCCTTGAGGTATTCCTTCCTCATCTTCGACAGTTGTAAAAAAATAGTTTTGGATTATCAGTAAGTTAAGCCATGGCAAAAAAGGGTTGGCACTACATGCTATTGGAGTCCGGCGTCTGGTCTTCAACTGACCGGTCCCAGAGGGGTGACCGCCGACGGCGGCCGCACCCCGGCGGCGGCGAAGGCGTGGTGGGCCGAACCCACCAGGTCGGTGCGCAGTTGATAA
>VGSJ01000144.1 GCA_016875015.1 Deltaproteobacteria bacterium | reverse complement strand
TCTTGATTCTTTCCTGAATCTCCTCTTTGGAAAGGTGGGGGATGCTCTTGGTTACTTTTCCCATGACTGCCCCCTTATAAATTTTTGGAGCAGTCTATCATATTACTCGTTAGATGGCAACTTGGTAAAAGGATATTTTTAATCACCTTAAAATGGAACATCCGCTACAACTTCGCATGAAGTCCTCTATCGGACCTGGATATAAAAGGGCAGGCCCGGGGGCCTGCCCTGATGGTCTCGTGGCGGTAGTGGCTGAAAGCCTATTTGGCCTTGCCGGGGGCCGGAGCGCTCACGGGCTGGATGGCCCGGCCCGGCGTGAGGTCTTTCTCGGGTTTGCCCTCCGCCGGCAGATTCCGGCGAAACGCGCCGGAGGACTTCTCTAACTGGGCCACCGCCAGGTTGTAGTCATAGAGGGCCATGAGGTAATCGCCCCGGAAGGCGCCGAACCGCTCAAAGGCCTGGAAGATGTCTTCCATTTTTCCCAGCCCCATGTCGAAGTTGCTGAACGCGGTGACCATCCAGCGGCGGGCATTGACATAAGCCTTCTCCATGCCCAAAGAACCCTTGTAATTTTCCTGGACCTTGCCGTAATCCTTGGCGACCTCCACCGGGATGCCCATGAGAGCATGCTTTTCGGTGTGCCGCAATTGCTCCAGTTCCGCCCGGGCCTGGCCGATCTTCGCTTTCAGGATACCGAAATCAAAGTGCCACTTGGCCCCCACCATGGGCAACGCGCCGAAGTCATTAAAGAAATCAGCGCTATACGGATCGGGGTTGTAATCCCGGCCCGGGGCGCCGGCCACCTGGCCCACCACCGCCAGGAAAAACGACGGATAGCGATCGGCCTTGGCCGCGTCCACCAGCAATTGCCGGGCCACCAGGCCGCTCTTGAGCTGGGTGAATTCGGGCCGCAGCTCCAGGGCCAGCCGGATATAATGGTCCAGGCCGCCCGGGGCGGTGGGCGTCGGCAGTTCCTGGGGCACCCGGAAATCCTGGCTGGGGCCATAGCCGACCAGGGCTTTCAGGGCCAGGTAGGCTACCTTGGCGCCTTCTTCCGCCTGGGCCGCAAATTTTTCCACCCCGCCTTCATACATGGCCAGGCGATACTGGTCGCTCTCCTTGACGTTGGGCGAGTTGACCCGGAGGAGGCGGGTTATCCGTTCCCGGGCATCCCGCAGGTAGGTGCGGGCGTCGGCCACCGCATCCTTGCCCTGGGCGGCCAGGATCAGGCCGTAGTACGCCTGGGCCACCTGGAGCATAACCTCGCCTTTCTTGAGGTCCACCCCGGCCGTTTTGACTTCGACGTTCTTGGCCGCGGCTCTTTCCCGGTAGGCGATTTTGCCGAACGTGTAGAGCGGCTGGACCAGGGCAAACGTCAGGTTGCCAAAGATGTTCATGCCGTGGAGCTTGTCTTTGGGGTCAGGATAGAAGAGGGTTTTGTCTTCGCCGACCTGGCGCACCTGTCCCCGCCGGGCATTGGGGACCACCCCGCCGGTGACGACGGCATCGAACTGCGGCCAGCGGTAGCCGTGGGCCTCGTTTTTCTGCTCCTGCGCCAGGGTAACTTCGCTCTTGGCGGCTTTGACTTCGTGACTGTAATCCAAGGCCATGGCGGTGAGTTGTTTCAGGGTCAGCACCGGAGTTCCGGCGCCGCTGGCCGCCAATGGCGCCAGCAAAAGGACCAGGCTCAAAACCGCTCCCCCTATACGGGCCCAAAGCATCATCTCCCCCCTCCTTTTTACCGGGATTTCGTTATTGCAGCGCTTCTGAACTCCCGCCGGTCAACAGGCAAATCTTCGCTCTGATCATACCAAGGATTCGGGCAAAATTCACCTAATTTCTTACAGACAGACCCCCCCCTCGGCCTCAGTAGCCGGGAAATAATTGCATCAGGGAAGATAAATCAGTTATCATTATAAATTAGGCCAAGAAAAGGGGAACCCATGAGCAAGCCCAAACGTATCCTGGTCACCGGCGGAGCCGGCTTCATCGGCTCCCACGTGGCGGACCAGTTGGCGGCCGCCGGCCACGACGTGGCGGTGGTGGACAACTTGAGTATGGGGAAACGGGAATATGTCCCGGCCGCGGCGCAGTTTTATCCTTATGACATCAAGTCGCCGGAGACCGTTGAGCTCATCCGCAACTGGCGGCCCCGGGTGATCGTGCACCATGCCGCCCAGATGAGCGTCCAGGTCTCGGTGAGCGATCCCATCTTCGACGCCCAGGAAAACATCCTGGGGTCGCTTAATCTCTTTCAGGCCGCGGCCGAAGCAAAGGTGGAGAAGGTCATTTTCGCCTCCACCGGCGGGGCCATTTACGGGGACGACGCGCCGCTGCCGGCCCGGGAGGAAGACCGGGCCCGGCCCGAGGCCCCTTACGGCATCGCCAAGCTGGCGGTGGAGCACTACTTGCATTTTTATCAGCGGGAACACGGCATCATCCCCATCGCCCTGCGCTACGCCAATGTCTACGGGCCCCGCCAGAACGGCATGGGAGAAGCCGGGGTGGTGGCTATATTCATCGAAAAATTCCTGGCCGGGCAGCAGCCCCGGATCAACGGCGACGGCTTGCAAACCCGGGATTTCGTCTTTGTGGGGGATATCGTGGCCGCCAATCTCCTGGCCCTTGACTACCCCCGGGCCGGAGAGTTCAACATCGGCACCGGCCAGGAGACGGATATTCTCACCGTTTATCTCAAGCTCCAGGAACTCCTGGGCTCGCCCCTGGGGCCGGAGCACGGCCCCGCCAAGCCCGGGGAACAGCGCCGGAGCGCCCTGGACAGCACCCTGGCCCGCCGCGAGCTGGGCTGGCAGCCCCGGGTAAGCCTGTCCGCGGGCCTGGCCCAGACCGCGGCGGCCTTCCGGGAGGCGGAGGCTCGATAATGGGTCTTTGGTGGCGCCGGCGCCCCGCCTGTGCAGTCGCAGGCTAAAATCATGGTCAATAATTGGCCGCCCGGCAGCATGAAAAATCCCCCTGCCCCCCTCACCCCAACCCTCTCCCCCCGAAGCGGGGGGGAGAGGGGGTAGAGGAGGTCGCCGGGTCTAGTAACCATAACGCATTAAATCAGTTCCACTTTTCCCCCTCTC
>VGSJ01000143.1 GCA_016875015.1 Deltaproteobacteria bacterium | reverse complement strand
GGAATAAAGAAGGATATCCGGTAATTCTCCCTCTCCCCCCGGCGGGGGGAGAGGGCTGGGGTGAGGGGGGGCATCCTCGCCCCAGCAACCCATCGAAATAGCCAAACCTTAAGTGAACCGTATTGGATTTAGGGGGATTATTAAGCGCTTATTTAATCCCCCCCCTTAACCCCCTTTAGAAAAGGGGGGAGAGAAAACCGGGATTAAAATACCGTATTAATTATAAAGCTTCCCACGAGGAGGCGCCGGAATGACCCCATGACGCCGGGGCCGGCTCCGGGTTGCGGGCGGGGGCGCCCATTAGGTTGCCGACTATGAACGAGCCATACGCCATATTAGTGGTGGATGATGAAAAAGTGCTCCGTGACGGGTGCACTTTGATTCTCAAGCCTGAAGGCTACCGGGTGTTAACCGCGATGAACGGCCAGGAAGCCTTGGAGACGCTGGCCAGTGAGACGGTAAACGTGGTCCTTTGCGACCTGAAGATGCCGGTGATGGGGGCCCTGGAGGTCCTGGAGCAGGCTTCCGCACTCCACCCCGGCATCCCGGTGATCATCATGACCGGTCTCGGCACGGTGGCCGACGCGGTGGAGTGCATGAAAAAGGGGGCCTATGACTTCGTCACCAAGCCCTTCAGCATCGACCACCTCATCTTGGTAGTCAAGCGGGCCCTGGAAAAGCATCTCCTGGAACAACAAACCCGGCAACTCCAGGAGGAGCAGGCCCGGAACCTGTACAACCTGGCCATGGAGCAGAGCCGGATGCACACCATCGTCAACTGCATGGCCGACGGGGTGCTGGTGACCAACCGGGAGGGCGAGGTGGTGTTGTGCAACGCCACCCTCTTGCAGCTCTTGGGGGTGAATGCCCCCCCGGCCCAACCCGGGCCGCTTCAGGACTACCTGGACGACCCTGATTTTAAGCGAGCCATCGACTCCTTGCTGGCGGGAGACCACCCGGACCGGGGCAAACTCATCGCCCAGGAGCTCTGCCAAAACCGCCTGCACCTCCGGTCCCTGTCGGCGCCCTTCTATGGGCCGGACAGCCAGGTGCTGGGCACGGTCACCGTATTCCATGACATCACCTCCTTCAAAGAACTGGATGAAATGAAGAACGATTTTGTGCGCATGGTGTCCCATGAACTCCGCTCACCCCTGGCCGCCATCAAGCAGCAGCACGCCGTGATCCTGGACGGTTTGGCCGGGGAGTTGACCGGCAAGCAGCGGGAGCTGCTCACCCGGGCCCACGCCAAGATCCAGGGTTTGCTCGACCTGATCAACGACCTTTTGGACCTGACCAAGATGGAAGCGGGTTACGGGCAACTGGAGCAGGTGCCTCTGGATTTGCGGGAAACCCTGGGCGAGATGGTGGAACTCCTGCGGGAGCGGGCCGCCAGCCAGAAGATCGTCTTGCAGCTGGACATCCCCGCCGCGATCCCTCTGATCCAAGCCGACCGCCGCAGCATGGAGGAAGTGTTCACCAACCTGGTGAGCAATGCCATCAATTACTCTCCGGATGGGGGCGAAGTCAGGATTGCCGCCATTTCCCACGGGGACTACCTGGAGGTCGTGATAACGGACCAGGGCATCGGCATTGAGCCCGAAGAGCTTCCCAAGATCTTTGATAAGTTCTACCGGGTCAAGAGTCCCCAGACCCGACAGGTGATCGGCACCGGCCTGGGTCTGGCCCTGGTGAAGGGACTCATCGAGGCCCACCGGGGGGCGGTGGAAGCGGAAAGCGTGGTCGGAATGGGCACCACCTTTCGGGTCAAACTGCCTACGGTTGGTGCGGCAAAGGGTGTAGATGCAAGAAAGTGATTTCAACCGGCAGATCCTGGTGGTGGATGATGAACCCGCGTTGCGCGAGGGCATCGCCCGGGTGCTCACCACGCAGGGGCTTGCAGTGACCACCGCAATCAACGCCAGCCAGGCGCTGGCCCACCTGGCCCGTCAGCCATTTGCCATCGTCCTTTTGGACATCAAGCTGCCGGACATGGACGGGGTGCAGCTGCTGAAATACCTCCGTCAGGATTTTCCGGACACCGAAGTCATCATGATCACCGGTTACCCCACCATTGCCGGGGCGGTGGAATGCATCAAGCTGGGGGCCCTGAACTACCTGGTGAAGCCGTTTAGGATCGAGGAACTGGAAGCGGTGGTCCAGAAGGCCCGGGATCACCTCTACCAGAAAAGCCGGCGGGCCGCCCCTGAAAAAGAAGCAGACAAAGGCCTGGGCCTGGATTTTATTATTGGCCAGAGTCCCGCCATGCAAAGGGTTTTCGACAAGATCAAGCGGGCCGCCCCCAGCGACAGCACTGTTCTGCTCACCGGGGAGTCCGGCACCGGCAAAGAACTGGTGGCCCGGGCCATCCACCTGCTCAGCCCCCGGGCCGGCCAGGAATTCGTCCCGGTGGACTGCTCCGCCCTGGTGGAGACCTTGTTGGAAAGCGAGCTCTTCGGTCACGTCAAGGGCTCTTTCACCGGGGCCTTGCAGACCAAGCACGGGCTCTTCGAACTGGCCAACCACGGGACCTTCTTCTTCGACGAAATCAGCAACCTGAGCCTGAATATCCAGGCCAAACTCCTCCGGGTGATCCAGGAGCGGGAGTTTATGCAGGTGGGGAGCCAGAAACGCATTAAACTGGATATCCGCATCATCGCGTCGTCCAACCGCGACCTGAACGAAGCCATCAAAACCGGCGCCTTCCGCGAGGATCTCTACTACCGGCTCAGCGTCATTCCCATCCATTTACCGCCCCTGCGGGAGCGCACCGGGGATATTGCCCTGCTGGTGGATCACTTTCTCCGCAAGTACAGACAGAAAGGCCACCGGGAAGTTACCGGAATTTCCAGCCACGCCCTGAAATTGCTCATAGACTATAGCTGGCCGGGCAATGTCCGGGAGTTGGAGCACACCATTGAGCGCATCGTGATCCTGGAAGATGGGGTCATCATCCAGCCGGAACATTTGCCCAGCTTTATTTCCCAGCGTCAGGGTGAGTTCCAAACCTTCTCCGATGAAAACTACTCGCTGGAGGAGTTAGAAAAACGCTACATTCAATTTATCCTGCGCCGCACCCAGGGCCGGCGCCAGGAAGCCGCCCGCATCCTGAGGATCAACCGCAAAACGCTGAGTAGCAAGATCGAGAAATACCTCCTGCGGACCAACTGGTAGGGGAGTAATTCAGCGGACCGGAGCCGCAACTAATACCAATGAGCAATCAAAAGACTATTTTTGTCATTCAACGGATGTTCCATTTTAAGGTGATTAAAAATATCCTATAAACTGTTGAAATACAAGTATATACTATTTCATTGACAGTTTTTTTCTGGTGGCTGCATGGGTTTTCCTCAGGGGCAGGGTGTCCGGCAATTTAACCTGGGCGGCGGCCAACAATTCCTGGTTGAGGCCGGTGGGCTGGGGGACTTTCTGGCACTTGACGTTGGCGATGGCCAGTT
>VGSJ01000142.1 GCA_016875015.1 Deltaproteobacteria bacterium | reverse complement strand
GGCCGGATATAAGCTCTTTGGCACTGGAGGTCAACCGTTGTGCCCAAGGTGTCAGCTTCATCGCTTCTTGAGGAGCATGACTTCATAGGATAGCTTGTTAAAAACCTTGTTATTTTAAGCTGTTAAGCTATGTGCTGAGTAGAGTCAATAGGCCATAAATTAAAACCAATGATTCAGGTAGATGAACTAAAAATATTAACCGGGGGAGGGGAAATGGCGAAAGGCAAAATCGGTGTTGCTGGTATCGTAGTCCTGGCGATCTTGGGTTCGGCGGTGCTGGCCAATGCCGCAGCCACCCAGGTGAGCCAGGTGGTGTATATCACCCTGACCAAAGCCTGTGGTTGTACCTTAGTCATTTGTCAAGCCGGTGATACCGTGGTGGGGAATGTGTTTAACGGCGCCCGGCGGAGCCTGCTGAAACGCCTCGATTATTCCACCGACAAGGAAGCTGCCAGGGTTTATATCAAGAAATACGGCGTTACCCAGGCGCCGGCCCTGCTGTTTTTGGATGCCCAGGGCAACCTGCTCTGGATGAAAGCCGGGGAATTAAGTGAACCAGAAATCACCGCCCAACTAAGCAAGTTCGGGATGTAATTCCGGGAGAGCGAGGAAATTTCAGCATGGATCATACATCGGAAAAGGCTGTGGGCCTGGAAGTCGAACCGAAGGAATCTTACTGGATCACCGCCTGGAAAAAAGGCGCCGGGGTCCTGTTTGGCCGGGAAGGCAAGATCTTTCTCGTCTTTGCAGGCATCTTCCTCTTTGCCTACTATCTGCCCCTGGGGGAACCCAAGGTGCAGAAAGCCGTCCTGGAGTCCTTCCTTATGCTCCAGGCCTACGCCCGCAACCACACCCTCACCTGCGTGGTGCCAGCCTTATTTATCGCCGGGGCCATCATCACGTTTTTGTCTCAAGCCTCGGTGATTCGCTATCTGGGGCCCACAGCCAACAAGTTCGTGGCCTACACCGTGGCCTCGGTCTCCGGCACCATCCTGGCAGTGTGCTCGTGTTCCGTCCTGCCCATGTTCGCCGGCATCTACCACATGGGCGCGGGCCTGGGGCCAGCTTCGGCCTTCCTCTATAGCGGTCCGGGCATCAACATCCTGGCTATTTTTCTCACTGCCCGGGTTTTGGGTCTGGAAATGGGCGTTGCCCGGACCGTGGGTGCGGTGGGTTTCGCCTTCCTGGTGGGTCTGGCCATGGCCTTCGTTTTCCGGAAAGAAGAAAAGGCCAAGGTGGCCGCAGCCATGCAACTGCCGCCGCCCGAGGCGCCCCGGCGCCCCTTTTGGCAGACCTGCGTGTTTTTCTTTAGCCTGATTTTTTTCCTCATCTTCGCCGCCTGGGTGACTCCCCGGGATGTCACCATCCACCTCAAGGACGGGCAACAGGTGCAGGCCGCGGTCCTGGAAGAACGGTCCCACGACATGATCTTCCAGCTCTCTCAAGATTGGGAAGGCAAAAAGAAAGAAGACCAGGTGATCATTCCCAAGGAGCGCCTGGAGCGGTTGGAGCGGGAGCAGAGCTTCACCCTGACGGTGGCCCAGTTCAAGTTTTATATCGCCGGGGGCATCCTGCTGCTCATTCTCCTCATGCTCTGGCGCTGGTTCACCAAACCAGAAATCAACGAGTGGCTGCATAACACCTGGGACTTCACCAAACTCCTGGCGCCCTTGCTCTACGGCGGGGTCCTGGCGGTGGGTTTTGTCAGCGCTCTTATTCCACCCCAATATGTGGCTTCCCTGGTGGGCGATAACAGCCTGAGCGCCAATTTCCTGGCGTCTATCATCGGCGCCTTCTGGTACTTTGCCACCCTGACGGAAGTGCCCATCGTCCAGGCTCTCACGAGAATGGGCATGGATAAGGGCCCGGCTTTGGCCTTGCTCTTGGCCGGCCCGGCCCTGTCGCTGCCCAGCATGATCGTCATCGGCCGGGTCATGGGCTGGAAAAAAACCGCAGTCTTCTGTACCATTATTGTGGTTATTTCCACCTTCGTCGGCATGGGGTACGGCTGGCTGGCGGGATAAGATAATTCTGGGGAGAGGGTTTCGGCCCTCCCCTGGCATAAAACCAAGGAGAATTCCCATGAAAAAATTACAGGTACTGGGGCCGGGTTGCCCCAAATGCATCGAGTTGGCCAAGCGCACCGACGAGGCCGCCAAGGCCTCGGGGCTGGATTACGAACTGGAAAAAGTCAGCGAACTCAACAAGATCATGTCCTTCGGGGTGTTCATGACCCCGGCCCTGGTGGTGGACGGCGAGGTCAAGGTGGTGGGCAAGCTGCCCAGCGTTGAGGAAATTAAAAAAATGATCGGCTGAGGCAGAGCCACAGAGATCTTCTCTTCGAAAGGATTACCTTAATGTATCAAGTCTTGTTTCTCTGCACCGAAAACGCCTGCCGCAGCCAGATGGCGGAAGGTCTGGTGAATCACGATCTGGCCGGACAGGTTAAGGCCTTCTCCGCCGGGGTGCGGCCCAGCCGGGTCAACCCCCGGGCCATTCAGGTCATGAGTGAGCTGGGGATCGACATCAGCCGCCACTATTCCAAGTCGGTGGACGATTTGGCCGGGGAGCAGTTTGACCTGGTGATCACCGTCTGCGACCAGGCCCAGCAGCAATGTCCCATCTTTCCCGGGGAAACCGAGGTTATGCACGTGGGCTTCCCGGACCCGGCCCAGGCCACCGGCACGGAGGCGGAAATTCTCACTGTTTTCCGCTGGGTGCGGGACGGTCTGAGAAAACGTCTGGGTCATCTTTTGCAGGAGAAACTCAGAAAGCACCGGGAGTAAGATTGATGCCGCCGGAACCGCCTCAGCCTGAACTCAGCCACCACTTTGCGCACTTAGACTGCTGCGGCCATGAGGCGGCTGAAACGGAGACTCCTCTGGGTAACCCCGCCGGAGTGTTAACGAACGAACCGGAACTCCAGGAGGGGGGCCGGTGGACCGCGATCAAACGCCATGTCCTCTGGTTCCTGGCCTTTTTCGGCATTTACGCCTCCTCTTCCGTGTGTCCCTTTTGCGGCACGCCGGGCTGTCCGGTGGGAGTCGGCGGGGCCGCCGTGGTGGGGGGCGTCTTCGCCTGCCTGTGGCAGTATGGGAAAAGCGCCAGAAATTAAGAGAATTCGTCGATAAACGTTTCAGATAGCCTGAGGAAGGTGATTCGTGTTGCTGGAGAAGATCGACAATTTAGACATCTTTCGCCCGAAAATGGACTCCACCAAGGAAGTCCTGCATGCCATCGCCACGTTCACGGTGGATATCTCACCCGCCTTCCCTTACGTCAATGCCGAATTAGGCGGCTGGGACTATGATCAAACCAACCAGGTGCTCTTGCTGAAGCTGTCGGACTCATCTTCGACAGTTGTAAAAAAATAGTTTTGGATTATCAGTAAGTTAAGCCATGGCAAAAAAGGGTTGGCACTACATGCTATTGGAGTCCGGCGTCTGGTCTTCAACTGACCGGTCCCAGAGGGGTGACCGCCGACGGCGGCCGCACCCCGGCGGCGGCGAAGGCGTGGTGGGCCGAACCCACCAGGTCGGTGCGCAGTTGATAA
>VGSJ01000141.1 GCA_016875015.1 Deltaproteobacteria bacterium | reverse complement strand
TAATTGCCATTAATCAAGTTATTAATTATAATTACATGGGTACATATCTTAAGCTCAAAAACCAATTTATTTTTTAATTATCAATATGTTAACCTCAATTTTGCCCAGAAAAAGTGTGGAACTTCCGTTTCAACTCATGCAGCGGGCTGGGTTCACCTCTTTTATGATCTCACCCGAATCGGCCTCTGAGACCATGCTCACCAATTATCAGAAGGGCTTCGGTTTAGGGGATTTGCGTCGGGCTGCCGAGGCCATCAACCAGTTTTCTTTCCCGGTGCTCTGGTATTTTCTCGTCGGCGGCCCGGGCGAGACCACTCGCACCCTTCAGGAAACCCTGGAATTCATTGGGCGCTATTTGGTGAGGCCGGAAGGACCACCTCGCAACCTGGCCAATATCTTTTTAGGGGTGAGAATCTATCCAGGGACTAAGCTCTGGCAAATAGCCCTGGAGGAGGGCTTAATTCACGACCAAAGCAACCCACTCAGGCCGCTCTGGTATCTGTCCCGGGAACTTGACTTGGATGTGACGATGCGTCAGTTGTACCGGGCTGCCTGCCGCCGGCCCGAGATTGCTTTAGGTGATATGGAAAAGTATCTTCCCCTCTCAAAGATATTCGGGGTCACCAGGAAAGTCTTCCCCTTTCCTAAGCCCTACTGGCAACACTTGCTCTTGATCCATCAAATTCTCGTCAAGTTAGGGGTGCGCCCCCTGTTCCAAGCCACCGGCGTTCCGGCCAGGCTGCGTGAACGCCTGAAATTCCAGAGGGACAGGGCGATCTCGGCCAGTTTGCCAGGGGGCGATTGAAGCCGCTTCCGCCAAAGCCCGGGGCCTCTTCCCCCAAGTCTTTAGTGACCATCAGGCCGTTTTATTTCCCCCCAGGCGACCGGCGCGCCAGGCGCAGAGGCAGTACCCCCCCAGTCCTAACCGGAGCCACGGGGGAGGCCTTATACCAAAGAGCAATTAACAGACTATGTATTTGTCATTCTGAGCGCAGCGAAGAATCTCTCTTTTAAAGCCGCTGAGATTCTTCACTCCGCTGCGCTCCGTTCAGAATGACATGAATATTCAATGTGTTTTGACTGCAACTTCGTATCAGAATTCCACCGCCTCAGCGTTGATCTGGAGCTGGGCGCCCGCCCCCCGGGCCGGCGGCAGGTTTACCACGCCCAGCACGGTGAGGGGCTGATCCAGCGTCGCGGAACTGAGGGTCTGGACCAGCTTCGGGTCCGTCAGGTTGCCGAACAGCACCTCTACCATGCCCTGGGGCGACTTGAGCATGAGAGATTTATGGTGCACCATGACCGGGCCCGGCATGCCCTTGACCCGCACCCGGGCGCCCAGGTAGCGGTCTTTGCTGGCCAGGAGTTCGGCCACGGTCAAAGATTCGGGGCCCGGGGGTTGGCTCGGCGCGGCCATGGGCGCAGCCGGGGGCGCCGGCTGCTTCAGCAGGGCCAAAATAGCCTGCTGCCCGGCCTGCACCTGGTTGAGCTTTTCCTGCGCGGCGGCCACTTGCGCCTTGAGCGCCTGAATCTCCTTGCGGAGTTCTTCCTCCGCCTGGTTCGAGGGGGCGCAGGCGGACAGAAACACCAACGCCATGAGCATGACGATGAGGCGGCGCACACCGCCGGGAACCGTAGCCATAAAGGTAACCTCTGAAGGAATTGGACGTGGGGCAGACCCAAGTCCAGGCCGGCTTATACAGGGCCGGAGGGCTCCGAAGCGGCTTCAGCCCAGTTTAAGGGATAAACTCTTATGGGGCAATGGCTAAATGAGACCCCGGACCCCACCCCGGAAAAATGCGCCCGGGTAATTTACCCCAGGGCTAAAGCCGGTTACAATGGAGCGACGCGGCGACGTGAAAGGAGAAATGGCTATGGCCCGCATATTGATCACCGGTGGGGCGGGGTTCATCGGCTCCCATCTGGTGGAGTACCTGCTGTGCCGGGATGACGAGATTCTTTGCCTGGATAATTTTTTTACCGGCTCCAAAGCTAACCTGCTCCACCTGCGGGACCATCCCCGGCTGGAGATTATCCGCCACGATGTGGTGAACCCCATCATGCTGGAGGTCGATCAGGTTTACCACCTGGCCTGTCCGGCCTCGCCGGTGCACTATCAGTACAACCCGGTGAAGACCATCAAGACCAACGTCATGGGGACGCTCAATATGTTGGGGCTGGCCAAGCGGGTGAAGGCCAGAATTCTCCTGGCGTCCACCTCGGAGGTCTATGGCGATCCCCAGGTTCACCCCCAGCCGGAGGGGTATTGGGGGAACGTCAACCCCATCGGGATTCGGAGCTGCTATGATGAAGGCAAAAGGGTGGCGGAAACCCTGATGATGGACTATCACCGCCAGAACGGGGTGGATACCCGCATCGCCCGCATCTTCAACACCTTCGGGCCCCGGATGGCCCTGGAGGACGGCCGGGTGATCAGCAACTTCATCGTCCAGGCCCTCACCGGCCAGGACATCACCATTTACGGGGAAGGGCAGCAGACCCGGTCGTTCTGCTACGTGTCCGACCTGGTGGAAGGGTTGACCCGGCTGATGAACCGGGACGGCGTGTCCGATCCCGTCAACCTGGGCAACCCGGGCGAATACACTATCATGGAGGTGGCCGAAAAGGTCCTGGGATTGATCGATACGCCTTCGGCCATCATCCACCGGGCTCTGCCGCCGGACGATCCGGGGCGGCGGCGTCCGGACATCACCCGGGCCCGGGAGTTGCTGGACTGGCAACCCACCGTGCCCCTTTTAGCCGGTCTGAAGGAGACCATTCCCTACTTTGCGGCAAAACTCCAGCAGGAAAATATCCCCGTGGCCGCGAGCCTTAATTTCTAGCCTGGTCCTTCTATCCGGGTGCGGTCTGCTGCTGGGCGCCTGCGGGGACGAACGCGCCCGGCCGCCCCAAGCCGCCCTGGTGGTGCAGGTCGTTGACGGGGACACCCTCATGCTGGCGGGCGGCATCAAGGTCAGGGTGCTGGGCATCGATGCCCCGGAGATGGAGCAAGAAGGTCGCCCGGCGGATTTTCTGGCCCACAAGGCTAAAGCGACTTTGGCCGAACTGACCCTCAGCCGCACCGTTAGCCTGTCGTACGACCGGCGGCGCTACGATCACTACGGCCGCCTCCTGGCCTACCTCCACCTCCCGGACCAGACTCTGGTGAATGCCGAGCTGGTGCGCTTGGGAATGGCCCGGGTCTATTTTATTGCCCCAAATTTGCGCTACCAAAAGGACCTGCTGGCGGCCCAGCAGGAGGCCATTGAGGCCCAGCGGGGCATCTGGCAGCAGCTGCCCAAACAGGACGAACCCTTCTACCTGGGGAACCGCCAAAGCTTGCGCCTCCACCGGCCCAAGTGCCCCCTGGCCGCGCCGATGGCGAAGGCCAACCAGGTGCGCTTCACCTCGCTTAAACCGGCCTACCTCCAGGGCTACAGCCCCTGCCGCAGTTGCAAGCCCTAAAGGCGGTTTTCGGTTTTTCGTTTTTCGTAAATATTTTCCCCTGGAAACTGCGCCCGGAACAGTCGCGCATGGGCCTGTGGCTCACCCGTAAAACATAAAACGGAAGTTCCAGCTAAGAAAGGATAAAAAAGTAGGTTATCATATGGAAAACACAAACTAAATAGGATTAGCTGGGTCAATTATTACTGGGTACGCATACGGCCTCGGGGA
>VGSJ01000140.1 GCA_016875015.1 Deltaproteobacteria bacterium | reverse complement strand
CAAAGAGCTTATATCCGGCCCCCACCGTGGGGGATCGGGAAACCCTCGTAAACGTTATCTGACAGAGGTATGATCTCGATTTAATCTTCACTTTTGGGAGCGTCAACCTTTCCATTGTCTACTCAATGCCTGTGCATCGACCAATACAATTACCCCAAACGAACTTATGGGCCGAAAAAATTGCTGAGCAGAGTCCATAGGCCAATTCAAAATAATCCGGGGCCTGAAGCAGTGAGGACTTGTCTCCCTCAGGATCAGTAAGTTCAATCCGGTAAATCCAGCCGGCCCCGTAGGGGTCATGGTTGATCAGATAAGGGCTGGCGTCCATCTCCGGGTTGACCTCCACCACCGTGCCACTTACCGGCGACAGAATTCCGAAGGTGGCTTTAATCGTTTCGATCTTGCCGATCTCTCCGCCCCGCTTGACCTCGACGCCCGGCTCCACGGTCTCCAGAAAAGCCACGTCGCCCTTGGCCTTTTGCATGAAGTCGGTCAACCCGACGGTGGCCACACCATCCTGAATGTTGGCCCAGAACTCTTCTTTGCTATATAGGTATCCGACCTTTACCTTGAAAATGAACTTCTCAAAGGTGGTTTCCAAAAAGTCTCCCATCAATCTCTCCTTTGCGTTATCCCAAGATAGCGCCGACTTCCTTAACGATCTTCTTCACCTGGATGGACCCGGCGAACTTGGGCTCCCCGTCGATCACCACCAGGGGGCCGGGGTATTTCTTGGTGACCAGGAGTTGCCCGATCTCGCTTTCTCTCTCCTGCTGGTTTTCCTTGAGATTAACGTGCTCTACCCTGGTCCGGCCGGGATAAGCTTCTTCCAGAGCTGCTCGCAGTTCGGCAATTTTTTGCAGAAACATAGCGGCGACCTCCGGGGTGCAAGGCATACTGCCGCAGGCGCAGCCCCCTGAGACACCCGGAAGTTCGAGAATTTTTACCAGAACCACATTATTTTCTGCCATTTTCATCGTCTCCATTAAGCAAAAACCTTGTTATATTACAATCGCATATCCGGCTAACTCAATATCATCTTTCAGAAAAAACCACGCTTACTGGGCTGAAGATCACCAATATCTCCAGCCGTTATTGACCGTTAACCGCGCGCACCTTGACGCTGATTATTTGTCCTTGCAACCGCTCGTCCATCCCTGGGGTCTCATAGGGAGATTCGGAAACCACGGTTACTTCCGCAAAACCGGCACTTCGGATGGTTTCCAGGTAGGACGCCTTGGGCATGGCGCCGGCCAGGCAATCGGCCCAGGCCGCAGCGCTGGCCCGCACGTCCGGCGGCAATTCGCCGGCGGTCACCAGGTCGGCGATCAGGATGCGCCCGCCTGGCCTCAAGACGCGATGAATCTCTTTAAAGCTCGCCAGTTTGTCCGGGGTCAGGTTGATGACGCAATTGCTGATGATGACGTCCACGTAGGCCGAATCCACCGGGAGATGCTCAATATCCCCCTGGCGGAACTCCACGTTGCCGAAGCCGTGCTCCTGAGCCAGTTGCCGTCCGCGGGCCACCATGTCCTCGGTCATGTCCACGCCGATGACCTTGCCGCCGTTCCCGACCTTGTTGGCCGCCAGGAAAACGTCGATGCCGGCCCCGGAGCCTAAGTCCAGGACGGTTTCGCCAGTTTTGAGGTCAGCCAGCGCCGTGGGATTGCCGCAGCCCACCCCCAAAATCGCCATTTCCGGGACCAGCTTCAGGTCCTCTGCCGTATAACCCACCGCCAGACATTGGTCAGTAGTAGTCGGCCCGCAGGTAGGGCAGCAGAAAGTCTGCTCTCCCCGGGCAATCTTGCCGTAACGGTCCTTGATAACTTCCTTGATATTATGATCTTTCATAGCTTGATTCCTTTATGATCACCAATTCCTGATTCCCTGGAACAAGATGTAACAGCCGGCAAAGAAGATGAGACCACCGGCCGCTTTTTGGATCATGGTGCCCACCTTGGCGCTTTTTGATTGTAAGTAACTCTCGATCACCCCGGTAAAGGTTCCGGCCACCAGGATCAGGGTCCCCTGTCCCAGGGCGTAAGCGAAGAGCAAAGTGCTGCCGTAAGCCACCTCGCCCTTGACCGCGGCCAGGGTCAGAATCACCGCCAGCACCGGGGAGGCGCAGGGCGACAGCACCAGGCCGAAGAGCGCCCCTAAGATCAAGGCGCCGATCAGGCCGGTGCGCTGGGGCAGGAATTTTTGCGAGGCCCCACCCATTTTCAGGTTGATGAGGCCGGACAATTGCAACCCCATGACAATGAGGATGACCGCCACCACGAAATACAGATAGGTGCCCACATCGCCGAACATGGTGCCCATGAGGGCGGCCATAGCGCCCAGGATGGACATGACCACCGCTAACCCCACCACGAAGGTCAGGGAATAGAGAAAGGCCTGCTTTTTGTTGCCGCCGGCGTAACCGCCGACAAAGCCGATGACCAGGGGAATACTCGCCAGGATACAGGGGCTGGCGGTGGCAATCACCCCGCCCAGATAACTGGCGCCGTAGGCCAGGATGGGCCGGGTCTGCATGACCTGCCCCAGAGATTCACTCCATGCCATAAATGGTCTCCTCAATTAGCGGATAAACTTCAATTCCTTAAGTTTTTTGAGAACTTCTTCCTTGGGCAAGGCGCCCAGATGCCGGTCCACCTCTTTACCGGAAGCATCCAGAAACACCTGGGTGGGGATGGCCACAATCTTATATTCCGTGAACAGGGGCCGTTCCTCGTCCACATAAACCATACGAAATTCCACCTGGTCGCCATGGCTGGCTTTCAATGCCGCCATGACCTCTTTCATCTCTTTGCAGGGGATGCACCATTGGGCCCCGAATTCATAGAGGGCGGGCTTGCCGGGGGCCGGAGCCGCACCCTGCGCCTGGGTCGGCAAGGGTTGCCAGACCACCAGAAATCCCATTGCCAAACAAACCAACCCGATAACATAGTGACGTAAAAATCTCATAGGTTTCCTTCCTTATTTCAGAGATTGAGGTCATCTTCATGACCTGTACTATGACAAAACCCTTGAGGGCTGAAATCCGGCGCCAAATCCTGGCCGCCGATTTTTTATCCCGATAATTACCTTGACTCAGGCGGGATCAACAGCACCGGGCACGCCGCCATCCGGGAAATATTATGGGCCACGCTGCCCAGGAATATTTCCTTGATAAAACCCTTCCCCTGGGTGCCCATGACAATCAGGGAGACGTCCTGGGATTTCATAATCCGGAGAATGGCAGGCAAAGGATGCCCCGGATCGAAGACCGGGTGCACCAGAGGAATGTCAGCGTCTTTTAGCGCTTTCGCCCAGGCCAAGAGAGAATCCCGGGCCTTGGCTTCCGCCATCTCCTGGAATCCCGGGGGATAGGCGTCGCCTCCCGGCACATCCAGGGCGTTGAGCACCGTGAGCTGGGATATGCCCCGGGGAGCCAGGCGGGTTACCCAGTCGCCGGCGCGCGCCGAGATCTCGGAGAAATCCGTGGGGAACAGGACATGCCGGAGCAATTGCGTGGCTTGCAAACGGCAGGAGCCCGCCGCCATCCCCTCTTTCAGCCGCACATTGAGCAGCAGCGTGGGATATTGGGTGTGATACAGTACAGCGCAGGTGAAGCAGCCCAGCACCGCCTCCCGCCATAGGGATTTGCCGTGGGAGCCCAGCACGATGAGGTCCGCCCCGTGGCTTTGGGCCACGTCGTTAAGGGAAGAGGCGGGCAGGCCCAGGGGCATCTCCACACTCACCTTAAAGCCCTGGCCCTGGAGAAATTGCTTTTGCTTTTCCAGCTTGGGCTCAGCCTCGGCCCGCAGAGCGCCACTCATCCCCCCCAAAAACACGATGGTAATGACATGGGTCAGGATGATTTCAGAGGCGCCCAGGGCCTTGAGTTCCCCGGCGCAGGCGATGATCTCATCCCAGGCGGACGACAGGTCATACCAAGTTGCCATCTAACGAGTAATATGATAGACTGCTCCAAAAATTTATAAGGGGGCAGTCATGGGAAAAGTAACCAAGAGCATCCCCCACCTTTCCAAAGAGGAGATTCAGGAAAGAATCAAGA
>VGSJ01000139.1 GCA_016875015.1 Deltaproteobacteria bacterium | reverse complement strand
TTATTAGGGCTTGTCAGGCGCTTTTTAGGCATTACATTTTGGCCTTCTGAAAAATCCGCCCTCTGTTATTTCAACTACTTAGGCCTTATCAAACGGCCAAAATGGCCTCTTGCTGTCGAAGATGAGTCTTAGGTGGCCGATATGCGAGGTGATTTGGTGATTGTGAGGGCCTTTAGAGGTGTGCCTTTGGTTCGCCGCATATGGGAAGAGGTGGAGCGCGGCCGGTCCCTATGGCCCACGGCCCCGCTACCCTGCCTTGCCGATGATGGCAAGGCCGTTGCCCTGCTCCTGGCCGACCTTGCCCGCCGTGACCACCTGGCAGGGATTGACCGCGCCGCAGCTTGCTACACAGTTTGGACGGCTAATAATAAAATCGTTTCCATGCCATAGTTGTTGCCAATAACGTGGACGAGGTACGCCAACAAATATTCCCTTTCCCCGGAAGACGATGCCCAGCTTCAGGAAATTTTGGGCGACAACTCGATGAGGAGCTAATCTCCATGAGCATCTTCGCCCGGCAGTATAAGCCGAGTATCCTTTTTCACCGATGGCTTCAAACAGTTCTTCATCAAAAAGAAGCTCATCCGTGTCAATAACCCGTTTTCGGCCCATTTTTTAAAAACCCTTTCTTATAGTAGCCTACCGGTAGGCTACCGGTAGCCTTCAACCCTTTTCCCCGTGCCCAAACCTGGATGACCGGGCGGCTTTATACCGATTGAAACTTTTTACAAAGGGTGTCGGTTGGGCGGTTTTTTTTGACCATCAAAACCTTTGGGACGACGTAAACCAATTTCCCATCGAACCTCCAAGAAGCAATGCCCGATTAATATGTTCATCAAGGCAAACTCCTAAGCCTCTGCGGGTTGGCTTCTCTCCTTCCTTAAAATCCTATGATACGCAAATGTGCCTCGCAGTCCCTGGATGAAGATTATATTGCCAAAAAACGCCGCTGCTACTCCCATGAAAATGAGACCTGTTTCGATGGGATTGGAGCCTATGGCAATCCTCCCACCAAGACGTTTCGATTCAAGGACTATACATAGAACAAGGAAGCCTATAGCTAATAAAGTAAGCAATAAAAAATAGATAAGCATTATTAAACTACAGACCCTACTCTTTTTATATATGCCAAAAGTTAAGCAAAACGGTACGCCAACTGATGCAAGTGCATTCAACACGTTAATTAACTGCTTGGCATAGCTAACAATAAAGAGAAAAGGAATAATCACAGATAGGCTGCTGACCACTAATCCAGCCGTAACCGCTTCTTTAATCGCCTTATTTGCCGACTCTATATCTGTGATAGGGTAAAAATATTTCGCAATCCAGCTCTTTACTGGGTGTTGTCGCCCTTCTGTTGATTTTTTACAATGTGGACACCAGTCTCCGTAGCCGCCATCTTCAACAATAGCTCTATAAGCATCCCATTTTCCACAGAACGGACATTGCTTCAAACCGGCTTCTTTTTTTCTCTGAATCTCTTCATCTGGTTCTGGCGAAACAATCTCATCTTGAGGCTGTGCTTCAATAGGCTCTATTTTCTTTTCTTCAGGAGGAGGAGGGGGAGAGGCTTTGACATCCTTCTCCAACCATTCACCACAATGCTTACATTTAATGGCCTCATCCTGTATTTCCTCAGCACAGTAGGGACATTTTTTCATGGCCCACTACCTCCTCATCTTTCCTTTGAAACCTTTCAAGCAGTCCATGCTACCCCAACCACCTTCCTGGAAAGCCAGAAGAATTAAAGCCCTACGGCTCCTTGAGCTTATGGATTAATCATTTCTCCGTTAAAGTGGGATGTCACTGAAATCCTCCGCCTTCTTCCCGACGAATTCCATCTTGTCCACCACGATCTCCGTGGCATAGTATTTACGGTCGTCTTTCTCCCACTCCCGGTACTGATTCTCCCGACAAGGGAATTGCAGAACTTAGAATTGCCAAACAGAGGAACGGGCCGGTCCATCTGCCGTTCAAACGGCCGCCAAGAGAAATGCAGCGGATGCCTTTGATTTTTCAGGTAATCCCAATCTTTATCATTATCAAAATAAAGTTTTATGAGCCCTTCTAAGACTTCCTTCTCGATATTAATAAGTGCATTTCCACGCTTTTCAAAGAGACCATTAAAGGGAAATTCGCTCGCGATTTCAATGAGATTTGGCCACTTTTGGTAGTGGGCCGCTACAACCCCAGGCCGGAAGGAAAAGCGGTTGCTTTCATCCGGCTGGGCCTGTTGGTATTGGGCGTTGAAGTCTGGAGCGTTGAGACTCTCCAGCAAATCGGCCCGTTTGCTTGCCCCCCAGAAATGCCGGAAGCGGACCGTGGGGGCGCCCCGGTGCTGCTCTTGCCGCACCATCAGGCCGATGGCGGTGCCCACCCGGATACCCTCCCGGTTGGATTCCGTGGAAAAGACGGAGGGGTCGGGCCTGCCCTCCGGGGTGACCTTGCCGGTCTCCCGGCTGTCGCCGTTCAGGCAATCGAACCACAGGGCGTCGAACTCCGAGAGGAAACGCTGGCGCATGACCACAAACGAGGGGTCCCCCAGGTAGGAGAAGTTGGAGATATAGCAGACCACGCCCTTGCCGGTCTTTTCGGCGATGCGGCGCTCGGCCAGGCGGAAGAAGCGGACATAGAGGTCGTCCAGGTTGAACTTTTTGATGCCCCACCGGGAAATCAACCCCTCCTTGTAAGGCTCCACCAGCCCCTGCTCCTCCTGGGGGCTCACCCCGGCGAAGGCGTTGTAAGGGGGATTGCCCAGGATCACCAGGATGGGTTTGTCCCGCTTGACTTCTTCGGCGGCGTCCCGCTCCTCGGCCAGCTCCGGGAAGATAAGCCGCTGCTTGGGGCCCTGGGGCGGCTCCCAGCCGGTCAGGGCATTGGTGAGATAGACCCCGGCCCGCTCGTTGGCGCCGGCGGCCAGGGGCGCGCCCAGGTTCTGCACGTAGAGGCCCACCTGCAAGTGGGCCACCACGAAGGGGGCGGGGAGGATCTCGAAGCCGAAGACCCGGCTCAGGGCCGCCTTTTTGACGTCGGCCCCCACCAGGGCGTCATCGCCTTTGGCCCGGAGGGTGGCGGTGATGCGCGTCAAGACCTCCACCAGATAGGCGCCGGTGCCGCAGCAGGGGTCCAGAACATAGACCCGGGGATCGGCCAGGCCGTCGGGCAGGTCCAGTTCCTGGCGCAAGACGGTATCCACCCGGGCCACCATGTACCGGACGATTTCCGGCGGGGTGTACCAGACGCCCAGGTCCTTGCGGAGCTGAGGATCGAAGGCTTCCAGGAAGGGTTCGTAGAAATACTGGACGGCGTGGCCTTCCTCGAACTGGTCGAAGAAGGAGGCCCGGTCCACCCGGTTCAGGGTGGTCTCGGTCCACTCCAGGACCTCCACCAGCCCCAGGGGGCCGAGCTTGGCGGGGGTCGCCAGCTGCTCGAACAAGGCCCGGATCATGGGAACATGGAGATACCAGACGGTCTCCCGCCAGTTGAAGCGGGCCTGGCGGTCGGTGCGGGGATGCTGTTTGTCCCACAGGACCCAGGCGGAGAACACCCCATAGAAGATGGTCTGCACCAGGGTGGAGCGGAAGAAGTGCTCGCCCTTGCCGGGGTCGGCTTTGGTGCCCTCGAATTTCAGCCCCAGGGCCTCTTCCAGGGCGGCCCGGAGTGTGTCCAGGGCCGGGAGGGCGACTCCGGCCATGCGGGCCTTGGCGTCCCGGGCGTATGAGGCCAGGAACCAGGCCAGGTCCTTGGGGGCGGCAAGTGGGGCGGCCTGGAGCATCACTCGCTTGAGGTATTCGAGGCAGCGTTCGCCGTGGGCCGCGGCCAGGCGCCGGGGGTGGGCGGCTTCTTTCCAGAACTCGGCTTCGCTGGCGGCCAGGCGGTAGGCCTCCAGTTTGGCGGGTTTACCGTCGGCGTCCTGCCCTACCAGCAGAAAATCCCGCAGGTTGGTCACCAGGACTTGACGATATTTCCCCCAATACCGGGAGACCTGCTCGCCGTCGGCGGTGAGCCAGGCGTCCACGCTGGCGGGCTTCACCTCGATAACCCCACGGGCCGGGATGGCGCCGGGCAAGGGTTCGGCGGCGGACTTCTGGAACTGGTCGGGGGTGAAGAGGCCGCCGTCCGGCAGACCGGCTCCCCGGTTTTTCAGGTTGATGATGCAGCGGACTTTGGGCTTGAGGGTCTTACCGATTTCGTTGAGCAGATTGGCCAGGGCCGGATAATAGGCAGTCTCGGGAACGGCCGCCCCTGTGGAGCGGATGTCGTAGATTTCCCGGATGTAGGTTTCAAAGGGATTCATCCGCGGCCATTATGCCACGGGTGGAGTGATACCAAGTTGCCATCTAACAAGTAATATTGAGATATGGAAAATTCGTCATCGAACGAAGTTTTTCCGGGTTACTAGCGAGATCATTCAAGCCCAGGCAGAGGTTGTCCTCTACCTCATCAAGATTCCGG
>VGSJ01000138.1 GCA_016875015.1 Deltaproteobacteria bacterium | reverse complement strand
CCAACAGTTCATAAATTCACTAACGCTCTTTTTGCTCCGAGAAGATTACTTCCCCCTCACCCTAACCCTCTCCCCCATTGGGGGAGAGGGAAAAAAGTGGAACCGATTTAATGCCTTATGGTGACTAAACCCAGCGACACCATCTACTCCCTCTCCCCCCGCTTCGGGGGGAGAGGGTTGGGGTGAGGGGGGTGGAACAACCGCATGCAATTTCCTAACCGGACAGTGCTGCATTTCCCCATCCTTTCGCCCAATTATTTAAAAGTTATATCGGTTTCTTGAAATTGCAATCCATTGCGCATCAATTTTCGGACTTTTTCTCTTTTGCAGTTTCTTTGTCGATTAACTGCTTGATGGCAGCGGCAGCCCGAACAAGATCCAGGGGCGGCAGATTTTCCACCTGGAGAGCCTGCCGGAGCACCGCCTCGGCATGGGGGCGATCTTCCTGTGCACGTAAATCTCGGCCCGCAACAGATAGCCGTCCATGAAGCCGAGTCGTGGCGCCAGGAAATCCTTCAGGGATCTTTGGTGGTGGCGGCCAGTATCAGAAGGATAGCTTGTCATGCTCAACAATTATCGTTGGACCTGTAAAAATTAAAGATATGGTATGGTGATCAAATATAGGCGGGTGAAGGTGGGAAAGGGGGGAGGTAAATTACGGTTTGCCGGGCAGTTAGGGGCTTTTCCTGACCCCTAACCACTGACCCCTGCTTCGAGGGGCAGCCGCCGGGCCTGGACCTGTTTGGCCCGGCGTTCGTCCGCGGAGATCACGGTCAATTCCAGGTTGGGGATCTCCACCCGGTCGTTGATCTGGGGCACCCGGCCCAGGAAGTGGATCAGGAGGCCCCCCACGGATTCGAACTTGCCTTCCGGCCGGGGAAGAGTGAAGTGGTCCATCAATTCTTCCACGTCCAGGCGGGCGTCCACCAAGACGGAGCCGTCTTCTTGGGGGGCCAGGCGGGGTTCCAGGCGGTCGTACTCGTCATAGATCTCCCCCACGATCTCTTCCAGGATATCTTCCAGGGTGATGAGGCCGGCGGTCCCGCCGTATTCGTCGATGACCACGGCGATCTGGGTTTTGCGTTCCACCAGGTCCCGCAACAGGTCGCTGATCTTCTTGCTTTCGGGAATGAAGTAGGCGGGGCGGAGGACCCGCGCCGGGTCCCAGGTCGTATCAGGGGTCTGCCAGAACACCAGGAGGTCCTTGGCCAGCAGGATGCCCTTGATGTGGTCGATGTCGCCGTCGAAGACCGGCAGGCGGGAATGGCCGCAGGAAATGACCAGGGCGATAATCTGGTCAAGCGGGGTGTGCCGTTCCACCCCCACCATCTCCAGCCGCGGGACCATGATCTCCCGCACGAGGGTATCTTTGAACTCAAAGATACTCTCGATGAGCTGCCCTTCCTGGCGGGTTATGAAGCCCCGTTCCTCGCCTTCATCAATGATGTATTGGATTTCACGCTCCAGGTCTTCCGGTTGCGTGATGATCCTCCGGGAAAACCTCTGCCGAAGGCGCTTGAGGAAGCCGGGCTGAGGACTGTCGGCCTCTTCCATGCTCAGCCTCGCATCTGTTTCCGCTCCTGGCGCATCAGACGTTCCACGGTCTTGATTTCCCGGGGAAATTCCAGGCCCCGGTCCAACAAGTTGATTTCGTGGCGAGCAATACCGAAGCACTCGGTGGCATAGTCCACCGCCTGCTGGTAATCGAAGCCCTTGCAGGAAAAAATATCCAGGCTCAGATAATTGCGCTCAGGGAAAGTGTGAATGCTGACATGACTTTCCGCAATGAGGACAAACCCGGAGAGGCCCCAATCATCAGGCACTTTGCCGTGATACTTGAAGGCGTAAGGGGGCATGATCTTGGTCATGTGGATCAGGTCCGGGCAGGTCTCCAGGAACTCGTAAATGGCATCCAGATTCGTCAGCCGCTCATAACTGCATTCATAACCATCCAGGGTCAGGTGCAGTCCAAAGCCAACCGCCGGTTTTTTCAAATTATCATCCTCCTCGCACCCAAAGGTAAAGGGTCACCGGGACCTGCCCGGCAGGCAAACCGTGCGCTGTCGCCAGCGCGGCCCCGGAATGCAGCCATTCCGGAAAAATAAGGTCCTGGGCCCCGGCAACCGGTTCGGAGAGCACGAGGAAGGAGGCTTAGCGCCCCAGATTTTTTTGCCCCGAAACCTTGTCAACCCCTCCCCGTTCCTGCAAAAGGGGTCATCCGCATATGCCCATCCCTTAATTACAAAGTTGATTCGAAAAATATAACCTGCTCATCACTTCAGGTCAATAATTATTTAGGGTTTTGGGGGTGGATGAATTCGAGAATGGGATATTATGCCAATAACTATTGACGCGAAGCCGATTGGTGGTAAATTTAAGAAGTTACTATCTATGGAGGAGGACCGCTAACGTGGCGATCATCGCCCCTTTCCGGGGGCTTTACTATAATCCTGCCAAGGTGCCCAATCTCACCGAGGTGGTCACGCCGCCCTATGATGTGATCCGGCCGGCGGAGCGCGAGGCTTTCGCCGCCCGGCACCCTCATAATATGGTTCACCTGATCCTGCCCCAACCCGCGCCGGGGGACGACCGGCTCGCCAACCGCTACACCCGGGCGGGGGCGCTCTTCCGCCAATGGGAAAAAGGCGAAGTGCTGGTGCGGGATAAGGCGCCGGCGTTCTACTACTGGGAGACCGAGTTTCAGCATGCCGGGCGCGCCTTCACCCGGAGCGGGCTGGCGGCCCTGGTGCGGCTGGAGCCTTTGAGCGGGGGCGGCATCAAGCCCCACGAGCAGACCTTTTCCGCGGCTAAGGCCGACCGCCTGGAGTTGTTCAAGGCTTCCCAGGCCAACTTCTCCCCCATCTTTTCCATCTATCCCGACCCGGACGTCAAGGTGGTGAGCCTGCTTAAGGGGGCGCGGCCCGACTCCCCTCTGATGGACTTTCAAGACACTCTGGGCTACGTGCAGCGAATCTACCGGATCACCGATGCCGCGGCGGTCAAGGGGGTGCACCGGGCCTTTTTGGAGATGCCCCTGTTTATCGCCGACGGCCATCACCGCTATGAGACCTCCCTGAACTATCAGAAGTTGATGAAGCAGCGCTATCCCCAGGCCTCACCGGAGGCGCCGTTCAATTATACCCTCATGTACCTGTCCAACATCTTCGACCCGGACCTGGTCATCCTGATGGCCCACCGCCTGTTGGGCGGCCCGCGGCTGAAACATTTCGAGGAGTCCTGGGTCATGGGACGCCTCAAAGAATACTTCGATATCGTCACCCTGCCGTCGGCCCACGAATTCGGCGAGGGGTACGAAGACTTTCTCCAGCAGACCCTGGCGGAAGTCCCGGCGGGGGAGAGCGCCTTCGTGGTCCTGGGGTTCGGGCGCAAGGCCTGGCGGATGATCATGCGCCCGGGCGTGCGGCAAAAGGTGCTGGCCCGGCAGATGCACCCGGCCCTGGCCAACCTGGATGTGGCGGTCTTGAACTATCTGATTTTTGAAAAGCTCCTGGGGCTCGACGCCCAGGCCCAGGATGACCAGGAAACCTGCAAGTACGCCAGCAGGATCAGCGAAGCCGTGGCCGCAGTGAGCCAGGGGGAAGCCCGGTTGGCGTTTTTGCTGAATCCCACCCGCATTGAGCAGGTGCAGGAGGTGGCCACGGCCGGCCTCATCATGCCGCGCAAATCCACCTACTTCTACCCCAAGGTGATGACCGGCCTGATCCTGAGCCCCATCAACCCTCAAGAAGAAATCGCCCTCCCGGCTTAGCCGGCGGGAGGGCGCCGGTCTTCGGGGAAAAACCCGGCGGGTCTTGCAGCCAGGTTCATTCCCTAGTAAAGTAAGATAGTGCTCTTTTAAGGAGACCACCCCATGCAGGATCAGGACAGGGGCAGTCAGAGGCGTATCCTGGTGGTGGACCAGGAGGAGTGGTGCCGCGCATTTTTATCTTCGGTGATCAAACTCCTGGGTTTTGAGGACTGCACCCTGGCGAACACGGTGGCCGAAGCCCTGGCCGCCCTGGAAGCAAGCGACTTTGACCTGGTCATTACCGACCACCGCCAGCCCGACTATCAGCAACTCCTGGAAAGCGCCCGTCTCCGTCATCCCGCCACCCGCTTCATCGTCATGCTGCACCAACGGAACCTGTCCCTTCAGTTCTTTTACCTGAAGCAGGTGGACATCGTCTACAAGCCCCTGTGCCTGGACGAAATCGCCCGCAAGATCCGGTACGCCATGCATCAGAAAACCCTGCGCCAGGCGGAAGAAGAACTCCGGCGGCAGAAACAGGCAGCCTTCCGGATCTTCCTGGGGTAAGTTCTTCACTATCAGACTGTTGAAAAAATCCACGAAGTTCCGGGTATCGTAGTTTTTGTCGCCGCCGAGGGTGACCCCGCGGTGCGGGTCCCGCGGTGTGGGGAACCTTTCGAACGGAAGTTCCACACTTTTTCTGGGCAAAATTGAGGTTAACATATTGATAATTAAAAAATAAATTGGTTTTTGAGCTTAAGATATGTACCCATGTAATTATAATTAATAACTTGATTAATGGCAAT
>VGSJ01000137.1 GCA_016875015.1 Deltaproteobacteria bacterium | reverse complement strand
CCTCTCCCCCCGGCGGGGGGAGAGGGCTGGGGTGAGGGGGGGCATCCTCGCCCCAGCAACCCATCGAAATAGCCAAACCTTAAGTGAACCGCATTGCCCCTAAATCCCCCTTTTTCAAAGGGGGACTTTAATACCCCCCTTAGAAAAAGGGGGGCAGGGGGGATTTAAAAATTAGCCGAATCAATACATATTGTACCCGCGAGATTCATGTGTATAGCCCAGTTCTTTAATTAACCAAACTTTGAACCTTGAACCTTTCGGAACAGGAGAGTGTCATGGCGCAGGCAAAAATCGGCCGGGGAGTGCAAATAACCTTCCTGGGCCACTCGGCCTTCAAATTGACCGGCGCGGGGGTAAATGTGCTCATCGACCCCTGGCTCAGCAACCCCTCACTCAATACCCCGGTGGATAAAGTGGGACCGGTGGACCTCATCCTGGTGACCCACGGCCACGGCGACCACGTGGGCGAAACCGTGGCCGTGGCCCAGAAAACCGGCGCCCCGGTGGTGGCCATCCACGAACTCTCCGTGATCCTGGCCCGGCAAGGGCCCCCCCAGGTGATCGGCATGAACAAAGGCGGAACCCAGAATGTGGCCGGGTGCAAGGTCACCATGACCCAGGCGGTGCACTCCTCCACGGTGGAAGAAGGCGGCGAGTTCATCGCCGCCGGCGACCCCGGCGGCTTCGTGGTGGAGTTTCCCAATGGCTTCGTGGCCTACCACGCCGGCGACACCGCGGTCTTTAAGGACATGGAGATCATCCGGGAGCTCTACCATCCGGAGTTGGCCATGCTCCCCATCGGCAACCATTACGTCATGAGCCCGGCCGAAGCGGCCCTGGCCTGCCGGATGCTCAAACCCCGCTGGGTGATCCCCATGCACTACGGCACCTTCCCGGTTCTCGCCGGCACCCCGGAGGAATTGATCGAGCGACTTCAGTGGGAGCCGGACATCACGGTTATTCCTTTGAAGCCGGGAGAAAGCGTTGAGTAAATAAACGGGGGGATAGGGTATGGAAGAAAATATCCTTTACTATGGGGATAATATCGATGTTCTTGACCTTCATTTTAAGGACGAATCAGTCGATCTGGTTTACCTTGACCCCCCATTTAAAAGCAACCAAAAGTATAATGTTTTATTTGCCGAGCAGGATGGTTCGAGATCAAAAGCCCAAATTAAAGCCTTTGAAGATACCTGGAGGTGGGATGAAGCGGCAGTAGCTACTTACAAAAAAATTGTGGAATCAGGCGGCAATATCTCAAAACTTATGCAAGCGCTTCATGGTTATATTGGCGGCTGTGACATGTTGGCTTATCTATCAATGATGGCTCCACGCCTAATTGAACTTCGCAGAGTTTTGAAAGCAACGGGAAGTATTTTCTTGCACTGTGATCCAACAGCCAGCCATTATCTTAAGTTGCTTTTAGATGGTATTTTTGGCCCAGCAAATTTCAAGAATGAAATTATTTGGCATTATCGTAAATGGCCTTCAGGCAAATATGCATTTCAAAGAAATCATGACGTTATTCTTTTCTACTCTAAATCTGATAGCAAAAACCGATTATTTAATCAGCTATTTATGGATCGCGCCCCATCAACCTTAAAAAGATTCGGCACAGCAAAAATTGTATCAGGTTATGATGACGTTGGTCGGCGAGTTCCTTCCCGTACTGAAGAAGAAGACTCTCTAGGAGTTCGCCAGGATGATGTCTGGGATATTGGAAGAGTACCACCTGTGAAACAACTCTTTCCAACTCAAAAACCGGAACTATTAATAGAGAGAATTTTATTAGCAAGCAGTAAAGAAGGAGATACGGTACTTGATCCTTTCTGTGGCTGTGGAACTACCATAGTTACCGCTCAAAGGCTGAATCGAAGGTGGATAGGCATTGATATTACTTACCTGTCCATTAGTTTAATTAGGAACAGAATTAGGGATGTGTTTGGAGAAATTGTGCCTTACAAGGTTATTGGGGAACCCGTTTCAATGCCGGATGCTGAGAAACTGGCCAAAGAAGATCCTTACCAATTTCAATGTTGGGCATTAGGGCTGGTAGGCGCACGCCCGGCAGAACAGAAAAAAGGGGCAGATCGTGGCATCGACGGGCGTCTTTACTTTCATGATGAATCTAAGGGGCTCAGGACAAAACAAGTGATCTTCTCGGTAAAATCAGGACATACATCAGTAGCCCACCTGCGAGATTTAAAAGGGGTTTTAGAACGGGAGCAGGCCGAATTAGGGGTGCTAATCACCTTAAGGGAGCCAACCCAGCCCATGCGGGTCGAAGCTGCTGAAGCGGGATGGTACGACTCACCTTGGGGAACGCGACATCCGCGTATGCAAGTTCTTACTATTCGAGAACTTCTAGACCATAAACAGATAAACTTACCGCCCTCTCGGGTGAATGTTACTTTTAAGAAGGCTGATAAAGTTAAAGAAAATAATAACGACAATAACTTAATATTACCATTGGAACAACCAGAGAATTAACAAGAGTTAATGAGGTTCCTTGATGCGCCGTAAGAAGGCCTGGCAGGTGTACCCGGAGCAGCCGGAGTTGGTGGCCGCGGTCATGGCCCGCCACAATCTCCCCCGGCTGGTGGCCCGTATTCTGTTGAACCGGGGGCTGACCGCCGGCGATAACATCCTGGCCTTTCTGGACCCCTCGTTGGAGCGCCTCAATCCGCCCTTCGAGCTCCCTGACCTGGAAGTCGCCGCCGCCCGCCTGGGCCGGGCGGTGCGCCAGGGGGAGCCGGTGGCCGTCTATGGCGACTACGACGCCGACGGGATCACCGCCACCGCGGTGCTGCACCAGTTCCTGCGCGAGCTGGGTCTTAATTGTTTTCCCTACATCCCCGACCGGCTGACCCAGGGTTACGGCCTCAAGATCGAGGGCCTCAAAGAGCTGGCGGAGCAGGCCCGGCTCGTGGTCACGGTGGACTGCGGCATCAGTGACGCTCAGGAGGTGGCCTGGGCTAAGGCCCAGGGGCTGGAGGTGATCATCACCGACCACCACGAGATTCCCCCGGAGCTGCCCGACGCCCTGGCCGTGGTCAACCCCAAGCGCCTCGGCCACGCTTACCACTTTGGCGAACTGGCCGGGGTGGGGGTGGCCTTGCTCCTGGCCCTGGGGGTGCGGGCCGACCTCCGGGCCGAAGGCTGGTTCAGGCAGCGCCGGGAGCCCAACCTCAGGTCTTATTTGGACCTGGTGGCCCTGGGCACCGCCGCCGACGTGGTGCCGCTGGTGGGGGAAAACCGCATCCTGGTGAGCCAGGGGCTCAAGGTCCTGGAGGAGAGCCGCCGTCCCGGGATCATCGCCCTGAAGGAAGTCACCCAACTGGAAGGCAAGCCCATTTCCTATCAGAACGTGGTCTTCCAACTGGCGCCCCGGCTCAATGCCGCCGGCCGGATGGGCCAGGCCCGGTGCGCCCTGGAACTGCTGCTCTCCGACGACCTGGCCCAGGCCCGGATTCAGGCCAGGTATCTCCACAATCTCAACCGCCAGCGCCAGACCCTGGAGGAAGAAGTCCTGAAACAGGCCAGGGCGATGATCCGCCGCCGCGGTTTGGAAACGCGGCCGGTGCTGGTCCTGGCCGAAGAAGACTGGCACCCCGGGGTGATCGGCATCGTGGCAGCCCGGCTGGCAGACGAATATCACCGGCCCGCGGCCCTGGTGAGCCTGGTAAACGGCCGGGGCCGGGGCTCGGCCCGGTCTGTCGAAGGCTTTCACCTGTTCAAGGGGCTGCACGCCTGCCGCCAGACGCTCCACAAATACGGGGGGCATGCGGCCGCGGCGGGCTTCGAGCTGGCCGCGGACCATCTAGCCGCCTTACAAGATCTGCTGGAGCAGGCCTTTCACGAGCAGGTGGGCCTGGAGCCGCCCCGGCCCACCCTCAAAGTCGACGCCCAGGTGGAGCTCCACGACCTGGACCGCGCCTTTAACCGGCACCTGGAGACCATGAGGCCCTTCGGCCCCGGCAACCCGGCCCCGGTGATCGTCTGCCTGGGGGTGCAATGCCTGGGCTCCCGGGTGGTGAGCCAGCGGCATTTGAAGGTGCAGCTGTCCCAGGGCGGCAACGTCCGGGAGGCCATTGCCTTTGATATGGCGGCCCACCACCCCCTGGACGGCGCCCTGGACGTGGCCCTGGGCGCCAGAATATCGCATTACCAGGGCCGGACCTCCCTGGACCTCCGCCTGCTGGATTGGGGCAAGCCCTGAAAAAGGTTCGGCCCCCCTCCCCTCCCCCCGCCTGCCCCCGCGTCGTTCAGGAGAACGACATCCTGGTGGCGGCTATTTTGGTGTTTCACAGTCAATAAGGCATAAAACCAGGCCGCCAAGCTCGGATTGAAAAAATCAAGTCCCCCTTTGTAAAACTCATCTTCGACAGTTGTAAAAAAATAGTTTTGGATTATCAGTAAGTTAAGCCATGGCAAAAAAGGGTTGGCACTACATGCTATTGGAGTCCGGCGTCTGGTCTTCAACTGACCGGTCCCAGAGGGGTGACCGCCGACGGCGGCCGCACCCCGGCGGCGGCGAAGGCGTGGTGGGCCGAACCCACCAGGTCGGTGCGCAGTTGATAA
>VGSJ01000136.1 GCA_016875015.1 Deltaproteobacteria bacterium | reverse complement strand
AAGCAAGAGATGACGCAATTTTTTGAATAATGATTAAGTTGTATATGGGAAATTAGCACAAAGATCGTGCATTAAACACTTAAAATGGAGGTAATATGATACGACTTCCGGAAATATGGGCCATTATAAGGATTAAATTGCCGAGTGGTATTTGGGTATCACTTGATGAAATTTATCGTATAATCGAACATAACCATAAACTTGATGATGAGGACTGTGAACCTCAGGCCCCAAATTCTGATATCCCAAAATGGAAAAGAAATGTTCGTAATGTACTTCAATATAGGAAAACGACCGGGGAAATCGAATGGGATGGTAACGCGAAGTATATGTTATGAGTCAGTGTGGGGGGGGAGCAGCCCCTCTCCCCGGTTTGACGCCCTGTTTGACAAGAGTGGCAAGCTGTACGCCACGAGCGCGCTTGGTGTTATAGGGAAGGCGGGCGCAACTGCGCGAGAGATGGGGCAGGCCCCCCGGAGCCGGTTTGCAGGAGCAGGCTCCAAACCACCTTAAGCTGCGCTGGTTAAGCCCGAGACCAGAAATTTGCCAGAAAAACTGGGTGCCCAGGCTTTAGATAAGGTCCTACCCGTTTCCCTACCCACTTGATTTTAACTTTCTGAAACCAGCATGGTTGGCGCGCCCGGAGGGATTTGAACCCCCGACACACGGATTCGTAGTCCGATGCTCTGTCCAGACTGAGCTACGGGCGCGTGGCTGGTGGCTTCGTTGGAGGCTTGGTTACAATCTTTTATTTTATACCTCTTGAACGATGAAAGGTCAACTGGTTATCGCCGGGGAACGGGTTACTGCTGGGGTGCAGACCCCAGGCCCACGACCTTCCAGGCAGTCGCGCCTGAGCCGTTGGCTCACCGGCAAATCATGAGAAGCTAGTATTGGCTGGTGGCACAGTCTTTCAAGGCTGTGCCTGGACAGCCGGGGGCGGCTGTCCTCCATATCCTCAGGACCTTTTCAGAACCGGTGGGTCTAAAACAGGGTGGACGGGTCGATATCCAGGGTGAGGCTGAGGCGGGAGCGGGGCGGGGGAGTCCAGGCCCGGCGGAGGTGCTGGAGCAGGTGCGCCAAAGGCGCCCGGCCGCAGCTCTTAATCAGGATTTGCCAGCGAAACCGGCCCTGGAGACGGGTGAGACCCGCAGGGGCCGGCCCCAGGACCCGCACCCGGGAACGCAAGTCTTGATCCCGGGTTCGCAGGTTTTCCAGGATTGCCGCCAGGCGCCGGGCTTCCCGGGCCACGGGCTCTTCAATGGGACCGCTCAGGCGAACCAGGGCCAGGCGGGTAAAGGGCGGGTAACCCAGTTGCCGCCGGATCGCCAGCTCCCGCTGGCAAAAGGTCTCGTAATCCTGGGATTGAACCGTCTGAAAAACATAGTGGTCCGGCTGGTAGGTCTGAATCAGCACGGCGCCCTTGGCGGCGCCCCGGCCGGCCCGCCCGGCCACCTGGGACAGGAGCTGGAAGGTGCGCTCCCCGGCATGATACTCCGGGAAGAAGAGGCTGAGGTCCGCGGCGATGACCCCGACGAGGGTGACCTGGGGAAAATGGTGGCCCTTGGTGATCATCTGGGTGCCCACCAGGAAGTCCAGGTCCCCGGCGGCAAAGGCTTGCAAGACCTTGAGGGCCCGGCCGCTGTTCGGGGCCGTATCCCGGTCCAGGCGGGCCACCCGGGCGGTGGGGAAAAGCCTGCTCACCTCTGACTCCACCTTTTCGGTGCCCACCCCGTAGCGTTTGATGGCGCTGGACTGGCATAGGGGGCAGTGCTCCGGCACCGCTTCGGTATAGCCGCAGTAATGGCAGACCAGGCGGTCCTGGTGCTGGTGGTGGGTCAGGGCCACGCTGCAATGGCGGCACTGGAACACCTGGCCGCAAAAGAGGCAGAACACGGCGCGGGAGTAACCCCGTCGATTTAGGAACAGCAAAGCCTGTTCCCCCCGGCGGAGCACCTCCGAAAGGGCAGTGAGCAGCGGACGGGAGATCACCTTGAGACTTTTGTCGCCCCGCTGGGTCCGCATGTCCACCAACCGGATATCGGGCAGGTCCTGGGGGGTGACCCGGCGGTCGAGTTTAAGATACCGATATTTCCCTTCCCGGGCCGAGTAGCAGGAGGTCACCTGGGGGGTGGCGGAGACCAGGACCACCGCGGCCCCCGTTAGCTTGCCCCGGTAGAGGGCCACATCCCGGGCCTGGTAGAGGAGGCCGCCCTCTTGCTTGTAGGAGGGGTCGTGTTCTTCATCCACCACCACCACCCCCAGGCGGGGCAGGGGGGCAAAAACCGCGGAGCGGGCCCCCACCACAATATCCACTTCTCCCACCATGATGCGGCGCCATTGATCCACCCGAAAGGCCTCGGACAGGCCGCTGTGGAGCAGGGCGACCCGGGAGCCGAAGCGCTGCCTAAAGGCCCGGCCCACGGGGTGGGTCAGGGCGATCTCCGGTACCAGGACCAGGACCTGGCGCCCCCGGGCCAGGGCATGGGCGGCGGCGTTCAGATAAACCTCGGTTTTGCCGCTGGCGGTTACGCCGTGCAGGAGAAAAGGGGTAAATTCGCCCCCGTCAATCCCGGCGACAATGCTCGCCAGGGCCTGTTCCTGGTCGGGCACCAGGGTAAGGTTTTCGGTATTTTTTGTAAGGGCGATAGATGTATCATCCTCGTAGGTCCGGAGACGGGTGCGGTCCTCGAGTCCGATCAAGCCCCGGGCGGCCAGGCGCCGGAGGCTGTCGTAGCAGCCGGGGAAGCGGAGCTTAAGATCTTTCACCGGGGTGGGGCCGGCTTCCTGGAGGTAAGTAAGGAGCGCCCGGGACTTGACCCCCAGGCGCAAAGGGAGCTGGTCGCCCTCCGGGGCGCCCACGGGACAGGCCCAGAGTTCCCGGCGCGGGCTGGCAGCCGGCGCCCCCCCCGGGATGATGAAACTCAACGCCTCCCCCAGGGGATACTGATAGTAATCCGCCACCCAGCGGAACAGGGGCACCAACTCCGGGCCGAACCGGGGTATGGGGTCCAGGACCTCCCGGATGTCCCGGAGAGTTCCGGGAGGGGGCTCGCAGGTCGGGCCCAGGAGATATCCCGTTACCTGGCGGCGGCCCACCGGGACCCGGACCAGGCTGCCCACCTGCGCCCCCGCGGCCGTAAGGCGCGGCGGGGCGCGATAGGTCAGGGTGTGGGCCAGGGGCAGGGCCACCGCCACTTCCCACAGGGCGGAGGCCTGGGCTGAAGGTTCAGTGATCGCCATAAGCGCCGCCTTTATGGCATTGGGGCATGACCTGTTTTCCTCTCGTGGCTTGCCAGAGGAATCTGACGGAAAAAGTTTACCATTGCCGAGGGGGATGTTATCAATTAAGTTCTTACTTGGCAAACAGTCTCTAAAAGATGCGGTCTGACCGCCCGGCCGCCGGGAGTCAGCTGCGGGAGTCAGCAATGGAATTTATCACGGTGGCCTTATCGGAGTTTATCGGCACGATCACCTTGAATCATGACCGCAAGCGCAATGCCCTGGGCCGGGGCCTGATCCATGAGGTGATCAAGGCCTTGAACGACCTGGTCGATCAACAGGCCCGGGTAATTGTGCTTCGGGCCAATAAGGGCGCCAAGGTCTGGTCCGCGGGTCATAACGTCAGCGAATTCCCCCAGCCCGGCCGGGACCCCCTGACCTACGACGATCCCCTGGAGCAGGTCATCCGGGCCCTCCAACGCTGCCCGGCCCCGGTCATCGCCATGCTGGAAGGCGGCGTCTGGGGCGGCGCCTGCGAACTGGCCTTTGTCTGCGATATCCTGATCGGCACGGAGGCCACCTCCTTTACCCTTACCCCGGCCCGGTTGGGGATCCCCTACAATCTCACGGGTATCCTGCATGTCCTCAACAAGCTGGGCATGTCCCTGGCCCGGGAGATGTTCTGCACCGCCCAGCCGGTTACCGGCGAGCGGGCGGCCCGGCTGGGCATCCTCAATCACCTGGCGCCGGTGGCGGAACTGGAAGATTTTACCTACACCCTGGCTGGCCACATTGCCCAGAATTCCCCCATCAGCGTCTCGGTCATCAAGGAGCAGTTGCAGATCCTGGGGAACGCCCTGCCGCTTTCCCCCGAGGCCTTTGAGCGCATCCAGGCCCTGCGCCGCCTGGTCTACAACAGTAAAGATTACCAGGAAGGGCAAAAAGCCTTTCTAGAGAAGCGGCAGCCGGTGTTTAAGGGGGAATAACGGTGGGCTGCTTCGAAAAGTCTCCCGTAGCGTTCTACGCACCAATTGTAGCGTTTGCCAAAAATTCCTTCCCATGGATGGTTTTTAAATCCCCCTAAATCCGCTAAGTTCCCCCCTTTGGAAAAGGTGGGGGTAGGGCAGCAGCGTCCGGTTAGGAAATTGCATGCCGGTGTTCACCCCCCCCTCACCCCAACCCTCTCCCCCCGAAGCGGGGGGAGAGGGAGTAGGTTATGTCGTTGGGCTTCAGACAATAGGGCCTTAAATCAGCTCCATCTTTTACCCTCTCCCCCAATGGGGGAGAGGGTTAGGGTGAGGGGGAAGTAATCTTCACCGCGTGAGAAATACCTTGGCGAATTAATGGACTGTTATGCGAAGGATAATGACCATCCGCCTATGCAAAAACCTAACCGGACACTGCTGGGGGTAGGGAGGATTTTGGTTCTTGGAGCATATGTCATAGCGGAAAAACTTTTGGCAATTGCGATAATCGGATGATCGGCTGGCCCGGAGGCCCTCCCCACCCAGCAGTGTCCGGTTAGGAAATTGCATGCGGTGGTTCTGCCCCCCTCACCCCAACCCTCTCCCCCCGAAGCGGGGGGAGAGGGAGTAGAGGAGGTCGCC
>VGSJ01000135.1 GCA_016875015.1 Deltaproteobacteria bacterium | reverse complement strand
ATCCTGCAAACCCTCAATAATTCACAGTTCCCCTGGGGTCGCCCAGGTCTTGCCACGCCGCGAACCTGCCTCCTTCTTACCTATCCTTCGTTCCTATCCTTCGTTTTGAAAGCCAATCTCAGCCTGTCTATCCTTGCTACGAAAAACCGGAGAAGAGACCCTCAAGTCTTGGTAAGCCATGTCAATTTTTTGCCCTGTGCCAAAACAGGTCCAAAAATGCCATAAAGCACCGATGAAAGCTTCGAATTTTGGTTTAACACCATCGTGATTAACGACGCCTCCCCACTAAAATCAAACCCGAGACAACGATGTGACCTTCCGCCCCGGGACGTTAGCCCCGGCTTATGTTGTTTGGAGCAATTAAACCATACAATCCCCAAATACTCCCAAAATACGGCTAATTAGCGGAATTGCGTAACTCCCCTAAGGCACAAGATAATGTTGTCAATAAATTTGGCGGCGCAAGGGATGGGGTTTGCTGGGGCTGATCAGGAGGGGGTTAGCGGCATTATGGGCCGGCACTGCCGGTTCAGCGGCCAAGAGGGAGACTCCCTATTTCCCGGAGGCTACCCGGCTGTTTTTCCTTTCCCCCCACATGCTCACCCAGTTGTCAGGAGGGGAACTGAGGCAGCCTTACCGGGAGCACGTCTGGGTCTATGCCTGCATCAACGCCATTGCCCAGAGCCTCAGCAGCGTGCCCTTGCTCTTCATGACCGGGACCCGCAAAGACCCCAAGATCGTGGAGTCGCACCCCCTGGTGAACCTGTTCGAGGCGCCCAACCCCATGATGTCCGGGAGTCAACTCCTGGAGGCTTCTTTCATCTATCTGGGATTGACCGGTGAGGCTTTTTTTATCATGGAACGGCAAAGCGAACGGGAAATCCCCCAGGAGATTTGGGTTTGCCATCCAGGGAGGTTTAAGGAAGTGGTGGACGCCAAAACTGGCTTGATCTCGGGCTGGGTCTACGGCAAAGGCGCTAAGAAAATTCCGCTCCAGCCCCACGAAGTGGTCTTCTTCCGCTACTTCAACCCCTACCACGATTACCGGGGCCTGGCCCCGCTGCAGGCGGCCAAGTCGGGAGTAGAGCAGGATTGGTGGGCCGGCCGTTACAACGCCGCGTTCTTCAAGAACTCCGCCCAGCCGGGCGGGGTGCTGGAGACCTCCGGGAACCTCAGCGACGAGGAGTATCAACGCGTCCGAGCCCAGTGGCAGGACCGTCACGGCGGAGCCTCCAAAGCCCATGCCATCGCCTTGCTGGAAGGCGGCCTCAGTTACAAACAGACGGGACTTTCCCAGAAGGACATGGACTTCCTGGAGCAACGCAAGTGGAACCGGGAAGAGATCATGGCGGCCTTCAAGGTGCCCAAGCCGGAGCTGGGCCTCTATGATGACGTCAATTTCGCCACCTCCAAAACCCAGCGCAAGCTCTTCTGGGAAAACACCCTGCTCCCCAAGATGGCCCTGTTTGAGTTTGTCCTCTGGAACCAGCTGTGCCGGCACATCGATGGGGGCCGCATCTGGGCCGAGTTCGACTATAGCAACATCTCCGCCCTGCAGGAAGACCGCAAGGAACTGGTGGAATGCGCCCAAAAGCTCTGGCAGATGGGGGTGCCGTTGAACACTGCCAACGAATACCTGGGTCTTGGCCTTCCGGCGGTTGATGGAGGCGATGTGGGCTATCTCCCCTTCAATCTGGCGCCGGTGGGCTCGGGTGCGCCTGCCCCCGGAAAATCAGTCCCATATCCTCTCATTTCCTCCCACGCCGAAACGGCCGATTTTGCCTTGCCCATGCCGCCGGCCGTTCCGGCTCTGCCTTTCCGCGGTTTCGACGGGGAGGCTTATTGGCAGGCTTATCTGGGCTTTCATACCCCCGTGGAGGAAATGTTTAAGCGCAAGATCAGCCGTTATTTTTATGAGCAACGCAAACGTCAACTCCGGCGGTTGGAGGAGAGGTTGGGCAAGGCGGTGGTGCGAGAGTTGGCGGTGGAATCCCTGCTCCTGGACCTGGATACGGAAAACGGTTCTCTCAAGAAGCTGATCTGGCCGCTCTACCTGGAGATCGGGGAAAAGGCCGGTCAGGGCCTGCTGGTGGAACTGGGGGCGGACCCGGAGCTTTTCACCCTGGTGGACACGCCGGCCATGGCGGCTCTTTCGACCAAGCTCATCAAGGTGGTGGGCATCAATGAGACCATCCGAGAGCAGTTGCGGGACACCCTGGTGGCGGGGATCAGCCAGATGGAGACCACCGCCGAACTCATGGACCGGGTGCGGCAGGTGTACAACTTCGCCCAGTCCCGGGCCCTCACCATCGCCCGCACCGAAGCCGGCCAGGCCGCGGGCCTGGCCCGGGACGCGGCCATGGGCCAGATGGGGGTGGCGAAGGTCCGTTGGGTTACCGCTGGAGACGAGCACGTCCGGGTCAGTCATCAGAACCAGGGCGGCATAGTGGTGGAACGAGGCCAGGCGTTTCCCAATGGCTGCCGCTTCCCCTGCGACCCTAGCGGGCCGGCAGGTGAGGTGATCAACTGCCGTTGTGTGTCGGCGCCCGTGGTGGAGTGATTTATGGCGGACCGAATCGGCATCACGATTCCCCCGGATGTTTTAGGGATGCTTTTCCGGGTCGGGGCGGTGGTCACCGGGGAGCATGGATTTGCAGCCCGGCTGGTGCAAAACGGCGTCCCTCAGGGCCATGAGTTGGTGGACTGCGGCTATAACCGCAAAGAGGGGCAGTTCTTTTTCATCTTCGCCCCTAAGCAGGACCGGGAGCCCGGGCCCGTGGTCTGGCAGGCGCCGGTTTACGAGAAGGAGCAGGGCCATGGAATTGATTCGTAAGGACCTGGACTTTGAGATCAAGGCGGTGGGGGACCCTGAAGACCGGGTCCTGGAGTTCGTGGGCTCCACCAATCAGGTGGACCGCTACGGCGACGTCATCGAGGTGGAAGGCTGGGACCTCAAAAACTACCGGAAAAACCCGGTGTTCCTCTGGGCCCACGACTACCGGCAGCCGCCGGTTGGCAAGGCCTTGCAGGTGGCCAAGACCGACCAGGGCCTGCTGTTCCACGTCAAGTTCGCCACGGCGGAGGAATACCCCTTCGCCGACACCATCTACAAGCTTTACCTGGGGGGCTATCTGAAGGCCACCTCGGTGGGTTTCCAGGACCTGGAGCGAGAGCCCATCACCGACAAGGAGGGGAAACAGACCGGCTGGCGTTTTAAGAAGCACGAGCTCTACGAACTCTCCGCGGTGCCCGTCCCGGCCAATCCCAACGCCCTGATCATGGCGGTGCAGAAAGGGGTGGTTAGCCCCCGGGAAGTGGAGGACCTCACCGGCGTGCCTTTTGAGGCGGACCTGAACCAGGCAGAAAGGCATGAACCAGGGGAACCGGAAGAGATTGACAAACCCAACGAGGACGATCTGCAATCGACCCTCCTGGCCTTGGCGGGCCTGGTGAAGGGGGTCAAGATCAAAATCGACGCACTGATGACCCGGACTGCCGAACTCGGGTCTCCCCATGATGACCGCGCTCAACTGAAGGCGGTAATCATGGAGACTCTGGAAGAGTTCGTCACATGCCGCTCTGCCGCACCCGACTATTACTCCCTGGCGTTGAACCCCGGCCCTGGGCCTGAAGGGGGGAGACCGGCGGGGGAGCCGGACCTGAAGGAAATTCTTAGCGCCACGCAAAACCTGCATCGCAGGATCACGAAAGGAGAATAGTCATGCCTGAAGACGTCAACCGCATCCAGGAACTCCTGGAAGATATCAATAAGTCCCTGTCCTACACCGGAGAGGACGGCAAGGTGATCCACATTTCCGAGGCCTTCAAGACGCTGCCGGAGTTGTCGGCCAAGTACGCCGACCTAGCGGGCCGCTTCGAGGAGATGGAGAAAAAGAACCGGGAGCGTAAACATGCCGGCGTGTCCGGTCTGGAGGACGAAAAAGAGAAGTTTTCGCTCTTCAAGGCCATCTATGCCATCGGCACCGGCGACTGGTCCCAGGCCCAGTTCGAGGCGGACGTGTTCCGGCAGACCCGGGACCTGGCCACCACCCCGGACAGCTCCGGGGGCTATCTGGTCCCGATACAGGCCATCCCGGAACTCATCGAGATGCTCCGGGCCGAGGCGGTGGTCTTCCAGATGGGCGCCACCCTCCTGGACAACCTGGTGGGTTCGCCGGTGGAGATCCCCAAGCAGACCGGCGGGGCCACGGCCTACTGGGTGGGGGAGAATGAGCCTCTCACCGGCAGCGACCAGACCCTGGGCCAGCTGCAGCTCACTCCCAAGTCGGTGGGCGCCCTGGTGAAGCTCTCCAACCGGCTGCTGCGCATGTCCAGCCCCTCAGCGGAGCAGATGGTCCGGGCCGACATCGCCCGGGTGGTGGCCCTGGCCATCGACCTGGCGGCCCTCCGGGGCAGCGGCGCCAGCGGCCAGCCCACCGGCATCGCCAACACCCCCGGCATCAACACCAAGGCCTTCAGCGTTAATAGCCCCAACTTCGATTACTTCTTCGACATGGAGTACGAACTGGCGGTGGACAACGCCCTGCGGGGCAAGCTGGGGTTCGTGTTCCACCACTGCGTCAAGCGGTCCCTGTCCAAGCTCAAGGTGGCTCAGTTCTCGGGCGACACCGGGGGCGAATACATCATCCGGCCCATGGACGCGGCCCAGCTCCAGGCTTACATCGGGTACCCCTTCGCCATGACCACGCAGATCCCCATCAACCTGGGGGCCGGGGGGAACGAAACCGAGATTTACCTGGGCAACTGGCAGGAGCTGATCGTGGGCCAGTGGGCCGGCATCTCCATCCTGCCCTCCAAAGAGGCCGGGGATGCGTTTGCCA
>VGSJ01000134.1 GCA_016875015.1 Deltaproteobacteria bacterium | reverse complement strand
AGGGCTCAACTCCGTCAACCTGTAAACCTTGTAGTGCCGAAAACATTTTTGAACCACTTAACATGCTGTTATCACAATACTATTTTTTTCTTGCTGTCGAAGATGAGTCTAATGGATGATGGTTCCGTAAAAAGTAAGAATTTTCAAAAAACCGGGTTGTAACTCATTGATTTTATTGAAAGCGAATTCCATAAATAGAGCCTTTTCTGACTTTTTACGAATCCATCATGGATTATTATTGACAAAAAGAGATAGAGATAATGATATAAATTTAAATGATATAAATTTATAAGATTATGAAACAATTATATACACCTCCACCATCCGATGTTCTGACTTCTCTTTTTGCCTGGCCTCTGATGATTCCTGAAATTATATCCCTTTACATACACTATTCAATGTATTAATATATAACCATGAATTCCAGGAAGCCAGAACCTTCTTTAAACGCTTGCATGCCAAAGCCCTTGCTCAGGGACCGTGCCCTCCTGTCGTCGGAACAAGCCATCGCGCTTACGACCGTATTCAAGGTTTTGGCCAATGACACTCGCCTCCGCCTTCTGCACGCCCTGGTGCGCGAGGGAGAGATAGGGGTGATGGAACTGGCGGGTTTGCTGGCTATGAAACCCCAGGCCATCTCTAATCAGCTCAACCGCTTGGCGGATCGGGGTATTTTGGGATACCGGCGAAATGGCAACAACATCTATTATCGGATTGTGGACCCGTGCGTCATCGAACTCCTGGACCATGGCCTCTGTCTCAGTGAATATGCCAAAGCGAGAAGCAGATGAATTTATCCAGCGAAAAAGAGCAGGTTTTTAAGGAAGCCTTGATTTATTTGCAAGAGGCCATGGCCGCGGAGAAATGCCGGGCCTGCGGCTGCTTTCATCAACTTGTCGTGGCTCTAGAGCAGGCTTTCCCGGCGGGGGCAGGCTTACAGGAACTCCGGGGGACGGTGGAAGCCGCGAAGCTATGTTTGGTGGAGCGCCAATATGAATGCCTGGGGTGCGAAGTCTGCATCCCGCCCCTGGTAGTTAACGCTTTAACCCAAGCTTTGGGCGAAGCCGTGGCCGACCTTGAGGTTTGCCCCACAGAAAAAGTGGAAAAACGCCGGGGGTGGCCGCCTCTGCCCGGAGCCTACCGGGTGCTGCGCTACCAGGCGCCGGTGGCCGTATGCTGCCTCACGGCTGATGACTTGGCGGCGGCAGTTGTTCGGGAGGCCGGGCTTGAAATCGCTATTGTCGGGGAAATGCACACCGAAAATTTGGGGATCGAGCGCCTTATTCAGAGTCCTGGGCATGGTGCTGTGCGCCGGGTCCTTCGCCGCCATTCCGCTGCTCAAGTCATTTTACCTGCTCATGGGAACCGCCCTGGTCTTCGGGTTGGGGGAGGCCTTTGTGACCTCTTCCACCGCGGCTCTGGTAGCTGACATCTGTCAGAAGAAGCACTTCGGCACGGCCATGGGCACCTTCGGCACCATCTTCGACATCGGCCACGCCTCCGGACCCATTCTGGCGGGGCTACTCCTGGCCCGGTATGATTATTTTATCTCGTTTTTGATTATGGGCGCCATCCTCATCGCCGCCATCCCGGTCTTTGTCCTGGGGGTCGATGAGGGCCGCTCAGAGCTGAAAGAAGCGTCAAAGATTACTTAAGAGAGAGGGGCTTACGCCCCTGTCATAGAAAAAGTTGAAAAAGAGGAACGCCATGGCCATCCGGGATCTTTTTTCGAAGAAGCAAGTCTGCCACTTCCTGGTCACCGATGAAGGGGAGATTGCGAAAAAATACAATCATTTTATGGAGTTTCTCGCCAACAACCGGGCCGCGCTGGGGATCATCTCGGAGTTGGAGCAGCTCTATTATGGGAGCGCCCCCTTCACCATGGCCAGGGTGGAAGCTCAATACGGCAAGCTGGCCGCGGCCACCGGCAAGTTGGTAGAGGCCCTGAACGGCCTGGCGCCGGGGAAGTATGCGGAACTTTCCCGGGTCTCTGACGGCATCGCCCAGAATATCGCACCCATTTTTGCCTCGGAGCCCTCCCCGGCAGTGGGGGAACTGGTGCTCCCCCTGGAGTCCCTGAGTCCGGACATGGTGAAGGTCGCCGGCAGCAAGGCCACCAATCTAGCCATTATCCATAAATATCTGGATGCGCCCATCCCTCCGGGGTTCGTGATCACGGCCGGGGCCCTGGAACTCTTTCTGAAAGAGACCGGGCTGGCCAGGCCCGTAGAGGAGCTTTTGGACGGGATTTCCCCGGATAACCTGGAGGACCTGGAAGAAAAGAGCCAGGCCATCCAGGGCATGATTCTCCAGGCGCAGGTTCCGGCCGCCCTGGCAGGGGAGATTTTGAAGGCTTACCAGGCGTTGGAAGCCAAGACGTACCCGCACGTGCGCCTGGCCATGCGCAGCAGCGCCGTGGGGGAGGACACCGAAGCCTCCTTTGCCGGACAATACGCCACCGAACTGAACGTCACCCGGGACAACCTCCTTGAGGCCTATAAGCTTGTTCTGGCCAGCAAGTATTCTCCCCGGGCCATCTCCTACCGGCTGCGCTACGGGTTGGAGGACCGGGACACCCACATGTGCGTGGCCGGGATCGTCATGATCGACTCCCGGGCCAGCGGCGTGCTCTATACGGTGGATCCCTCCCGCCCCGACTCGAACCTGCTCAAGATCAACTCCATCTGGGGCCTGGGAGAACACCTAGTGAGCGGCGAAGCCTCGCCCGATGAATTTTATGTGGATAAGAGAACCGGGAGTATAGTGCAACGAGGCATCGGCAAGAAAACGGAACGCCTGGTTAATCGGGAGGGGGGCGGTACCCGTCTGGAAGCAGTGCCGAAAGATGAGGTAAACGCACCTTCTTTGACAGACGACACGGTCCTGGCCCTGGCCCGATATGGCCTGCGGCTGGAAGAATACTACCAGGGCCCCCAGGACGTGGAATGGGCCGTGGACCACCAGGGAAACCTCTATTTTCTGCAATCCCGGCCCCTGGGGCTGATTCAGAGCAAACCCGAATCAGAGGCGCTGCCCCAGGATTTCCCCGATCACCCGGTCCTGCTTAACGGCGGGCGGGCCGTGTCCCCGGGCATTGCGGTGGGCCTGGTCTATCTGGCCGAGGGGGCCCCGTCCCGCCCCTTGCCGGATGATGCTATCCTGGTGGCCCGCACCGCCTCCCCCGATCACGCCCGCCTCATGGGGAAGATTAAGGGAATCATCACCGACATCGGCAGCGTCACCAGCCATTTGGCCTCCGTGGCCCGGGAGTTCGGGGTGCCAGCCCTGTTCGACGCCGGCCAGGCCACCGCCCGGTTATCTGACGGGGAACCCATTACCTTAATGACGGACCGGGCTACCGTTTATCAGGGGATTGTCCCGGAACTGGCCGCCGCGGCCAAGCCGATGAAGCGGCATCTGTTCGACAGTCCCCTGCACCGGCGCATGCGGACCTTCCTGGATAAGGTGTCTCCCTTGAACCTTACTGACCCGCAAGCCCCCTCCTTTGCTCCGTCAAGGTGTCAAACCATCCACGACGTCATCCGGTTCGCCCACGAGAAGGTGGTCAAAGAGATGTTCGGGCTTTCCGGGGATGCGGCAGAAGGCGTCATCTCGGTCAAACTAACCACCGACATCCCCCTGGTCCTGCACCTCGTTGATCTGGGCGGCGGTCTCAAAACCGGTCTCACCACCTGTGATGAGATCACTCCGGACCATGTGGAATCTCTGCCCATGAAGGCCATTTGGAAGGGTTTTTCCCATCCGGGCATCACCTGGAAGGGGACCGTCGCCTTGAATGTGGAAAATTTTATGAACCTGATGGCCCGGGGGGTGATGACCGATTCCAGCAACCAGCCGGGGGGAGACAGCTATGCCATTCTCTCCAAAGAATACCTGAACCTGAGCGCCAAGTTCGGCTATCACTTCGCCAATCTGGATGCCTTTCTAAGCGACCTTCCCGACCAGAACTACATATCCCTGCAATTTGCCGGGGGCGCCGGCACTTACTATGGGAAGACCTTGCGCCTCAACTTCCTGGGTAATGTCCTTTTTATGCTGGGCTTTAAGATCAACGTCACCGGGGACCTCCTGGAGGCTTCCCTGACCGGCCTCGACCGCGCCTCCATGGAGAACTCCCTGGACCAGGTGGGCCGGTTGCTGGCCTCGAGCCGCCTGCTGGACATGGGCATAGCCAATGAGGCCGAGATGAAACGGATGATCGAGGGGTTTTTTGCCGGTGACTACGATTTTCTCAATCAGGCCCAGGAAATCCGCCTTCCCGGCTTTTATACCCACACGGGCGAGTGGCAGCGGGTGGAGGAGGATGGCCGCACCCTCCTGCTGCAAGACGGCTCTGATTACGGCAGCAGCCTCTCCGGCGGCTTGGCCAACTTCATGGGCAAGATGATGGGTGCCAAGTATCAGGAACTCCTGGATAACATCGAGGCCTATTATTATTTCCCTCTGGCCATAGCTAAGGACAGCGAAGTTTCGGAGGGGACCCTGCGGGTCAGGGTCAAGCCCGCGGCCGGCAGCGTTGATCAGGCCGGCGGGCTGGCCTTCGGCATCCGGAACATCAACAACTACTTCGTGCTCCGGGTCAATGCCCTGGAAGATAACGTCATCCTCTTCGAATATGTCAATAATAAGCGGTTAACGAGGGCCAGCGTTCATAAGGAAATCAAGAAGGACCAGTGGTACCTCATTGCCGTGGAGTTCTCCGGCAATACCCTGAAAGGTTATCTGGATGACGAACTGATCATGGAATACACCGCCGAGAGACCGTTAGCCGGCTATGTGGGCCTCTGGACCAAAGCCGATTCGGTGACGTATTTCGATGAACTCACCATAGAGGAAGGCGGAAAAAAGCGTGCCATCTCATTTTGAATAACCCCGGCTGCATTAATGCCGGTGCCGGTGACTTTCTGATGATAGATTCGCCTATCAGGGGCAAGGCGTCAACACGCTATCCTGAACGAAAAGCAACCTCCAACTCATTTTCGACAGTTGTAAGCCCAGATATAGGTATAAGTCATTGAAATTGTTAGGTGGCATAGATGGGAAGGGCGGAAATGTAGTGCCAACCCATGCATCCATAAGCCTCTAAAAAGACT
>VGSJ01000133.1 GCA_016875015.1 Deltaproteobacteria bacterium | reverse complement strand
TCCCGGATTTTTTGAAAGCTCGGGTGCTAAGTGAACAGCATTGGATTTAGGGGGATTTGAGAACCTCCAAGGGGAAGGAATTTATGGCAAACGCTATAATTATTAAATGCTTGTAACAAAAAAGGGCGGGTTATAAACCCGCCCATACACGTGTGCTGCGATAATAATACGGACTTAGATTTCCAGCCAGGAATCGGAGAACAGGACCTGACCCATGATGACCCGGGCGGTCTTGGCGTAGTTCTGCAAGGTTTTGGACATGGATGGGATGTTCACGGATTTGCCGTCCATGATGTCGTGGACGACTTTCACGGCTTCCGGCATCTTGCCGTTGACCACGTCGGCCAGTTCCTGGTCGAAGGCGTCCACGATGGCGGAGACCATGCCGTAGCGCTGGAGCATGATGACGTAGGCGCGGTTGATGATGGGCCGCAGCTCATCGGGCACGCCGTTGGAGGAGTTGGACAACCCGCAGGTGGACTTGGCCCCGGGTGCTATATCCTGGAGCATCTGCATGTAATCCAGGGTGGCGATGAGCTGGTTCTGCTGGATGTTCAGCGGCGCGATAATGGGATCGAACCAGATACGCTCGTTTTCAATATCATATTCCGCGGCTTTGGCCAGGATTTCGGCGGTGAGCATGCCGCGTTCGTGTTCGTCCCGGGGCATGCCCTCGGGGCCCCACATCAGCCCGATCATGTCGGCGTCGTACTTCTTCACCAGGGGCATCATGCCGTCCATACGCTCGGGCCGGGCCATGATGGAGTTGATCAGGGCGCGGCCTTTATGGACCTTGAGTCCGGCTTCCATGGCGGCGATGTTGGAGGTGTCCAGGGCCAGGGGTACATTGGGCACCACTTCCTGGATGATCTTGACGATCCACGCCATCATTTCTTCGCCGCCCTTGCGGGCCGGGCCGATATTGACGTCGATAAAATCCACCCCGGCCTCGGCCTCTTGCAGGGCCACCTCCTGGAGTGGTTTGGGATTGCGCTCCTTCATCGCTTGACCATATACTTTGGTCACCACGTTCAGGTTTTCGCCGATTCGGTAAAATTTACTCATCAGGTGACCCCCTTCTTGACGGTGCTGTCGGTGGGGAAGAAAGCCCCTGGGGCTTTCTTCCCGGATATCTGAGGAACTCCCACGCGAACTACAGGGTTTTCAACAAGGCCGGGATATGGGAAGCTTCCCGCGGCCCGATGAGAACCTTCCACTCTGGCAGTTCCTCTTCCAGGTCACCGCTGATGCCCGCGGCATATCCCGGAATCATGAGCGTACGGGTCTTGACCTTATCCATGATCCCGCACTTTTTCACAAACATCGCCACCGAGTCGCCGGAGAATTTCCCGGCGGCCCAGGCGGTCATTACCGACAGGCCCTCAGTGTCTTGGATGAGCAGCCAGGCGGGAACCTTGCTGGCCTCGATTTCGCCGGACACGATGAAGTAGGTGAGGGCGAAGTTGGTGGTGACGGCCACGGGGGAATCCGGCCCCGGAGTCCCGATCTCGTAGATGCCCGGGGTGATGATCATGGGCTTCTGCGGGTCGGTGAAGATGTTGAGACGCTCCAGCAGCAAGGGGAAGATCCCGTCCGCGGACAGGTCGTTGACCACCACGATGCCGCCGTATTTGGCAATGAAGACCGCGGCGTACAGCTTTTCCATCATGGGATCGTCGGTCATTTCGCACGGGCAGGTGATGGTGGGGAACCCGAAAGGCTTGAACTGAGCCGTCAGAGGGGCCCGGCGGATGACGATCTGATCCTGGAGGGCCTGTTTCAGGGCGCGGGCTCCGGCATCGATAACCAGGTCTTTGAGGCCCATGCCGGTGAGTTTGGTGGTGAGCTCCGCCAGGGCGTCATAGCCGTCGGCTTTGGCCACCAGGGCCAGCCCCATTTCCTTGGCCAGCGCCCCGAAGGCATCGGCATTCTCAGGCGTGGCCACGCCCAGAAGCGGCTTCCGGTCCTTCGCGGCCTCGGCCCCAGCCTTTAAAACCTCAGCTTTGTCGGTGCAGAGCAGGATTGCCGCATCGGTCTTGTCCATGACCTTTTTGGCCAGGGCCGCAAACTTCCCGGCGTCGCCGTTCATGTCTTTGACGGCGATCATTTCCGGACGGAGCAGGAGCCCCACCCGGTCGTACTGTAACTTCATGAACTGAGCCAGCTTGGCATCCACCTCGGCATCGGGGGCGGCGGTGGTCACCAGTCCGGCGATGACGGTGGGGTTGAAGAAGGTCTTTTCGTGGCGGAACATCACAGTCTCACCGCCGATGGTCTTGGCCCCTTCCTTCATCGCCAGCTTAATGGGGCGGATGGGCGGGGCCGAGGCGGCGGCAAGTTTTTCCTTGGCCTCATCGGACACGTAAGGACAGGCATTCAACTCCGCCTTGCCGCTGGCCAGGGCCATGGCAAAGGCCAGACACGTGGGAAAGCCGCATTCCTTACAGTTAGTTTTGGGGAGCATTTTAAAGATTTCAATTCCAGTTAATGCCATTGTCTCTCTCCTTAATCCATGGCTGGCGGCCCGCGGTGAGCTAACCGGGTGTTACCCATCCCGCCGGGACCTTAAATCAAGCAAGGGCCTGGGGGGGCGCACCCCCAGGCCCCGTGAAGGTTAACCGATAATCGGGTCCATTTCCAGAGCCGGGTGTTTCTTTTCCGTCAGAAAGGCCAGGATTTCGTCTTCGGTGACGCCCACCGTATCATCGGCAATGCGATCGATGAGATCGGGCATCCCCTCTTCCTCGCCCCGCTTCAGGAGCTGTTCCCGGAGTTCTTCTTTCAGGATTTTGGGCATCCAGACCACCCGCCTCAGTCCGCCGTCGCCTTTGACGAACTTCCGCTGGCAGACGTTGTACTTGCTGTGGCCCACGAAGCCCGGGGTAACCTGGCCGCCGCCGATGACGCCGGCCAGGGTGGTGAACTTCATCCCGCAGGGGGTTTCACCGGTGTAGTCCCGGTTGACCGTCATGATGCCGTTGCACATGGGCAGCACTGCCGAAATGCACTCGCAGCAGCCGCAGGTGGTCATGGGGTCGTAAACCAGGCTGTAGAAGTTGTATTTCTCCACCTTCTGCCGGGAAGCCTTGAACACGAAGTCATTGACTCCCTGCCACATGCCCAGCTTGTCATCCATGGTTTCGCCCTTCTGAATCGGCTGGTTGGGGCCGGTGGGGTTGATTTCAAAAGATGCCTTGCAGTCCATCCAGTTGTAGGCGCCGCACAGGCCGGTCCGCTCCGGGCTGATCACGCAGACGTGGTTGGGGGCGAAGGACTGGCACAGGGTGCAGGAGTAGTAGGTCTCGGTGGTTTCGTCCCGCATGTTCTCCACCCGGGCGTCACGATCTTTATAGACCTGCCGGGCCAGGACGGTGAGTTCCTTCACCTTCTCCGGCTCGGTGTAGATCTTAATCTGGCATTTATCGAAGATGGCGCCGAAGTCCTGGTGGTATTTAGCGTGCAGGATGGTGCCGATGTGTTTCAGGGTGAAGCCCTTCTCCACCGCGGCCTTGCCGATGCGGTACCAGGCGATGTCCCGCTGCCCGATGTGCATGATGCCCTGGGCGTAGTTCACCAGGTGGTGAATCTGCCGCTCCAGGATGGGCTCGAAGTCGGGCTGGAAGGCCCGGCCGGCCACTTCCACCACCACGGCCAGAGGCAGACGCACGGGGATTTTGTCCTTAGGCAGGTCGGGCAGATCCGGACCGAAAACTTCCACCTTGCCGTCTTCGACTTCGTCCATGCGCTTGCTGGTGACCCATTCCAACGCCTGGGTTTTGCCGCCGCCGCACTCGGCGTAGAGGTCGTCTTTGCGGACGCGCTCACCTTCGAATGCCGCTCCGAAGTTGACCGGGATGTCGATCTCGGTGACGGAAACCTTGAGGCCCCGGACTTCGATGGACTTCTGGCCCAACTCCGCCATGGGCACGTTGGAAACCACGTGCTCGTAGGTGCAGATACCGGTGGGCAGCACCTGGGGGATGTCCTGGTTGGTAATGGTGGGGAAGCCCCAGTTGATACAACCCGCGGCGTTGGCGTACCACTCGTCGGAGATCTGGGACACCGCGTTGACGAAGGCGAAGATGCGGTCCTTGTTGTACAGGAGCATCTTCAGGGCCGCGCCCGGCTTCATGCCGCCGAAGGCCATGGCGGCCCGGTTGGCGAAGCCCAGGGCGAAGACCGCCCCGGCGATGTCCGGGCTGAAGGGCACGATCCGGGTGGGCCAGCCGATCTGCACGCCGCCCTCCAGGAGTTGTTCCGGTACCGAGGTCTTGCCGTCAATGGACCTGGCGGCGCAGAAGATATAGAGGTTCTTTTTCTGATATTCCGTTACCAGGTCCACGGCCTCCTGCACCGAGGGGGCGGCGCCGACGATGGCCGCGAACCCCGGGGCGGAACCGTCCACGAACTCGATGCCCCGTTTCCGGAAGATGGTGTCTGCCGCGGCGCCCACCCAGATATTGGTGTCGCCTTTGCTGTAAACTTCTTCGCCGCCCACATAGAAATCCGGGTCTTCCACGTAGCGGATGGCCTCAAAGATTTCCTCGGCGAGCAGGGTGGCCAGACCGGCGTCCAGGCCGGGTCCCAGGTAGGGCAGATGCATCTTTTCAGCCGGAACCGGCGGCAGCAAAGCTTTGCAGCGTTCCATGACGGGTACGGCGTGCTTGAGTTTCTCGATCTTGGTGCCCATCAGGGAGTAGATGATGGGGAGATAATATGCGGTATTGGGGAAGCCGATTTCCTGGTTTTCACCATATTTCTGAATGGCCTCGTCCAACTTGGCCGCGCATTTGCCAACGATCTTGTGAGCCCCGCGAATGGCTGCGGAAATGATAATTTTCGACACTGTGCCTTCCTCCTTCCTTTTTCGTAAAGGAAATTATCTAAAAAGGGCTGCCCCCCTGGCTGAGGAGGGCAGTCCCCGCGGTTCTTAGTGCTCTTCCCCGGCGGCCGCGTCTGCCATCTGCCGGCGCATTTCCATATCCATGAGCACCCGCTCCCGGGCCTTGTCGATACCCAGGGCTTTGCGCTTGGAGTCGATGTGGGCGATCATCTTCTTGGCCATCACTGCCGGGTCGGCCTCGAAGTCCCACTTGCCGCCGTACTCTTCCTCGATGCCCTTGAAGAG
>VGSJ01000132.1 GCA_016875015.1 Deltaproteobacteria bacterium | reverse complement strand
CTGATCATGCTGCTGGTGGTCACCGGGGTGAGCACCCTCATCCACATCTACTCCATCGGCTACATGCACGATGACGAGGGATTTTACCGGTATTTCGCATACCTCAACCTCTTCGTCTTCGCCATGCTTCTCCTGGTGAGCGCCAACAACTTCCTTTTGATGTTCGTGGGCTGGGAAGGCGTCGGTCTCTGTTCTTATCTGCTCATCGGGTTCTGGTATGAAAAGAAGTCGGCCAGCGACGCGGGTAAAAAAGCCTTCGTGGTCAACCGGATCGGCGACTTCGGGTTCCTGCTGGGCATCTTCCTGATCTTCTGGACCTTCGGGTCAGTGAACTTCACGGAGGTGTTCCCCCTGGCCGCCAAGTACCCCATGGGCTCCGGGGTCCTCACCGCCATCACCCTGTTGCTCTTCCTGGGGGCCACCGGCAAGTCGGCCCAGCTGCCATTGTACACCTGGCTGCCCGACGCCATGGAAGGCCCCACTCCCGTGTCCGCCTTGATCCATGCGGCCACCATGGTCACCGCCGGCGTCTTCATGGTAGCCCGGTGCAGCACCCTCTTCGTCCTGGCGCCCATCTCCATGACGGCGGTTGCCGCGGTGGGGGCGCTCACGGCCATCTTCGCGGCCACTATCGGCATGACCCAGTTCGACATCAAGCGCGTCCTGGCTTACTCCACCGTCAGCCAGTTGGGGTACATGTTCCTGGCCTGCGGCGTGGGGGCCTTTACCTCCGGCATCTTCCATCTCATGACCCACGCCTTCTTTAAGGCCCTCCTCTTTTTGGGGTCCGGTTCCGTCATCCACGGGCTGCACGGCGAACAAGACATGCGCAAGATGGGAAATTTGAAAAAATACATGCCCATCACCTACTGGACCTTCCTGCTGGCCACCCTGGCCATCGCCGGGATCTTCCCCTTTGCCGGGTTCTTCAGCAAGGACGAGATCCTGTTTCACTCCCTGGTGAGCGGCCATTACGTCTTCTGGGGCATCGCCACCGCGGCGGCCTTAATTACCGCCTTCTACATGTTCCGGGCGGTGTTCATGACCTTCTGCGGCGAGTCCCGGGTGGATCCCCACGTGCATCCCCACGAGTCCCCGCCGCTGATGACCGTGCCCCTGATGACCCTGGCGGGGCTGTCGGTGGTGGGCGGCCTGGTAGGCATCCCCATCATCCAAGGCGCCAATAGATTTAAGGATTTCCTGGCCCCGTCCATTACCCCGATGGTGCACGAGGTGCACGCGCCGGTTTGGTTCGAAATCACCATGATGATGTTTGCCATGGCGGTGGCCGGCGCCGGGATCTACATGGCTTACAAGATGTACCTCAAGCGGCCCGAGCTGCCTGAGAAGGTCATCGAGAAAATCCCGGTCATCTATGACCTGGTTTATAACAAGTACTACGTGGACGAGATCTATGACGCCACCGTGGTGGAGCCCATCAAGAACGGCTCCGACTTCCTGTGGCACGGCGTGGATGAAAACATCATTGACGGCGCGGTGAACGGCAGCGCCACCACCGTCGGTTGGCTGAGCAGCCACCTCCGAAAGCTGGAGACCGGGTTTGTACAATCTTACGCCCTGGCCATCCTCATCGGCGCGGTGCTCGTCACCGGCTATCTCATCGGACGTTAGGGGGGGCACATGCAACTACCAATCCTCTCCATTCTGATCTTCCTCCCCATCGTCGGGATAGGGATACTGCTGATCCTGGACCGGAAACACCACAAGGGCCTGAAATACGCCACTCTGGCCATTTCCCTGGTGGAGTTCCTGGTTTCCCTGCCCCTCTGGTTTAACTTCAACAGCCAGACCGCGGCCATGCAGTTCGTGGAACATCGGGAATGGCTGCCGACTTACGGCATCAGCTACTATGTGGGGATCGACGGGTTTTCCCTGCTGCTCATCATGCTCACCACCTTCCTGACCCCGCTGTGCGTGCTGGCCACCTGGGACGACATCCAGCACCGGGTCAAGGAATTCATGGTGTGCCTGCTGGCCCTGATGAGCGGCATGATCGGCGTCTTCGTCTCCCTGGATCTCTTCCTGTTCTACGTCTTCTGGGAAGTGATGCTCATCCCCATGTATCTGCTTATCGGGGTCTGGGGCAATCCGGCCCGCCGGGTCTATGCGGCCATCAAGTTCTTCCTGTTCACCATGTTCGGCTCCTTGCTGATGTTGGTGGCCATTTTGGTCCTCTACTTCCACTACGGCAAGACCACCGGCACTTACACCTTCGACCTCCTGAAGATGTACGGGGTGTCCATCCCCTTCAACATGCAGTTCTGGATGTTTTTGGCCTTCGGCCTGGCCTTCGCCATCAAGGTGCCCATGTTCCCCTTCCACACCTGGTTGCCGGATGCCCACACCGAAGCCCCCACCGTAGGTTCGGTCATCCTGGCGGCGGTGCTCCTGAAGATGGGGACTTACGGCTTCCTGCGCTTCAATATGCCGATGTTTCCCGAGGCGGCCCATTACTTCGTGCCCCTGTTTTCCATCCTGGCGCTCATCGGCATCGTCTACGGCGCCCTGGTCTCCATGATGCAAAAGGACCTGAAGCGTCTCATCGCCTTTTCCTCGGTGAGTCATCTGGGCTTCGTCATGCTGGGGTTGTTCACCTTCACCATGCCGGGGGTCCAGGGGGGCATCATCCAGATGATCAACCACGGGCTGTCCACGGGGGCCCTGTTCTTGATCGTCGGTATGATCTACGAGCGGCGTCATACCCGGATGATCTCCGAGTTCGGCGGCCTGTGCACCCCCATGCCCGTCTTTGCCATCATCTTCATGATCGTCACCCTGTCTTCCATCGGGCTGCCGGGGTTGAACGGCTTCGTGGGCGAGTTCCTCATCCTCCTGGGGACCTTCCAGGTCAACAAGCTCTACGCCACCATTGCCGCCACCGGGGTCATCTTCGCGGCCTGCTACATGCTGTGGATGTTCCAGCGGGTGGTGTTCGGCAAGGTGACCAACGACAAGAACAAAGACCTCAAGGACCTGTCCTGGCGGGAGATCGCCATCTTTGCGCCCCTGATCCTCTTTATCGTCTGGATCGGAGTCTATCCCAGCACCTTTTTAGACAAGACCAAGGCGTCCACGGAGAACTTCCTGGCCATGATGGCAAAGGCCAAGTCCACGCAGGTTTCCCAATCCCACGTGTTTAAGGGGGAGGCGCAATGACCTTCACCATACCCAGCTTCCATCTGAGCAGCATCGGGCCGTGGTTGACGCTGACGGTGACCGCCATCCTCATCCTGGTGCTGGATGCCCTCTCCCCCAAAGGGCGGAAGGTGTGCTTCTCCTGGCTCGCCCTGGCGGGCCTGGCGGTGGCGGCGTTCCAAACCATCGGCCTCTGGGGCAGTACCGGCACTGATTTCGCCCGCATGGTCTATATCGACGACTTCGCCAACTTCTTCTACCTGATTTTCATCCTGGGCGCGGCCCTGACGGTGCTCATCTCCCGCCAGTACCTGGAAGATTACGGCAAGAATATGGGCGAATACTACGCCCTGATCATCTTCGCCACCGTGGGCATGATGCTCATGGCCGCGGGGTCCCACCTGATCATGATCTTCCTGGGCCTCGAGATCATGTCCATCGCAGTTTATGTCCTGGCGGGGCTCTTCCGGGAAGACCTGCGCTCCAATGAGGCGGCGTTGAAGTACCTCATTCTAGGGTCGTTCTCCAGCGCCTTTCTGCTCTTCGGCATGGCCATGCTCTACGGGGCCTCGGGGGGCACCCTGTTTTTGAACGACCTGCCCCTGCGCCTGGGCGCCGACCCGGCCATGGCCCCTCTGGTGCTGTTGGGCGTGGGCCTGTTGATCGTGGGCTTCGGCTTCAAGGTGGCCGCGGCCCCCTTCCACATGTGGACCCCGGACGTCTATGAAGGCGCCCCCACCTCGGTGACCGCGTTCATGGCCGTGGCCGTCAAAGCCGCCGCGTTCGCCGCCTTCGCCCGGGTCTTCTTTCTGGCCTTCCCGGCCATAAAAGTGGACTGGAACATGGTCCTGTGGGTTCTGGCCGTGGCCACCATGACCATCGGCAACGTGGCCGCCATCTCCCAGACCAACATCAAACGCATGCTGGCCTACTCCTCCATCGCCCACGCCGGCTACCTCCTGATGGCCATGGTGGCCGCCAACCAGTTGGGCGCCATGAGCCTGCTCTACTACCTCCTGGCCTACACCCTGATGAACCTCGGGGCCTTCGGGGTGGTGATCCTGGTGGGGCGCAAAAAGGACAGCTACCTGAATATCTACGACTACTCCGGCCTGGGGGCCGCCCACCCGGTCCTGGCCGCCAGCATGGCCCTGTTCATGTTCGCCCTGGCGGGGATTCCCCCCACCGCCGGCTTCGTGGGCAAGTTCTATATCTTTTCCGCCGCCATCCAGGCCGGCTACATCTGGCTGGCCATCATCGGGGTCATGAACTCCCTGGTGTCGGTCTTCTACTATCTCCGCATCACCGTGCTCATGTACATGAAGCCGGCGGAGGCGGACCTGGGTCCGGTGGTCTTCTCCCCGGCCCTGACCGCGGTGGTGGCCCTCACCGCCGCCGGGGTCCTGGCCATCGGCATCTTCCCGGGCTGCCTCTACAACCTGGCCATGAACGCGGTGAAGATCTTCCCGGGGTTGTAAGCCGAAAGCTTATCTCGAACTTCCCATCGGGGCAGGGCCCGCCGCGGCCCTGCCCTTTTGCTTTCCTGCTCGGCGGTGCGGCCAGAGCGCCCCGCCCCTCATAGCAGGTGCGACCCCGGCAACATCATTCTCTCCCTGAACTCAGACGTTAATGGTGGGCAGTGCCCACCAAATCATATTTCTTATCGCTTATAGCGTTTGCCATAAATTCCTTCCCCTTGGAGGTTCTCAAATCCCCCTAAATCCCCCTTTTTCAAAGGGGGACTTTCCCAGCAATTCTATGTAGTTCCCCCCTTTTCTAAAGGGGGGTTAGGGGGGATTAGAATGATTCCGCTATCGGAAAAAACTTTTGGCAATCACTATATACCAAGTTGCCGTCAAAAAGGTAAACCGCTTATTGCCTTAGCTCCGAAAAGGTAACGGTTTGAGCATTAATACCAAGTTGCCATCTAACGAGTAATATGATAGACTGCTCCAAAAATTTATAAGGGGGCAGTCATGGGAAAAGTAACCAAGAGCATCCCCCACCTTTCCAAAGAGGAGATTCAGGAAAGAATCAAGA
>VGSJ01000131.1 GCA_016875015.1 Deltaproteobacteria bacterium | reverse complement strand
CTATCGTGACTGGTTCGGGAAAAAACGCGGTCAGATTGTTTCCCTGGGTCCATACTCTGATCGCCAACGTCAAAGGCAATATCCGTGGAGTGTATCATGGCGTCAGTGACAAGCACCTGCCCCGTTACCTGGCGGAATTTTGCTACCGCTTCAATCGACGCTTCTGGGAACCCCAAATGTTTAACCGGATGATCACGGCGTGTCTTAATGCTCAAACCGTTACCTTTTCGGAGCTAAGGCAATAAGCGGTTCTATTATATGGCCCCCATGGGCCTCCTTATGGTTTTTTCCATCTGGCTCATCATCATCACCTTTTTTAAACCGGAGCGGGCGGTCATCGCCGGGCTCCGGGAAAAAGCCAGGAATTTGACCAAAGAGCTGGGCCCCATGAATAGCAAGGAAAAGTTTGTCATATTCATGGTCCTCGGCATCGTGGGACTCTTCATGGCCAAAGCTTTTCTGCCTATAAAGGCTTTTACCGACCTGGACCGGGCCGGCATCATGCTGGTGGGCACGGTGCTCTTCTTCATGACTCGCACCCTCACGGTGGAGGACCTGGAGACCATCCCCTGGAACATTATCCTCCTGTTCGGCGGCGCCATGTCCATCGGCTTCTGTCTCTGGCAGACCAAGGCGGCGGAATGGCTGGCAGTGCACTGGCTCTCTTTCTTCCTCAACGCCCCCTGGCTGGTCTTTGTCCTGGGCATCGCCTTCTTCGTCCTAATTATGACCAACTTCATCATGAACGTGGCGGCCATCGCCATCGCCATCGCCCTGCCCGTATCCCTGGTCATCGCCAAATACTTGGGGGTGGCGCCCCACGTCATCCTCTTCGCCTCCCTGGTGACTGCGGGCATGCCCTTTAACCTGCTGATCGGCGCCGCGCCCAACGCCATCGCCTACGAGAGCAAGCAGTTCACCACCGGGGAGTTTTTCGGCTACGGCTGGATACCCAGCCTGGTGCTCATGGCCTTCCTGACGGTATTTGTTTATGTTATCTGGCCCCTCATGGGGATGCCGGTGCTGTTGCCCAAATAAGTATCCATCGTTCTCGTTCCCAAGTTGAACTTGGGAACGAGAACGAAAACTTGAACCGTAAAGGGGATTTTCAATGCGCACCAGGCTGGTTTCCTATCTTTCTCTATCGACCTTCCTCTTAATTGTCGCATTCATAGCAACATCCGCGGTTTTTGCCGCCCCGGCCCCGGCGGGCGACCACCTGGCCGTCTCCGGGCTGGTCACCAACCCCATGGGCAAGGGCCTCAAGGAAGTGGAAGTGGAGGTCCTGGTAAACGGCCAGCATGTCAAGCCTACGGGCAAAGAGGCCGAAATCGTCACCGGCAAGCCCGGCGGTTTTGTGGCAGATTTTATTTTGCCGCCGGGGACCTTGCCCGCCGCCAAGGTCCGCCAAGGTCGAGGTTAAGGCCGCCAAACCCTCCTGGAAGCCCATTCCGGCCACCCCGGTGAAGGTGGTGGACGCGGGGGTGGACGCCCAGGGCAACAAGCTCTTCCATGCGGCCCAGAACCTCACGCTGAACCGCACCATCACCCCGGGCTTCTGGATTGCCGCCCTCGTCCTGCTGCTGGTCTATGTGGTCATTTCCCTGGAGTTGATGCACCGCACCCTGGTGTCATTCCTGGGCGCGGCCGTCATCCTCTTCGTCACCTACACCCTGGGCACCTTCGACAAGGCTTATCACATCATCTCCTTTGACGACGCCATGGGAGCCATCGACCTAAACGTCATCTTCCTGCTCATGGGCATGATGATCTTCGTGGGGGTGATGAAAAAGACCGGCATGTTTCAGTTCCTGGCCTATAAAGCCTATGCCATGGCCAAGGGTAATGTCTTCGTGCTGGTGTTCATTCTCCAGGTTATCACCGCGGTGGTTTCGGCCTTTCTGGACAACGTCACCACCATGCTGCTGATGACCCCGGTGACCATTGAGATCGCGGTCACCCTGAAAATTAACCCCCTGGTCCTGCTGATCCCCGAGGTCTTTGCTTCCAACGTGGGGGGTACCGCCACTTTGATCGGCGACCCGCCCAACATCCTCATCGGCTCCTATGCGAACCTGAGCTTCGGCCAGTTTGTCCAGAACCTGGCCCTGGTCTGCAGCGTGTGTCTCATAATCACCTCATTTTTCTATCTCTGGTGGTACAAGAAAGACTACCTCAAGGCCGAAGTGAAGGATATCCCCCGCACCATCGCTTATTTGAAAGAGGAGTACAAGATCACCAACAAAAAACTGATGATTCAGAGCTTGATGCTGCTGGGCTTCACTATCTTGCTCTTTGCCCTCCATGGGTTCCTGCACATGCCGGTGTCCATTGCCGCCCTGATAGGCTCCCTGGTGCTGCTGGCCATCTCCGGGGAGGACATCGTCGAGATGCTGGAGCATGAAGTGGAGTGGCCCACCCTGATCTTCTTCATCGGCCTGTTCATGGTCATCGCCGGCGCCGAAGAAACCGGCCTGATCCAGATGATCGCCAACTGGGTGAAAGATGTCTCCGGCGGCAACCTCACCACGGCCATCATCCTCGTCCTGTGGGTCAGCGCCATTGCCTCGGCCTTCATCGACAACATTCCCTTCACCGCCACCATGCTGCCCATCATCGCCTTCCTGAACCAGACCATTCCCGGGGCGGAGTCCGGCGTGCTCTGGTGGTCCCTGGCCCTGGGAGCCTGTCTAGGGGGCAACGGCACCATGATCGGGGCTTCGGCCAACGTGGTCACCGTGGGCCTGGCGGAAAAGGCCGGCTACCACATCTCCTTCATTACTTACATGAAGGCCTGCTGGTGGCCCATGATGATCACCGTTACCATTGCCATGGTCTATCTGCTGATCGCTTATTGATGCCTGATTTTTGTGGTTTTTGACCAAAGAACCTGATAAAAACCAAAGAACCTGATAAAAAAGGATAAATGCTAAAAAGTCCTCAGAAGAAAGGATAAGCAGGCCAGGGGAAGCCTGGGCAAGCAGCGAAACATAATCGGTCGAGAATAATAAGGCCTGTCGGGTGGAGTCTGTCAACCCGGCAGGCCTTTGTCTTTTTGCGGCGAAACGGGAAATGTGGAGAATATGAATAACCATGTGTTGGCCAAGAAACCTAGGGGTTAAAGTTCTGATAACAGTTTTCCTGGGGCTTTGCAGTTCTCCCTTGCAGGTGTCGGCGGCCCCGCCGGAGGCGGGCGACCGGCTGACGCTGTCCGGATTCGTTGCGGACGCCCAGAACAAGGGGGTTAAGGAGGTGGAGATTGAACTGCTGGTGAATGGCAAGCACGTCAACCCGGCGGGGCGAGACGAGCGGATCGAAACCGGCAGTAAGGGGGGCTTTGTGGGACGCTATCAGCTGCCCCAGGGGACCCTGCCGGAGGCCGCGGTGAAAATCCGGGCGCTGCGGCCGAGCTGGCAGACTCAGGAGTCGGAGGTCCTCAAGATTGTGGGGACAGAGACTGATACGGCCGGCAACCGGCTCTTCCAGGTCCAGGGCGACCTCACCCTGAAACGCCAGATCACCCCGGCCTTTTGGATCGCCAGCTTTGTGCTTCTGGTGGTGTATATACTCATCGCGTCCGAGTTGATGCACCGCACCCTGGCGGCTTTTTTGGGGGCCGCCCTGATTCTGTTCATCACTTACACCGCCGGCACCTTCGACAAAAATTACTTCATCCTCTCGTTTGAAGACTCCATGCGGGCCATTGATCTGAATGTCATTTTTCTGCTCATGGGCATGATGATCATTGTCGGGGTCTTGAAAAAGACCGGCCTCTTCCAGTGGATGGCTTACAAGTCTTATGCCCTGGCCCGGGGCAACATCTTCATCCTGGCCTTCATCCTCCAGATAGTCACGGCGGTGTGTTCGGCCTTCCTGGACAACGTCACCACCATGCTGCTCATGATCCCGGTGACCATTGAAATTGCCGTGACCTTGAAGATCAATCCCCTGACCCTGATAATCCCCGAGGTCTTCGCTTCCAACGTCGGCGGCGCCGCCACCCTGATCGGCGACCCGCCCAACATCCTCATCGGCTCCTACGCCAAATTGACCTTCGCCCAGTTTGTTATCAATCTCGGTCTGGTCTGCACTGTCTGTCTCATTCTCACTTCCCTGTGGTACCTCTGGTGGTACAAAAAGGGCTATCTGGCCGCCGAAGTCAAGGACGTGGGACGCACCATCGAATATTTGAAATCAGAGTACAAGATCACCAACAAGAAGCTGACGGTCATGGGGTTAGGGGTCCTGGCCTTGGTCATCTTCCTGTTTATTGTCCACGGGGTCTTGCACATGGAGCCCTCGGTGGCCGCCCTGGTGGGCGCCATGGTGCTGCTGGCCATCTCCCGGGTGGACATTGTGGAGATGCTGGAACATGAAGTGGAGTGGCCCACCCTGGTCTTTTTCATCGCTCTGTTCATGGTCATCGCCGGGGCCGAAGAAACCGGCCTCATCCAGATCATCGCCGAATGGGTGAAGGACCTCTCCGGTGGCAACCTCACCGCGGCCATCGTCCTCGTCCTCTGGGTGAGCGCCATCGCCTCGGCCTTCATCGACAACATTCCCTTCACCGCCACTATGCTGCCCATAGTCGCCTTCCTGAACCAGACCATTCCCGGGGCGGAGTCCGGCGTGCTCTGGTGGTCCCTGGCCCTGGGGGCGTGCCTGGGGGGGAACGGCACCATGATCGGGGCCAGCGCCAACGTGGTCACCGTGGGCTTGGTGGAAAAGGCGGGCTACCATATCTCCTTCCTGGCTTACATGAAGGCCTGCTGGTGGCCCATGATGATCACCGTTGCCATTGCCATGGCCTATCTCCTGATAGCTTATTGAAGCCAGGTTAGGTAAACCCAGGCCCGCTTGACCCATCGTCGTAAGATGCGCATTGGTAGTCCATCGGGAGGATAGCAATGACCCAGATTATCTTGACAAGCAACGGCAATACTCCTTGGGACAAAGACAAAATCTTTCAGGGCTCAAAAGATATTCCACTGGATGACCTCGGCAGGGAAGAAGCCTGGGCAGTGGGGAAATGGTTGAAAGATGAAAACATCCATGCCGCCTACACTTCCCCTCTTTCCCGAGCCAGAGACACCGCGATAGCCATAGCCCGCCACCACAATCTGGAGGTGTTGGACCTGCCCGGCCTAGCCGATCTGAGCTATGGGGACTGGGATGGAGTCCCCTTGAAAGAGGTCAAAGTTAAGTATGCCGATCTCTATCGCCAATGGGAAGCGGCTCCCCACACAGTTTGTTTTCCCAACGGAGAACCCCTGGCGGTGTTGCGCACCCGCGCCCTGGGCGCAGTGGAA
>VGSJ01000130.1 GCA_016875015.1 Deltaproteobacteria bacterium | reverse complement strand
CATATTTCAAGGTCCCCAAAAAGACCGACCGGTTGGTTTTAATAATAGGGCAGTAATTTCCTTCTGTCAACGTATTTCTCAGTCTCAGCTGAAATAGGGTTATGAGGAACAAAAAATATCTTGCCAATAGCAAAGCCTTTAGAAAATACAAGCTATGGAACGAATATGGAAAAGCCATCCTATCGAACCCCCCTTTCTTTATGGGGCGGCCTGCCTGGAGCATTAAAAAAAAGAGCCGGGACCCTCGTGTGAAGGTCCCGGCATGATTCGCCCGGTTGTCCCGGGGCTTGGGCCTGACGACAAGATTCGCCGCAGCATAGTTCGCATCAGTGCCCACTTGGCATTAACCCGGGGGCGCCATCTTGTCTTGGTTGCCGACTCAGCGTGCGCCTGCTGGCGGTTGTGGGTTGATAATTGGCTCTGTCAGGGGGGTCTGGTTTATCATTTTCGGAAGGCCCGCCAGCACTCCCGGCAAAACCAACGTGTCTCACCATTGGTCTCGGGACCTCGGTAAGCCACAACAGCGGCTTCCCGGGGGTGCTGAGAGCAGTATCCCAGTATAGGGCGGTCATCCGGCGGCTTGGTCGCAGGCTGCATCATCCGTCTCCACCGGCCTGATCCGGCCTGACTCCAGCCACCAGATTTGAATCTCGGGGATGGGTGAAGGCTTCGCTTCTTGCGAGGTAGCGAAAATTATGAGCGTGTCAAAGTCCGGCTGGATTTCCAGCAGGAAGTCAATAAGCGCTGTCCGGTTCGATGGGTCAAGCAGGTCGGCTTCATCGATCAAGAGCAGCCGGGCCCCCGCCAGTTTTGCCAAGCTGTATTGAAAGGCCACCCCTACCCTGAATTTTGCTGATTTGCTCAGGGTGGCAAAAGGGCACCCGCTTAACTCAATGTCCAGGCCCTCAGTCAAGGCCAGGGACCGGCCGGGGAAAAGGTGAACTGAGGCGACGTCCAGCAGGTCATTGACCGACCCCAGAGCCTCGGCAATCAGCCGGGAGGGTAGGCCATCCGGAGCCAGGGCCTTGGCCAGGGTGTCGTAAAGGGTCACCTCGGCCTCAACCTGGCCAATTTTCTCCTGGGCTTTTTCGGCCTCGGCTTTGCGGCGCCAGAAGTCGCTTACCGCATAGAGGAGGTCCTGGCCCCTGGCAAGCCGGGCATCCAGGGATGCTATCGAATGGTCCAGGGCAGCCGTGGCCTCGGAGCTGGCCTTTTGTGACTTGGACTTTTCAACCTTTGCAGAAAGCGCCTCATGAGCAGCCTGGAAAAGGTTGAAATCTAACTGTCGGTCCTGAGCGGCCTTGAGTTCGGTTTCCAGAGTGGCCACTTCTTCCTGCTGTTCTTTCAGGTCGGCTTTCAACTTCTCGACCTTGGCGGGGTTGGGGGATGGAGTGCCTGGGACCGCGACTGCGCCGGCCTTGGGACATGCCAACCTGGCACCAGAAAAGACGGGGCACATCGCCGGCCACACCTGGTCAGCTTTGCCGGTTTCCAGGGCCTGGTTCGCAGCGATAAGCCTTTCCAAGATCGGCCGGTTGACCTTCAGAGCGTTGTCCAGTTTCTCAATTTCCTCGGGGTCCGGGGGCTCAGGAAGATTTTCTTCCATGGCCGCCAGTTCGGATTCGAGTTTGGGAAGTTTTTCAATCTCTCCTTCCACCTTCCCCCGTTTGGTGAGGAGTTTGTCCCGTTCAGCCCGTAGCTTCACCAGCCCCTCTTGGACTTCCGCTTCGCTGATGTCTGGGAGGATGTATTCCGTTTCTCCGATGGTGGCCCGGTCCGCCGGTTCCTCCACCTGAAACCCGTCTCGGAGCCGTTTGGCTTCCCGGCGTTTGGTGATGGCTTCGGTCTCCGCAGCCTTGAACCCCTTGGTGGCGGCGATCTCTCCCAAGTCCAGGGTGAGCTTGCGAAACGGCACACTATCTTTCTTGTCGCACAAGACGAACAGTCTTTTGGCGATCTCTGCTGCCGCCGGATTCAGCCCCGGGATCACCTGGAAGAGCAACTCACGCCTCTGCGCTTCAGGCCAATCCAGGAATGTAAAGGAGTCGCAGAGTATCCCGGGCCAGATAGTGGGACCAGAGTCTTCAGGGCCGGAGAAAATCGAGGGTGACTTGGGCGTCTTGCGCCGCGTTCCGGTTTGGCCGTCGGCAAAGGTAAGGCTCACCTCCGCCGCCTTACCGCCGTCGCGAATCAAGGCCGCCTGCTCTTGTTGCGTCTTGAGGCCTCGGGCCTGGCCGGTAAGGCACCATTGGATAGCGTCCCGGACAGAAGATTTGCCGGCTTCGTTTTCCCCGATGATCACATTAATGGGGGCCTGGAGGTGGAGGTCCAGAGATTCCAGGCCCAGAAATTGCCGGATTCTGATATCGGTGATTTTCACAACTCCTCCTTAACCTTGCGGAAGTCGATGCGTTCTGTGGTTTTTGCGGTGGCATTGGCCAGAACCTGCCCCAGCAGGTCCTGCCGCCGCAGCTTCTTGAGACCCCGCTCGAGGCCGGTTTTGGTGAGGTTCAGCAGGGGCCAGACGGTTTCCCGTTCCAGTCCGGCCTCCAGGAGAAATTGCACCACCGCCTGGGTATCCAGATCATAAGAAAGCATTTCAGTGGGGCCGTAAACCAGGTCGCCCACCTGAATCGGGCCGTGTTCCTTCACCCAGTCCTTCAGCCGGGAGGATAGTTCTTTCTCCAGGTTTTGTAGTGTTAAGAGCAATGAGGCGGCTTTCTCGGCCTGTACCAGGGTGACCGGGGCCATAACCTCCACCGGCGTCAGGGCCTTAGCCATAACGGGGCAGTGTGTCGTAACACCGCACCAGCCGCAGAAGGAGCCAGGGGTAGGAGTGAAGGTGTGGTCCGCCTCAATAACTTCTATACGGGCCTTAAGCTCATCCGGAACCGCGGCCAGGTCCAGGTGGGTAAGCAGCACTTCCCGCTCTTTGCCGTAGCGCAGAAAATGCAGCCGCAGCAGCACCTCTTGGATTTCAGGATAGAGGGCTTGTTTCAGTCCCCAGCCATAAGTCCGGAGTTGGAGGTCTTTCTCCACCGTCTGTGGCATCGCCCGGTTAGTCTTCCAATCCACAATGACTCCCAGGGCCTCCTGGCGGAAGTGGAAATCGATAACCATCCGGAAGTAGGCCGCCTCGGAGAAAAACTCACAGGGCTGCCAGTCAGCGTCAAAGGCCAGCTTGTTTTCCACCCCGGGGGCGTCCAGAGCAGGGGGCAGGGTGAAGGTCTGGTAAAACCTCTCCCACATCTCCACCATCTCGGACACCTGGGCAACGGGTTCCTTTGGGGTGGCGCCCCGGGCCCATTCCCAATCGGTGAGCTGAACTGAGGTGATGAGCCGGTCCAGGTAGTTTGCAACCAACTGGTGCATGACCGTGCCGGTTTGCAATGCCTCACTTTTGGCCCGGGGGATTTTGTCAATGTGGACCGTCTTGTAGGCCCAAGGGCATCGCTCATAGAGGTCCAGGCGGGAAAACGAGTATTGCGGGTTTTTCATGGTGTCCTCCTGAATATTGAGGGACCCACCCCGAAATCAGTCGCATGAGAGCCTCGCAGCGGGCTGATCTCGGGGTGGGTAGAAACTTTATAGAGGTTCAAAAGAGGGAGGGCTTACCCTCGCCGTCGGCTTGGACCGGCCGGAGGTGGGTCTTGTTGCCCTTGGGAGGAGATTTCGGCGGTTTCGCCGGCTCCTCCGGCCCGATCTGCACCCGCATGACCCCATCGCCCCCAGAGGCGAGTTCGGTTGTCTGCAAACCGCACCCGCGATCCGAACCATCATAACCAGGGGGGACTGTTTCGTCGGCCTGGGGGTCCGCTATCTTAGCCCCACCACTTTCCGTTTCGGCCTCCTGGGGAGGGGTAGGGGAAGGTAAAGGAGTCTCTGGGTTCGCCTCCCCGGTGGCTGAAGGTAGGGCTGTATCCGGTTCCGGGGTGAACGTTATCCTGCCGGCCGGGACATTCGGGTCCTCTATCGCCCCCTCCGGAAAAAACTCCTGAGCCGTTTCCGCCTGCTCCAGGGGCGGTTCCTGGTGCGGGGCCACCAGTTGCTTCTGGGCCAGTTCTTCGACGGTCTCCATCCTGACCCGGTGTTCCACCCGCCGGCGGGCCAGTTCATACCCCAGTTCGGCCAACTCATTTTCCGGACCCCGGTACTCCAGGGAAATGATAAAGACCACCATGTTCTGTCCGCTGGTGGGCACTGTGACGGTCTTGGGAGACAGGACCATCCACAGGGGGATGCCTGCCAGGGGGCCGCCGGTGATGGTCTTGATGAGGGCCAGACTTGAGAGGATGGCGTTTACCGTGTTCCAACTGGTGGTCCGGAACTTCCAGACCCCACCGATGCGGTCCACCCCTTCGATGAGCACCTGCAAGGTCCCCAAGGTCTTGCACTTGTCTTGCCCATGATAGAGCGGGTCCTGGCGCTCACAAGGACACTGAACTTCCTGGTATTTGCCGTTCTCTCCGGTGAGACGCTGAGCCACTTCCCCGTCGCCGGTACACCAACACCGGGTGCCCCGGTAGCAGGCATATCGAGTCTGGAAGTTCAAGTCGATGTCGTCATAGAGCAGCCGCACCGGGATCTCGGTGATCTTGCCGCCCTCAGGTTTGAGCCGGGCCATGAGAGGGGTGTCCGACATCAACCGGCCGGCCGCGTCCCTCTGCATGGTGGTGATAAGCATGTGGTCAAGTTTTTTCGGCTGGGCAAACTGCTTGCCCTGGGACGAGGTTTTCATCTCTCCCTTTTCACCGATCTTGATACGGCCTCTTTCGGCCAACCTCGGGATAAAATTCTTGATCATGGTATCGATTCCTCCTAAACGGTGTTTTTACTTTTTGGAGTATTTGGGGAAGATGTAAGGCCGGTAAATGCTCCATTGATAAAGCCGGGTCCAGGAACTGGATCCCGGCTGATAGACATAGGGGTTGGCAGGAGTAGGAGAAGGGGACCCGCCACGAACCTCATAGCGGTTGCCCTGGTAATCCCTGACCAAGTAATAATCTCCTAAACTATCCCGATATGGTTTCCCCGGCTTTCCCGATGCGGCGTCCCACCAGGCATATTCGCCGGTGGCATAGCAACCGGTCGGTAAGAGACACAAAGTTAAAATTACCGCCCTGATGACAGACATAAGTTTCCTCCGTGAGGGTAAATTCAGAAGAAGGGCGCCAGGGCCCAGGCCAGCAAATACATGGCCGAAAACTCACCCCCTAATAGGGCCAGGTAACCCAGGGCAATCAAACGCTCTTTCCAGGTCCCCCCCTGCAAGGGCCAGAGCCAGTGGTCTTCCATAGTTTCCTCCCCAACGAAAAAGGGGAGGCGATTTGACGAATCGCCTCCCCCTGTTTGCTATCCGTTCCCGTTACATATCCATGGGCATGACCAGGTAGACGGTCCCGGGGTCCGCCGGGTCGGTGAGACGGGTCGGCCGGTTAGGTTCATTGCAACCCAACACCACGGTTTCCCCCTGCATCACCCCCAAC
>VGSJ01000129.1 GCA_016875015.1 Deltaproteobacteria bacterium | reverse complement strand
GCCCAACTCCGTCTCATAAACCAGTTTCCCCGGGTCCCGCCGGGCCAGTTCATAGAGGCCCCGGTACTTCATGGACACCGGTTTGTCGGTGAACACCATGGTCCGGCACTTGGGGATCTCCAGGAGAAATTTCTCTTCCAGGAGTCGCCGCACCTCCCGGGTCTGGGTCACCAGGAGCAGGAGTTTGGCCAAGCGCCGGTATCTCGTGGAGTTGACCACAAAGTCGGCCAACAGATACACGTCGCCGCCCCCCTGCATCCGGGAGTAGATCAAGAAGCCGAAGACCTTGCCGTCCACCGCCGCCACCAGGGGGACCTCACCATCCGCCGGGATGCCAACCCCTTTAGAGAGGTACACGTCCCGGTAGTAGTTCACCACGCGGTTCGTGGTGGGGGAGATGGTGAGCTTCGACGCCGGGGCGATCTCGTCTTCATCCCCCAGGCGAGCGAAGGGCACAAACTCCGAATGACGCTGCTGCTTCATCACCCCCCGGTGCAGGGCGGCCATGTTCGAATAGACGTAGACCGGCTTCATCCTGGCCTTGCGCACCACGGCCACCATGGGGAGGCCCTTCCATTCATGGTCATCCAGGTAGAGGTAATCCTGCTCCATCATTTTCATGACGGTGCGCTTTTTCCTTTCCTCATCAATCAGGCCGTAATTGGGCCGGTCCCAATCAAAGATCTCTTCCAGGCGCTTGAACATCCGCTCGTAGCCCCCGGCGTAGGTGGGCAGAAAGGCGATGACCACCGCGTCCTTCGGGATTTCGTCCAGGAGGTCGAATATGTCCCGGGAGGTGTAAGCCTCCAGCCGGATTTCTTTTTTGCGCTCCCGGAGTTTGGCAATCGTGGCCTGGTGAAAATTTTCAAAGTTGTTCAGGTAATGGGCCCAGTGGCGCTGCTTGAAGAGGTTGTTCGCTTTTTCGTATTTCAACATCTCAAAGAGGACCATCACCGTGGCGGCCTTGGCCTCCTCGTTGACCAGGTAGGGCTCCAGCCAGGCGAATTTCTCCTCCCGGACCGAAAGATTGAAGGTTTGCCCGGCCAGGTACGCCCCCAGGACTCCTGAATAAATGCTCACGTCATTTCCCCGGAGTTTGGCCTTGGGGCTGGCTTTGGACAGAATCTGCTCCACCGTGAAGGCGCCGGAGCACCCCACGTAGACCTGCCGGCCATCGAAGGCCGGGCCGTTGTTTCCCAGCCATTTCCTGGTTTCAGCGTTTATGGAGCCGATAAAAGACATATCGCCTCTTAAATGGAGCGGAGGTGTGGCTTCGCATCCACCTGCTATCCCTGGTCAGGAGAACACCCACTCGGGCCTCCGCATTTGGGTTTAGTGCGCCGTTTCTTCTGCCCCTGCACCCTGCATTTGCCGGAGCCACTCGGCATGGCGCTTTAAGTTCAGCATCAACTCTTCCACCAACACCCCGGTATGCTTCCGCAGCCAGGCAACCACCACCCGGCGATGGCAGAACTCCCCCTGAGGCTCCCAGCAGCACATGATGAAGTTGTCCCCGCCCATCTCCCGAATCACCTGCATGGGGTCCAATGAGTCCAGGACCTGGGACCGGTAAAGCCGGATGAACTTCTCCGGTTCCATGATCTTGATCAGGTCCCGGGGCGGGGCCAGCGCCTTGTATCGGCGTCCCCGCCAGCCCCGGGGGACCCCCAGGGAGATGGCCACCGCCTGGGGCAGGTGACCGGCTGTTCGGAAATTAGATGTAAAGATCATTTGCTGCTCCACCATTGAGGTTTTTTGCGTGGCGATTTTGTTGATATTCTGCTGCGCAGGATCGGTGATAACCCCTATGTTTTTGAGTGTTGACAGTCATGTTTTTGGGGTCATCATAGGTTCCGCAGTATTTGCATTTGAGCCAATTTGCTTGCCCAGATGCATTAAGGGCGAGTGTCCTTTGATGGAGGAGCCGATGATAAGACCTGTCTTGGCAGATCACGAGGTTGCCAGGACTGTTGTCAGCTCTTTTGTTGTTAACGTGGTGGATTTCCGCCCCGGCAGGCAAGGGCTTGCCAAGGGCTTTTTCGGCCAAAAGAGTATGCCTTAAGGCTTTCCCTGCTCTTGGGGATTTAGGGTCATCTCCTTTTAGTGATCTTTCGTAACCACTACTCATTAATCGGGTTCCACCTCGTGAACCTCGGCTCTCATGCCCTTTGATGAAACGGCGCGGTCGCCCTCGCCTATCGTTAGGGAGCATTTCCTCACCACATCCACATGCACACAGAACTAAGTTCTGCTCCTTACTGGTGAAAATCATAGGGGCACACCCTCTCACTAAATCCACCTCACCCTGGGGGTCGCCTCCAGGCTCAAACCCAAGATCAAGTAATGCAGGGCCTTAATGCCGTGGGTGTCCAGGTCCACCGGTCTGGTCTTGCCTTCCGGCATATGGTATTTCGTGAACTCGGGGATGGTGTTCACGCATTCTTTGGCGATGGTCAGCCCTCCGGGTTTCCCCTCCCGGGTGTTGGCCAAGCGTTGCTTGATCAGATTCCGGGCCAGGTCCTGTTCCTTGGGGGCCGCCGTCGCGGGCAACCGGTACTTGCGCATGCGGACGATGAACTCGGGTTCCGCCGGGTCGCAGAAAAACTTTCTGATCTTGAATTCCTCCCTCCACTCCTGGGCCGCCGCCAGGAACTCGTTTAGGTAGAGTTCCTTGCGATACAGCTCCCGGAAAATCTTGATATGGTCCACTGGGAGCGGCGTGTATTCGGCTACCAGAATCACGGTAGGCTGAAGCAGCCCCCACTTGACGCCGGCATAGACCTTCGCCTCAGGCTTCGGTTGGGACTTCCCGGACATCTTTCAAGCTCCGATAGTAGTCAAGGTTCGACAGCACCCAGCGCCCCAGGCTGTCTTTCCTGGCCGCGGCGATTTTTCCCTCCCGGAGATAGCGGGCGCAGGTCTTCCAGTGCAGCCCGAGAAATCCGGCAATGTCGTGGATGCCCACGTAGAATTCCAGCTTCAAATCCATCACCTAAAACCTCCGGTCCTTAGCCCTGATGACGCTCTCGGCTCCCATCCCCAGGTCAAGCTGATCTCGTTTGGTCACCATAGATTTTTGTGGCGGTTTACCTGGGGAGGTCAGAATTGACGACGTAGATTTCAAGGAACTGTGGTTCTCCTTCATGAATCTCTCGCCTTAGTTACCATCAACTTCCAGATATACAATTGCAACATAATTGGTGGCATTATATTATTAAGACAATTTGTCTCATATAACTATTCTTAATATAGCTTTATTTCTAACTACAATGTATATAACTGCGATACATAAAGTCTTATATAGATATGTTATTGATAAGCTGCTAAATTCCATACACTTATACGAGTGTCTTGTCAATCATATAATTTATATCTTGTTGCAAGAAATCCTTTAGTTACCTGATTTGATCATTTGCAAAATTAGGCGTTCTTTTGTATGGAATCAGTTACTGCCCATCTAACCGCAAGGACAAGGTATGTTCGCTCTGCTTGACTTTGTGAGGGGGGTTACGGTCATGATCCAAAGATAGCCCGGGCCATCTTTACCTGGGGTCTGGCCCGGTAGGGGGCAGGGGTTGATTTTGGTGGACACGATTATTATATATTTATATCAATGAGATAGCTAAACAGACCCCCATTTTTTGTCTACCAAAAATCACTATGGGGGTATCCATAATATCTATTATTAAAAATGAGAATTGCTTGAGACGTTAGAGAGTTTTCTTTCGACACAAAATAATACGTATACCTATATTTTTGGCGGTGATGGACATTTTGGGTCATTATTGGGCATTTTGCTTAAATAAGTATTCTAAATTATTGCAAAAAGAAGTGTGTCCACCAAAATTTCCCAGACCCTTAAAAAGCTTGCTTCCGTGTCCACCAAACTCCTCATCTGGGGGTATCAGAGCGTAATGTCCAGCAAAGCCTTCACGTCGGGGGTATCAAACTTTAGGAGGTTGGGCTCGGCCTGCTCTATCCGGTTGATCAACTTGAACAGCTTGGGCTCAGGAATATACCCCAGCCGGGAAACCTGGCAGAGATGATGCCGCGTGAAAAAATGCATCTCTCTCTGAATGGTCTTTTTGTCCTCTTCCAATTCTTCGGCCAGGTCTGATTTTTTTACCCCTTCTCCATTTCTGGTCTTCAACAAACGGTTGAGGATGTGCAGGAAGCGGCGACTCTTTTGGGGATCACATAAAATCACCCCGATTTCTTGCCGAATATCTTCGTAATCCCCCAGGCCATGGGTTTCCAGATAGGCCCTGGCATAGCGATGTAACCGGCAGTTTTCCGCCTGGTAGATCTTTTCCAGGAACTCGCACACCTCGGCCACATGATGCGGCTCGATGATAACCTGTGTGAAATCCTCATTGGTGGAGAGGTCCAGCACCGCGTAGGCCACGCACAGGCGGGCCAGGGTTTTGCGAAAATCCTCCGGATAGACTATGGGCAAGTCGTCACAACCGCCGAAAATCTTGCTCAGATACTTGGCGGTTTGGCGGATATATTGCGCCGTGTTCTCAGAGATGACGATCTGGTCCTCCTTCAGGTTCCAGGCATAGAAGATCAGGGCCTGCAAGTCCTTTGAGGACAACTGGGGCAGGGTATCGGGGGCCTGGGGAAAGAAAATCTTTTCCTTGTCTTCGATATCCCAGGCAGTGGCGAACATCACCAAATCCACCCGCCGGATCATCATCTGGGGGAAGATTCCCTGGATGGCTTCGCAGCCATAGCGGTAGGAGTCCATGGTGCGCTGTTCCCAGTATTTCTGTGGGTGCCTGGGGTTGCAGTTGAAGATCACCCGGGTGGCCGACTCAAACACCTTGGCCTGGATCCGGTCGATCTTGGTAAGGCCGGTGTCGATGCCTTCGGCCATGGACTTGAGGTCTTCCGTTTTGAGGTCCTGGGCCTCGTCCAGGATCATGGCCTGCCGGGACATCTTCAGGAAAGCTCCGGCTTTGACCCGCCAGCCGCGGCGCTCGTCGTAATCGCAGGCGTAAGTGATGCCGGTGCGAGAGGAGGTCATGCCGGACACCCGGGTGCCGACGCCGGCATACTCGAAGATGGACTGGGCGATGGTGGTCTTGCCGGTACCGGTGTCGCCGATGACGATGGCCGAGAGCCAGCCCCGGATACGCCCCTCGCCCGGCAGATCGATCCACAAAGGTGAGCAGAGGGTGAGCAGACAACCCAGATGAAGGTCGTCCCGTTCATAGATTCGGGTGACGTGCTGGGCCAGGTCCTGGACAATCTCTTGGGGAGACAGGGCCTGAAGCTTTTCCAGCTGCTCCCGGGCCCGGTCCGGATCAAAGGTTTGATAGTCCTCTTCTAGACGCTCTAAGGTATCGACCAGGACGGTGGGCTGCTGCTTGCGGGGGTGGCTGTGAACTATGCCGGTAGCCTGATATTTGCCGATCTCCACCAGGCCGCCGCCCATGACATAAATGGGCTTCTCCACCAGCTCGGTGCGGTCCACCGACATGGGGCCAACCACCTGGTGGGCATAAACTTCCCGGATAGTGAGCCGGTCCTGGTCCTCAACGATGAGAGCCGGCC
>VGSJ01000128.1 GCA_016875015.1 Deltaproteobacteria bacterium | reverse complement strand
AGGGGGAAAAGTGGAACTGATTTAATGCGTTATGGTTACTAGGCCCGGCGACCTCCTCTACTCCCTCTCCCCCCGCTTCGGGGGGAGAGGGGCGGGGTGAGGGGGGCAGAACCACCGCATGCAATTTCCTAACCGGACACTGCTGGGATTTAGGGGGATTTTGGGTTTCCCGGTAAAGCCTGCGGCTACACAGCCGACTCATGGAGCGAACTCGGCAACTAATCTCCCGCAGGTGACCACAATTTCAATGACTAATTTTCGGTAGCCGAAGCATCCATGCCCCCATCACCTGACCTCCGCAGCAAATTTATGGAATTTATGGTGGAGCATAACCGGCCACAGATGGCGGGGTTTAAAAGCTGGGTCTTCCATCCGGGCATGCTTTTTCAGGCTTTGCAAAAGTGGTGGGGGGATCAGGGCCACCGGCCCGCCCCGCATGAAGGCCTGGACTTGCAACGTTTTGCAGATGCCGGCGGCAGAGTGAAAACCGTGGATCAGCATACCCAAATTCCCGCGGCGTTTGCCGGTCACATCGTAAAAATCGACCGGGATTTTCTGGGAAAATCCATCTATATGAGCCATGAGATCTTTGCGGCCGACGGCCGACGGCTTTTGTCCGCTTTTGGACACACCGTGCCCAGGGATTTTCTGAAAATTTCCCAACCGGTTGCCGAGGGTGAGATCATCGCGGCCGTCTCGGGCTTTCCCGGCAAAAAAACCAACCTCCTGCCCCACGTGCACCTCACGTTTGCCTGGGCGCCGGTGGACTTCAACCCGGATCAGCTGACCTGGAAAAATCTGGGCAATGATCCCGGGATAACGCTCATTGATCCGCTACCGGTGATTTCGGGCTTTCTCTGAAAAAGCCGTCACCAGCAGCGCGCCGCCTTGAAAAAGATTGGTGGCACAGGCTTTCCAGCCTGTGTCAAGGAAGCAGGTTAGTCGTGCACAGCCTGGAAAGGCTGTGCCACCAGCCAATACCATCTTTTCATGTTTTACGGGTGGGCCAAAGGCCCAGGAAGGAATGCTGTCTGGAACGGCCAACCCCCTGATTATTTGCGCTATTTTGCGCATTGTTTCCCCTCGCGCAAATTAAGTGCTTGAGTTTATGAAGGAAAAAAGGTTAAACTCTCTCCCGGTAAAAGAAGCTGATATTTTTCTGGCGCGGCAAAGGTAGATATGGAGATACGTCCCGTGACGTTGCCGGTGGGGCCGGAGCGGACCATTAGCGCCTCCCTGGGGGTGCCCCGGAGCACCACCATGGACGGGGTCCTGATCCTGGCCCACGGGGCCAACAACAACATGGACCAGCCCCTCCTCAAAGGGCTGCATGAGCGCCTGGCCCGGGCCGGGTTGGTCACGGTGCGCTTCAATTTTCCGTATGCTGAGGCTGGCCGCAAGTGGCCCGACCCGGACGAGGCCCTGGAAGGGGTCTTCCGCCTGGTCCTGGAATATGTGGCGGAAATGGACGAATTCAAGGGCCTGGCGCTCTACCTGGGCGGCAAATCCATGGGGGCCCGCCTGGCCGCCCAGATCGTGGCCAACGACGTGGGCGCCAGCGGCCTGGTCTTTCTGGGCTATCCCCTCCACCCCCCGGGGAAACCGGAGAAACTGCGGGATCAACCCCTCTATCAGTTGCCCTGCCCGGCGCTGTTCATCGAGGGCGCCCGGGATCCATTTTGCCGGATGGACCTGCTGGGAAAAGTGCTGGGCCAGATGCCGATCCGGAGCGATCTCCACGTCCTCCCCGGGCTGGGCCATTCCTTTGAGTCCGGGGGGCACGCCATGGCCCCGGAGGTGCTGGAGCAGATCACCCGGGTGATCTTGGGGTGGCTGGACAGCTTGTAATTAAGGGGGAAAAGGGTAAAAGGGAAAAAGGCGAAAAGGGAAAGCAATAAATAGGTTATTGATCCTTCCTTTTCCCCTCTTCGCCTTTTCCCCCTTTCCCCAAAATCGATAAGTCGAACGTGGTTTTATTCCTTGAAAAGTATTAAACAGGCACATTATTTATGAGCGTCATCCTCGTCGTGGACGACGACGCCCCCACCCGGGAGGCGTTGGCCACCGGCTTAAAGAAGTCGGGCCATGAGATTCACCTGGCCGGCACCGGGGCCGCGGCCCTGGACGAAGTCCGGCGGTTCCCCGTGGACCTGGCCATCATCGACCTGAAGCTCCCGGACATGGAAGGCACCGAGCTCTTCGGGGCGCTGCGCATCCTGCGGCCGGAAGCCATTGCCATCATGATTTCCGGCGCCGCCACCGTGGACGAGGCCGTGTCCGCCCTGAAGCGGGGGATTTACGATTTCATCACCAAAGACTTCCGCATGGGCGAACTTCGCAAGGTGGTGAGCAAGGCCCTGGAGACCCAGCAACTCCTGGTGGAAAACCAGCGGCTGCGGGAAGCCCTGAAGGACCGGGGCCCCACCGGCCGCATCATCGGCCGGGGGCCGGCTATCCTCAAGGTCCTCCACCTGATCACCCAGGTGGCGCCCATGAAAAGCACCGTGCTCATCTCCGGGGAGTCCGGGGTGGGCAAGGAACTCATCGCCGACGCCATCCACTACCAGAGCCCCCGGCGGCCCAAACCCCTGGTCAAACTCAACTGCGGCGCCCTGCCGGAGGGGCTCATCGAATCGGAGCTCTTCGGGCACGAGAAAGGCTCCTTCACCGGGGCCATCCAGCAGCGCAAGGGCCGCTTCGAACTGGCCGACGGCGGCACCATCTTCCTGGACGAGATCAGCGAGATCCCCCCAGCTACCCAAGTGAAGCTGTTGCGGGTGCTCCAGGAGGGGGAATTTGAAAGGGTAGGAGGGACCCAGACCCTGAAGGCGGACGTCCGGGTGATCGCCGCCACCAACCGGGACCTGGAAGAGGAGGTGGCCAAGGGCCGCTTCCGCAAGGATTTATTCTACCGGCTGAACGTCATCCACATGGTCATCCCGCCCCTGCGGGACCGGGTGGCGGACATCCCCCTGCTGGCCCTGCACTTTCTCGACAAGTTCTGCCTGGAAAACGACCGCCCCCCCATGGGGTTCAGGCCGGAAGTCATCCAGGCCTTAAAAAGTTATTACTGGCCCGGCAACATCAGGGAGTTGCAGAACGTGGTGGAACGGGCGGTGGCTCTGTGCGCCAGCAACATGGTGGAATTCGAGGACCTGCCGGACGAAATCCGCCGGCATTCCCCGGAAGACGACAAGATTGTCCTGCCGGTGGGGTCTTCCATGGATGAGATCGAGCGCCAGGCCATCCTCCAGACCCTGAGAAAGACCGGGGGCGACAAGGAACTGGCCGCCCGCCTCCTGGGCATCGGCCTGGCCACCCTCTATCGGCGCCTCAAGGAGATGGATCTAAAAATCGTGGCGCCGGAGGAAACCTGAGATGGCCTGGTTGAACTTCCTGGACCTGAGATCATTGCCGGTCAAAGAAGCCGAAGCGGTGATCCTGCCTATTCCCTATGAAGCCACCACCACCTATGGGGCCGGCGCCCGGGGAGGCCCGGAGGCGATACTCTCCGCCTCCCGCCAGGTGGAGTTGTGGGACGAGGACTATGACTGGGACCCCTCGGCCGCCATCCGCCTGGCCACCGCCGCCCCCATCCTGGCTGAGGCCTCGGGCCCCCAGGCCATGGTGGAGAAAATCAAGCGAGTGGTGCAGCCCTGGATCGCCCAGGGGAAGCTGATCTGCGCCCTGGGCGGCGAACACACCATCACCGTGGCCCTGCTCCAGGCCATGCAGACCCGCTACCCGGACCTGAACGTGGTGGCCCTGGACGCCCACGCCGACATGCGGGAGAGCTACGACGGCAGCAAACTCTCCCATGCCTGCGTCATGCGCCGGGCCTATGAACTGGGGCGCCCCCTCACCCTCCTGGGAGTGCGGGCCTATTCCCAGGACGAATACCAGTTCCTGCGAGTGGCGCCGCGCCTCAAGCTGTTCAAAGCGACAGAGCTCCACACCCCGGAAGGCTGGCAGGCGGCCCTGTCGCACCTCCAAGGGATATCGGGGCCGGTGTACCTGTCCATCGATCTGGACGCCCTGGACCCGGGCATCATGCCCGCGGTGGGCACCCCGGAACCCGGCGGTTTTTCATACGGCCAGGTGCTGACCATAATGGAAATTCTGGCTAAAAGAGGCCCCATCATCGGCCTGGACCTGGTGGAACTGGCCCCCATCCCGGGGCAGCAGGCGAGCGAATTCACTGCGGCGCGGCTGCTTTATAAGGCTTTGGGTTATATCTATCAAAGCCGCCGGCCTTCTTGAATAAGGCAAAAAATTATATCAAATACTCTAAAATTAAATCGGAAGGCAGAAAACCATGAGAAGAAAGGCTGAAGATTATCATGATGGGGCCAAAGACGGCCTCGAGCCTTTGGCTCCATTAGACATAAATAGCGTTCAGGACTTTGATGAATTGCTCAAGGCAATGAGCAAAACGGCATTTGGGGGGCGTTCTTTAGGGGAAGCCGCTGATGTCCTTACAGATATGGTTCGTGACCCTGATTGTACGATAGTTGGCACCTTTTCCGGAGCCATGAGTGTGGCCAAAATGGGGTTATTGATTTGCGAGATGATCGACCGGGGTTGGCTGCAAGCCGTTGTTACCACAGGGGCGTTAGTGGCTCATGGGCTTATCGAAACATTAGGACGGGTGCATTATAAATGTCCTAAGAGCCGGTCTGATCGAGACTTATATTTCCAAGGATATAATCGCATCTATGATACTTTAGAGATGGAAGCCAACCTGGATTATGCTGAAGATGTTTTTCGAACTGTGCTGGAAAAAATAGACCCCAATCAGGTATGGTCTTCTGCAAGCCTCTGCAGAGAATTAGGAAAATATCTGTCTGAACAAAGCGACCAGCCCGGGATCTTGCGAAATGCTTATTTAAAAGGGGTGCCGGTTTTTATCCCGGCCTTTATCGACTCTGAACTGGCATTGGATATGGCTATTCACATGGTAAGAAAAAGTTTATCCGTTGGAGAGCAATTACCCAATGCCCTAATGAGCCCTTCGCTGCAATTTAATCCTTTCTTAGATATAGGGGAATATGCGCAGCAAGCTTTGAATGCCAGAAAATTGGGAATCTTCATCATAGGCGGAGGAGTGCCTCGTAACTGGGCGCAGCAGGTAATGCCTTATTTAGAATTGCTTCACATGCGTCTGAAGTTAGACTTACCGGAGTTGCGGTTTAATTATGGTGTTCGACTCTGCCCGGAGCCCGATTACTGGGGAGGGTTAAGCGGTTGCAGCTTTAAGGAAGGCGTATCCTGGGGAAAATTCGCCTCGCCAGAAGAAGGAGGCCGGTTCGCTGAGGTTTTGTGTGATGCCACGATAGCTTGGCCAATAATTATGAAGGCAGTTATTCAGAGAATTGAAAAGATGAAATAATCTCACATGATCTTTATTACTCAAACTCATTTTCGACAGTTGTAAGCCCAGATATAGGTATAAGTCATTGAAATTGTTAGGTGGCATAGATGGGAAGGGCGGAAATGTAGTGCCAACCCATGCATCCATAAGCCTCTAAAAAGACTTGACAATCCTTTTTAATATCTGTATATTATACACATGTTCGTGCGGAATAAACGTAGTGTTGGCAGGGGCGGCGCTTACGAATATCTGCAGATCGTCCGCTCCTACCGCGAGGGCGGCAAGGTCCGGCAGCAGATCATCGGCGCCCTGGGACGGCGAGACCATTTGG
>VGSJ01000127.1 GCA_016875015.1 Deltaproteobacteria bacterium | reverse complement strand
GGGGCGGCACCCGGCAGGGACCCTGGGCGCAGATGCGGCAACAGGCCCCTTCAATGCCGATGGGGCAAGGCTTCATGGCCTTGGCCCGATCAAAAATGGTCTCAACGCCTTCGGCCTGGGCCTTCTTGATCAACTCCTGGGCCGCGGGGTCCATGGATAGTTTTTCTAAATCTAACTCAGCCATTTATTTCTCCTCCAGTTTCTTGCTTTTAGGGATGACCTTCATGGCCCCCCTTTAGAACCAGAGCCCCATGCCCGGAAATTGAACATTTACGGCGATTGGCTTAAAGGGCTGAGCTCTGAAAAAAAATGAATGTTCATATCCAGGTACGGCGTCGCCTTAGCCGGCCAACTCCTGGATGATGGTCTTGACCATTTTCACCGATTCCGGATGGCGCATGATGAGCAGATCGCTCCCGGCCAGGAGCAGGTCCACGGCAGTGATGGCCTCCATCAGGATGCCCCGTTTGGTCTGGTCGCCCAGTTGGGGCGCATCTTCGTTGGTTTGCTTGCACTCCTTCACCTTCCACACTTCTTGTCCGACATAGTTGAGGATGGGGAACTGCAGCTTGTCATCTTCCTGGGTGAGGGCGGCCATGCGGTCCCGTTCCATGACGGAATAGGAATACTCCATGCCGTAACCCAGGCCGCCGGTGGTGGGATCCACCAGGATCTGGCTGTCTTTAACGCCCAACTGGCCCAGGAGGATGTTCAACTGCTTGGCCAGGTTGACGTCGATGGGGGAGTTGGCCGACAACGAATGGTTGTAAGCCAGGGCTGCGGCGCCGATCTTCTTGTAGTTCTTGTCCTGCACCGGGCCGATGGTGATGCTCTTGTCGGCGCAGGCCTCGGCTACGGCGGGCAGCACTTCCGCGTCCTTTTCGACGTTGCTGGTGCCGTAAACGATCAACGGCACGTCAATGGCGGCCAATACCTTCTTGGCCGTGGCCGCGGCCGCTTCGGGCGTGGCGTTGTCCCCGTTGGGATCAGTGCTCACCAGGACCAGGCCGATGGCTTCGGCGCCAAATTCCTTGACGCACTTCTGGGCCCAGGCCACGGGGTCCTTAGCCACATCCTTGATGGCGGCATACGCCGGGCCGGCCCAGTCCTCGCCCGGATCCTTGTCCCATACCTCCATGGCAATCCGGGGTTTGTGGGGCATTGCCCCTTCAAACACATAGAAGGGGTAGGAGGTCTCTCCTCCCAGGGTGATGGCTTTATCGCCCTTACCGATGGTTACTGTTTTGATCGCGCCAGAATACTTCTGTTTGGGAATTTCAAACGCCAAGGTGGTTCCCTCCTTAATTTTTTCGGAAATCGCCGGCCTCTTAACTTTTCTTGAACTGTGGAGGTATAAACATTGTGAAAATAATAATTAATTAGGCAACCTGTCAAGCAAAAAATCACGCCTGCGAGGATCGCGGGTAATGAACTTAGGTAAGCAACCGGTCAAAGATAGCGTAAGCCCCTTTTAATGCTGGGGAATCAGCCGGCAAGGTAAAAGTGGGGCGGCCCTGGCTGTCGAACTCGGCCAGCTGGGGGTCCTCAGGGATCAAGCCGGCCAGTTCGAGGCCCTGGGTGGCAATTTCCTCCGTGGTTTTGGGACTCAGACCGTTCGTCACCCGGTTGACGATGAGAACGGGGCGGCCCACCACGACCTTCAGGGCCTGGGCCAGGTCCTTGAGGCGCCGGGCCGCCTGGATCCCCCGCCAGGAGGGGTCGCTCACCAGCACCAGGAGATCCACCTTATTGGTGGTGAGGCGGCTCATGTGCTCCATGCCCGCTTCGTTGTCCATCAGGATGTAGGGATAATTTTTGCTCAGGACCTCCATGAACCGGGCCACCAGGTTATTGGCGGCGCAGTAGCAACCGGGCCCTTCGGGCTGGCCCATGGCGATGAGGTCGAAGCCGTCGGCCTCCACCAGGCACTGGTTGATGCGCATCTCGATGAGTTGGTCTTTGGTCATGTCCACCATGCCGCCGCCTTTTTTCATCTCTTCCCGGGCCGCGCCCACGGAGCTGTCCACCTCGATCCCCAGGACTTCATTGAGATTGCTGTTGGCATCGGCGTCCACCGCCAGCACCGGTTTCTTGCCGCGTTCCAACAGGTAGCGCAACAGCATGCCGGCCACGGTGGTCTTGCCGGTGCCGCCTTTGCCGGCCATAGCGATGAGAAAACTCACGATTGGCTCTCCATTAGCTGTGAAAGTATTCACATATATTATAGGGGGAAAGAACGAAAACGTAAAGCTCTTTATACTATAACTAACTCTTTGCTCCGGCGGTTGGCAAATCAGGGAGATTTTCGGGAAATGGGAACGATCGCTGGGCTTCGCCGGACAAAATACTTGCGTGGCCGGGGGGAAAATCATTATAATTTTAGCAGATGCGGCCGCAACCCGGCGCATCCTTTGCCGGCCACCTACTGGGGGATCGTCCAACGGCAGGACAGCGGCCTTTGGCGCCGCTGATCTAGGTTCGAATCCTAGTCCCCCAGCCAGCCACCTGCATTAAACCCAAAGCCCCGGGGAACCTGACTCCCTTCAAATCAGTCGCGCCTGGGCCTTTGGCTCACCCCTAAAACATGAAAAGATATGGTGGCACAGGTTTTCAACCTGTGCTGAGGAACTTTTCGTAATAGAAACCTCTTATGGTCGACCAGGGGCATTTTTTCCCTTGACAGCCGGAATTAATTGCATATATATTGGGGTCAACAATATTCGGGTACCCATATAGGGTATAATAGGGAAGCCGGTGAAAAACCGGCGCGGTCCCGCCGCTGTAACCGGGGACGAAACCTGTAGGAAGCCACTGTCTCACTGAAGCGAGATGGGAAGGCACAGGGAGTAGGGCGATCCGGAAGTCAGAAGACCTGCCCGGATGAAGGCTTGAGCCCCTACGAGGCCTAGGGGCGAGAAGCTCAACTAAGGATCAAGAAGCTGGGTGCAATCCTTAAGTCTCCGTGACTTAAGGATTTTTTTTGTGGCAATCAACCGCATAAAGGAGAACGACATGGCAAAGCCGAGCAAGTACCGGTGGTTATCTCTACTGCTGCTCATCTCCGTGATGAGTTCCCCCGGGGCGCTGCACGCGGCCTCGACGGCCAACCCCGCCATCGTTTTGGCGGCCTTTGGCACCACCACAGAAGCCTTTGACACTTACAACCATTTTGAAGAAAAAGTTAAAGAGCGCTTTCCTGGCTATGAAATCCGCTGGGCCTTCACTTCCCATAAAGTCCGGCAAAAGGTCGCCAAGGAAAAGGGCCAGAAGCTCAATGACCTGGGCACGACGTTGCGAGAATTAAAGGCGGCCGGATATACCCGGGTGGCCATCCAGTCCCTCCATATTGTGCCGGGGGAGGAGTGGGAAAAGAAAGTCGTGCAGGTAAGCCGGGAGATCCCCGGCCTAAAAATCGCCCTGGGCAAACCGTTGCTGAGCAGCAAAGAGGATCAGGAGCGAGTCCTCCAGACCGTGGCCCAGACCTTTCCCAAGGATTTAAAGGATACCGCGGTGGTCCTGATGGCCCATGGCAGCCCGGCGCCGGAGGGGGAAAAGGCCTATCTAATCTTTGACCGACTGCTGCGGGCCCGCTACCAGAACGTCTTTTTAGGCGCCGTGGAGGACAAACCCGCCAAGGAAGAGGTCTTTGAGGCCGTCAAACAAGCCAACCCTGCCACCGTGATCCTGATGCCCTTCATGTTTGTGGCCGGTGAACATGTAGCCAAGGATATGTTGGGCGATGATCCGGAGAGCTGGAAATCCGAGCTTCTGAAACAAAAACCCTATCGCATCGAGGGAGTTAAAAAGGGGCTGGGTTATCAGGATGGGATCATCGCCATCTATTTGGACCATCTGGCCCAGGCCTTGAAGAGCTTGTAGGGAAAGTCATCTCCATCTTCAGGGTGCGAAACAACTTATGAATTGAACGTCAAGGAGGATTTTATGAAGAGCGGGCTGATCGTTTATCTGACCGGCGGGGCGGAGTTGCCGGAAGGCCTTGATCTGGCAAGCCATTGCCGGGAAATGGGCTTCACCGCCGACCGGGTGGAACTGGTGGGCTCCAGGCAAGGATTTTATGAAGTGAACGATGCCTGGCACTACCTCTTTACCAAGGGGTGTAGGGATATCAAACTTCTGGTGGCCCAGGCGGAGCACAACCGTTTGCAGCCGGTTCACCCCCCGGTTCGGCTGAGCGGGTAGAGAAACCCCTGAGGTGAAGCCGGGCCGGCCTCGGGGAGGAAAAGCACTTTATTGAGGGTAGAGGGTCACTCTGATATTGCAATTGCGATTCAATTACATTAAGATGGTTTTCACGAGGGGGATAACTTAAATGTTGACAAAACTTTTTCCCTGTCATAAAGTCGTGAAAAATCCGGGAATGAACCCCGGATCGTCATACCCTCATAACCTTGAATTGAAAGCCACGAAGGCTGTCGCGCCGCAGGCGCTGAGCTTTCGTGGCTTTTTTTGTTTCCTAGGCCAAGGCTTAAGCCCTGGCGAGGCATTCTCCACCCCGGCATGGCGCCGATTATGACGGCCTGAAGGCCTCAGGGATGCCCCAAATTATCTCATTTGGAGTATGGAGAGGAGAAAACCACATGCGGAGTGTGAGAATCTGGTTGTTCTGCTTAGCGTTGTGTGGTTGTGGTTGGCTGGCCACCGGGTGGCTTAACCCGGTAATTGCGGCTGACGATAAAGAAAAGGCCATTTCGAAACCCGCCGCGGTGGAGGGAGAAATTCAATTTGAAGGACGCGGGGAAGGCTTCCAGCCCGAACCCGCCAAAGACGAATGTCCCTCCACCTTCGGTCCCATCGTCACCGACACCGCCATTCCCATCGAGACCGGCAAGTTCGCCCTGCAGCCCACCTTCGGGCTGAGCTTTGCCACCAACAACTTCAGCCCCAGCTGGCGGCGCATCAGCGCCGGCGGAGATTTCAAGTCCTTCGGCATGAGCTGGAAATTCACCTATGGCCTGTGGAATAACCTGGAGGTCTATGCGGTCATTCCCTATATCCACAACTGGGCCAGTAACGTCAGTGAACCGGGGCCTCGGGGGGAGCGCGCCGCTGATTTCGGAGGGCTGGGCGACATCAACCTGACGTTCAAGTATCGCCTGGTGGAGGAGACCCAAGCGGCCCCCACGGTCAGCGCCATCTTTTCCCCCACCTTTCCCAGCGGGCGCTTTCGCCGCCTCAATCCCGGCCGCCTGGGGATGGATCAGTTGGGGAGCGGCTCGTATACTTTCACCACGGGTCTCAACGTGTCCAAGTATCTGAGCCCTTTTATCGTTTATGGGAACTTCTGGTACACCATGGGCACTGCCTACACCAGCCGGGAGGACCGCAGCCCCCTCGTGCATGTGCTTGATGAAAACGGCGTGGAAACCGGAGAACTGGCGCCAGGCGATCCCAGCGCCACGAATGTGCGCAACTACCCCCGGGACTTCATCACCGTGAACCTGGCCGCGGAGTACCCGATGACGAAAAAGTGGATAGCCCTGGTGGAGCTGACCAGCACCTGGGAGGCCGGTCGCCTCTTCGGGCACAAGGCCAACCTGGCCCCCGCCGCCCTCCTCTCCATTGTGCCGGGAATTGAGTATATGGCCACGGATAAATTCTCCCTGGCTTTGGGAGTTCAAATTGACCTGGCGGGAAAAGAAACCACCGCCAACATTACCCCCTTGCTTTCCATGGTATATGCTTTTTAAAAAGACGATGAGGAGGAGGAAAATCTATGACTCATCTTCGACAGTTGTAAAAAAATAGTTTTGGATTATCAGTAAGTTAAGCCATGGCAAAAAAGGGTTGGCACTACATGCTATTGGAGTCCGGCG
>VGSJ01000126.1 GCA_016875015.1 Deltaproteobacteria bacterium | reverse complement strand
CTCGCTTGGCCTCCCAACTTTAGCACCAGAAAGATAGCTTAACCATCCGAACCGCCGGGTACGGACCCGTACGCCCGGTGGTGTGACAGGGAAAGCCCGCAAGGGCCTACCTATGTCGATTACAAATTACTATCGGCCCCTCTGGTTAAGAGTTTGGCGCGAGTGACCGCACCCAGGCAGTCAATCTCACCAGGAGTTCGGCGGACAAGCTGCGGATGCCAAAGAGCGGGGTAAGCCCGCCCCTGTCAAGCCCTTTAGGGTTTACCCGCCAACTTCCGGGCCAGGGAGGCGGCCGAATTAAGGGCCGCAGTCTGGGACGCGACCTCGCCGGGCTCCCGGACGCCGACGGCCCGGAGGAGATGAGCCGGGGCAAAGCCGTACCACTTAAACCAGCGCTCGTAGCGGGGAAAGATGTCGGCGAACTCCGTCTCATCGGGGTTGGCCTGGGTCAAAACCATGACGACTTGCTTGCCCGGCGGCATCCGGCAGGAAAAATCCGGGTTGAAGTATGAATAGGTACGGTCAAAGAAGCATTTCAACTGGCCGCTGAGGTCCCCAAAATACACGGGAGAGGCCAGGACCAGGAGGTCGGCGTCCCTGACGGATTGCAACACCGGGGCCAGGTCGTCTTCCAGGATGCAGGTTTCGCGCTTGGTTTTGCAGGCCCCGCAGCCCTGGCAGCCCTGGAAATTCATCTGGTTCAGCAAATACTCGGTGACCTCGGCCCCCCGTTCCCCAGCGGCCTTGAGGAAGGCGCGGGCCAGGGTGCTGCTGTTGCCCTGGGGCCGGGGGCTTCCCAGCACGGCGACAATTTTCATGGCATAGTCTCCTGAAGGTAAGAGCTTTAACGCGGAGCAGACATTCACGAGCCAGTGACCTTTTTAGCAAAAACACTATAGCACAGAGGCCGCCCGATTCCAGGGTTTTTCGCGGAGCGCCAACCTCAGCGAGACGCCGGGGCCGCGTTAACCGGGCCGGGCTAGGCCACCTCTTTTCCCCAAAGAGTTCTGGGCACGGCGCCCATGACCTGGTAGGGTAAACGCGGGGAACCGGCCAAAAGCGGCCCGGTGTCCCCGGCTCAAAAATCGAGGCGAGTCCTAAAGGCCCGCCGGAGGTATTGATGCGAATCAGTCGCCACCTGAGCGCCTGGGTGATGGCCGGGCTGTTCCTGGCCGCTCTCCCTGGACTGGCCGGGAGGGCCGGGGGCCAGGAAGTCTCGGAACACGGCAACCCCTGGGTTTGGGTGACCGTTGGGAAGGTCGCGGTGCAGGCCGAAGCGGTGAGGACCCCGGAGCGGATCTACCTCGGCCTGAGTTACCGGAGCGAGTTGCCGGAGGGCCGGGGGATGCTCTTCTTCATGCCGGAGAAAGAGGTGCAGACCTTTTGCATGCGGGGGATGCGCATCCCTTTAGACCTCATCTGGGTCAGCCAAGGGCGGGTGGCGGGGCTAACCCGGAACGTGCCCCCGACCTTCCCGGGTGGCCTGACCTCGCCGGCGCCGGTGACCCATGTCCTGGAAGTGCCCGGCGGGTTTGCCGACCGGCACGGGATCAAGGCGGGGGACCGGGTAAGGTGGCGGTAAGGGGTTCCATTGAATGAATCGGGCCAGCCAGGAATTCCGGTGATTTTGATTTTTGATTAAGGACCCGGTGCGCCGGCGCTTGCTCAGGTTCAAGTTAACGTATTTTCTGAAAAGTGCCGTGATTCAGAATAATTGAGTATAATTAAAGACCTCCGCAGTGAGGCCGCGGCCAGGTGGAAGTCCCCCCGGCCTCCCTTAAGGAGTTTTGATGCCATGCGGGCTTTGTTGGTGTGTCCCGAATTTCCTCTTTCCTTTTGGAGTTTCCGGAAAGCGGTCCGGTTCAGGGGTAACAAGACGACGAATCCACCGTTGGGCCTGCTGACGGTGGCCGCCTTATTGCCTTTAGAATGGGAACTGCGTCTGGCCGATCTCAACGCCAGAAAGCTGACGGAGGACGATTGGCAGTGGGCCGATCTGATCCTGATATCGGCGATGTACATTCAGCGGGCGGGCCTGTTGGCCCTGGTGAGAGAAGCCAAACACCGGGGGAAAACCGTCGTGGTGGAAGGACCCCATCCCACTTCACTCCCCGGGGCAGCCCTGGAAGCGGGAAGTGATTTCGTGGTGCGGGGCGAAGGAGAGAATACGATTCCTCTGCTGTTGGAGGCAATGCGAGACGGCAAGACCGGGGTGATTGAAAACGACGAGAGGCCGGACCTGACTACCTCCCCGATCCCACGGTTTGATTTGCTGCGGCTTAGCGATTACGATACCATGACGATCCAGACTTCCAGGGGATGCCCGTTTGACTGCGAATTCTGCGATGTGGTGAACCTCTTCGGACGCAAGCCCCGCTACAAGACGCCGCAGCAAGTCATCGCGGAATTGGAATCCCTCTACCGGCTCGGGGCCAGAGGCGCGGTATTTTTCTGCGACGACAATTTCATCGGTAGTAAGCCACATGCCCGGGCCCTCCTGCAAGAACTCACCCCCTGGTTGAAGAGCCGGGGTGGACCCTTTGGCTTTTTGACCCAGGCATCGGTGAATCTGGGGCAGGACCTGGAAATGATCCACCTCTTGACCAAGGCCAACCTGAGGAAAGTCTTTATCGGGATCGAGTCTCCGGATGACCAGGTGCTCAAAACCAGCCGCAAGCACCAAAATATCAAGAACCCGCTGGTGGAATCGCTCAACAACCTCAAGAACAACGGGGTGGCGGTTATGGGGAGCTTCATCATCGGTCTGGACGGGGAAACGAAAGGGGCCGGCGAGCGGATATGCGCCTTTATAGATCAGACTGATATTCCCGTGGCCATGCTCGGGGTCCTGCAGGCCGCGCCATTCAGCAGCCTGTGGAACCGGCTGGAGCGGGAGGGCAGGCTGAGAGGGGATGTGGGAGACGATGGGGGGACCTTCGCGGCGTTAAACTATGAACCGGATCGGCCGGAAGCTGAGATCATGCAGGAATACGTCGATGCCTGGGATTACCTGTATGAACCATCCCGTTATCTGGCGAGGGCCTACCGCTATTACCTGGCCATGCAGCCGGCTCACCGGCCCCCGAGGAGCGCCCCCGGGCCTCCCCTGCCAGGGGGCCGCGTCCCTCCCCCGGGCATTTCCTGGCGCAGCCAATTAAAAGAGGCCCAGGCTTTTGGCAAAATTCTCTGGTCGATAGGGGTTCGTCCGTCGTACCGGCGTCAATTCTGGACCCAGCTGATCGGGATGTTGAGGCAAAACCCCAGCCGCTTCATTGACTATGTTGTGACCTGCGCCATGGGAGAGGACCTGTATCACCTGAGACAGGAGGTGCGCGACAAAGTCGCGGCCATCATCAAGGCGCTCGCCAGAGAGGCGCCGGCGGCGGAATCCCGGGGCCGCGCGGCCGCCCAGTGACGGGCGCCGGCAGGCCCCCCCGGCGTCCCCTCATACCAGGTTGCTCTCAGAAAAGTATTTTCAGGTCCGGAGAATGGTTCCCCAAGGCGCTAAAATCCGGGCGCGTCTCACGCGCCATTCTTGGTGCGTAAGACGCACCCTTGAAGGGGAATTACCTTTTTGACGGCAACTTGGTATCACCTCTCGGGACCCCCTTGATTCCCTGATAAACGCCCACCAGGCAGGGCGGCCCCCCAACTCCTGGCGCCCTTGCCAAGCCCGGTCAATTGGTCTATATTCCCTGGAGATGGGGGAGGCCGTGGATGCTGTCAGACCTGGACAGGAAGGTGATCTTGGCCCTGCAACGGGATCTGGAAATTTGCCCCCGCCCGTTTCTGGAGGTGGCGGAGCATCTGGGGATTGGGGAAGAACCCTTGCTGGCCGCTATCCGGAGCCTGATGGCCCGGGGCTACATCCGGCGGTTCGGGGCCACCCTGCGCCACCAGCAGTCGGGCTACGAGGCCAACGCCCTGGTGGCCTGGGCGGTGCCGGAGGCCGACCTTAAGCGCATCGGTCAGCACCTGGCCGGGCAGAGGGCCGTGACCCACTGCTACGCCCGCCGGCCGGCGCCCTCCTGGCCGTATAACCTCTACACCATGATCCACGGTCGCACCCCGGAAGAGTGCGTCAAGATCGCGGCGCAGATGGCGGCGGAAACCGGAGTGCGCGACTACGAGATGCTGTTCAGCGAGACCGAACTGAAAAAGACCACCATGCGGTATTTCAGGGAGGGGGAGAGCTGAAGGGTGTGAGCAGTGAGCAGTTGCGCATGGGCCTTTGGCCCACCCGTTAATTATAAAAAGTTCATGACGGGCATACCCTCAACTTTGAACTTTGAACCTTGAACTTTTAAGGGCAGGAGCAGGCGATGGCCGGTTATGCCAAATCAGCAGCACTTTTTCAAAGCGCGCAAGAGCTCATCCCCGGTGGGGTCAACAGCCCGGTGCGGGCCTGGCAGGCCGTGGGCCTCACCCCCCGGATCATCGCCCGGGGAGCGGGGGCCCGGATCTTTGACGTGGACGGCAACTCCTACCTGGATTACGTGGGCTCCTGGGGACCTTTGATCCTGGGCCACGCGGCGCCCGCGGTGGTGGCGGCGGTGGCCGCCGCGGCCGCGCAAGGCGCCAGTTTCGGGGCCCCGACGCCGGGGGAACTGGAACTGGCCCGGGTTCTCTGCGCGGCGGCGCCGAGCCTCGAAATGGTCCGTTTGGTCAACTCGGGGACCGAAGCAACCATGAGCGCCCTGCGGCTGGCCCGGGGCGCCACCGGCCGCTCCCGGGTGATCAAGTTCGACGGCTGTTACCATGGCCATGCCGACTCTTTTCTGGTGGCCGCGGGCAGCGGGGTCCTCACCCAGGCCATTCCTGGCAGTCCCGGGGTGCCCCCGGAGATCGCGGCTTTGACCCTATCGCTGCCCTACAACGACCTGGAGGCGGTGCGCCAGGCCGCGGGGCGGTATAAGGGAGAGATCGCGGCCATCATCGTGGAACCGGTGGCCGGCAACATGGGGGTGGTGCCGCCTCGGCCCGGGTTTTTGGAGGGCTTGCGCCAGATCTGCGACGCGGCAGGCATCCTGCTGATCTTCGATGAAGTGATCACCGGCTTTAGGGTGGCCCGGGGCGGGGCCCAGGAGTTGTACGGCCTTAAGCCCGATCTCACCTGCCTGGGCAAGATCATCGGCGGCGGCCTGCCGGTGGGCGCTTACGGCGGCCGGCGGGACTTAATGACCCAAATGGCCCCGAGCGGCCCCATCTACCAGGCGGGGACCCTGTCGGGGAACCCGGTGGCGGTGGCCGCGGGCCTGGCGACCCTCACGGCGTTGAATGAACCCGGAACCTATGAGGATCTGGAAGAGAAGGGGGCCTGGCTGGCCCGGGAACTGGCGAACGCCGCCGTCCGCCAGGGGGTGGACCTGACGGTCAACCGGGTGGGATCCATGCTCACCCTGTTTTTTACCGCCGGGCCGGTGAGCACCCTTATAGAGGCCAAGAAATCCGACCTGGCGCAGTTCCGGAAGTTCTTCCAGGGGATGCTCGAGGCGGGGATCTCTTTGCCGCCCTCGCAATTCGAGGCCTGGTTCATCTCCCGGGCCCACACGCCGGAGGACCTGGAGCATACCGTGGCTGCGGCCGAGCGGGTCTGGACCCGGTGGCATTAGGGGTGGGTCCGGGAAATCATCTGACCTCAGCCTGGAGCCCCCGGGCGCTGAGTTAGTCGCATATCTTTGATTTTAAATAAGTTATAATTATAGCGTTTGCCATAAATTCCTTCCAGTTGGCGGTTCTTAAATCCCCCTAAATCCAATACTGTTCACTTAATATTAATTCTGTGGTATCCTGTGTCAAGCTATGACAGGAGGACCGCAGATGGCACGGACACTTGCAGAACTCCCCAAAGGCAGCCGGATCACGGATTACATCAGCCTGGGGGTTGTGGCCAAGACCTTCCCGGTAGCCACCGTGAAGTCGGTAT
>VGSJ01000125.1 GCA_016875015.1 Deltaproteobacteria bacterium | reverse complement strand
GGGGGGGGGGGGGGGGGGGGGGGGGGCATCCTCGCCCCAGCAACCCATCGAAATAGCCAAACCTTAAGTGAACCGTATTGAACCTAAACCTCAACCTCAACTCTTCCAACAAGTTGCCCGGTCAATTTTTTGCCTCACCGGACCCCTCCTACCTGAAATTCGGTATTTTTGGACTTGCAAATCAGTATATTTCCCGATGGCATTGGGCGGTGAACCATCATACAAATGTAGTCAATCTGAACCCGGCCCTGGAATTGAGCCTGAGCTTCCGGCGGCCGGGAACCACTGCGGTGACGCGTGCCTAATCCAAGATGACCAGAGGCGACTTATGAAACGAGGCAAAAAGGGATTTTTCGACAACGAATCGGGAGCCGTGGCGGTCTATGCGGCCATCGGGATGGTGGTTTTCATCAGTTGCGCCGCCCTGGCCCTGGACATCGCCCACATGGCGACGGTGAAACGGGAATTGGTTAAGGCGGCCGAAGCCGGGGCCCTGTCCGGAGCCCGGGGTCTCTGGCCGGTTGATATCTCCTTGGCGGACAGCCGGGACCCAAGTTGGAGTAATGGGCAAACCAAGGCCCTCGCCACCGCGACGAAGAACCGGGTGGACGGCGCCAACCTCACCGCCGACGAGGTTACGGTGGAGGTGGGCCGGTGGAATTACGCCGCCAAAGTGTTTACCCCCGGGAATAACGCCAATGCCAACGGCGTCCGGGTGACGACCCGCAGGAACAACGTCCAAATGTTTCTGGCCCAAGTCTTCGGGCAGTCCTCGAAAAATATGCAGGCCTCTGCCGTCGCGGTCATGGACTTTGCCAACGCCGTGGGCAAGGGGTCCCTTCCCATTGCCGTGAATAAAGACTATGCTGACAATCCTAACCACGAAATATACATCGGCTTTAATCCCGATCCCGAGGATAACGGCGGTTGGTTTGCGGCAGATCCTGACAACGCCAACGCCAGAACCATCCGGGATTATATCAAAAACAATTCCTGTCCCCCTTTGCATGTCGGGGATACCATTGACCTCAACAACGGCGTGCTGGCTTCGGCCCTTCAGGAGTTAAAAGCTGAATTGGCCACGCACCCCTGTGGCTGGGACGTGTTTCTCCCGGTGGTGGATACCCCCAAATTTAATCATACCGATCAAATTGATGCCTTTGTGCCGGTAAAAATCCTTGAGGTGAAAGATTCGGGGAACCCCAAGTACGTCAAGTGCAGGGTCTTAACCATGGCGGAAGCGGCCGCGGCGCTGCCGGGCGGCGCTAAATCCGGCGCCCTGGCCCCGCCCAAGCTGGTGCAATAAGGCCCGGGTTAGCGCCGCGCCTCCCGGCCCCGGGACCGGGCAACCTCCACCTTTTGACAGCCGCAGGATAATTTTATCGGAGTCGCCCCCTCAATCGGGGGGGCGCCTCCGCCCCGGGGCGTTGAGCCTGGTTACCCCGGTTCGCCCGCAAACCTCCCCCCCTACCAGGCCCGCTTTTTTCCCGCCGCCTCCCGCCGGACTTCACCTTGACATTGGGTTTGGCTAGGTATAATAAAGGACGTGTGAAAAGCAAAATCATCTTCATCACCGGCGGGGTGCTGTCCTCCTTAGGCAAGGGCGTGGCCGCCGCGGCCATCGGCGCCTTGCTGGAATCCCGGGGGCTGCGCATCACCTTTCAAAAGCTGGACCCCTATATCAATGTGGACCCCGGGACCATGAACCCGTTCCAGCACGGCGAGGTTTACGTCACCGAAGACGGGGCGGAGACCGACCTGGATCTGGGGCATTACGAGCGCTACACCTCGGTCACCCTGGGCCAGGAGCACAACTTCACTTCGGGCCGCATCTATTACAACGTCATCACCAAGGAGCGCCGGGGCGACTATTTAGGCGGCACCGTCCAGGTCATTCCCCACATCACCGACGAAATCAAGCAGTCCATCATGGCTGTCGCGCCCTCCGCGGATGTGGCCATCATCGAGATCGGCGGCACCGTGGGGGACATCGAGAGCCTGCCCTTCATGGAGGCCATCCGCCAGCTCAAAGGCGACCTGGGCAAAGAGAACGTCTGCTACATCCACCTGACCCTGGTGCCCTTCATCAAGAGCGCCGGGGAGGTCAAGACCAAACCCACCCAGCACAGCGTCAAGGAATTGCGCTCCATCGGCATCCAGCCTGACATCCTCCTGTGTCGCACTGAAAAGGTCTTGAGCCCGGACATCAAGGCCAAGATCTCCCTGTTCTGCAACGTGGAGCCCAAGGCGGTCATCACCGCCCAGGACGTGGACAACATCTACGAGATTCCCCTGCTGCTGCACCGGGAGGGACTGGATGACCGCCTGGTGGAGACGCTCAATATCTGGACCCGGGCGCCCCGCCTGGAGGTCTGGGAAAAGCTGGTGGCCCGCATCAAAAATCCCAAGGACCGGGTGGAAATCGGCATCGTGGGCAAGTACGTAGATCTACGGGAGTCTTATAAAAGCCTGCACGAGGCCCTGGTGCACGGCGGGCTGGCCAACGAAGTCCAGGTGGCCCTCACCTACATCGACTCGGAACGGGTGGAGCGGGAAGGCCCCGCCGGCCTCCTGGGGCATCTCCACGGCATCCTGGTTCCCGGGGGCTTCGGGGTCAGGGGCGTGGAGGGCAAGATCCTGGCCATCCGCTATGCCCGGGAGCAGAAAATCCCCTACTTCGGCATCTGCTTCGGCATGCAGCTGGCGGTCATCGAATTTGCCCGCCACGCGGCCAACCTCGCCTCCGCCACCAGCGAAGAATTCCTCCCCGAGGCGGAGCACCCCGTCATCTACCTGATGCGGGAGTGGTATGATTACCGCACCGACGCCGTTATCCGCCGGGACCAGGGGGCGGACAAAGGCGGCACCATGCGCCTGGGGAGCTACCCCTGCGTCCTGGCGGCAGGCTCCCTGGCCGGGGTCGCCTACGGCGAGGCCAAGATCATGGAACGGCACCGCCACCGCTATGAGTTCAACAACCTATACCGGGAGCAACTTAAACAAGCCGGCCTGGTGATCTCCGGCACCTCCCCCAACGGCGAGCTGGTGGAGATCATCGAGTTAAGCGACCATCCCTGGTTTTTAGGGTGCCAGTTCCACCCGGAATTCAAGTCCCGGCCCCTGAAGCCGCACCCCCTGTTCCGGGACTACATCCGGGCCTGTTTGGCATACAAACTGGGCCTGGCCCACCCCGGCGGGGATATTTGAGAGAACAAGAGATCTAAAAAATCGTCCAATCTGTCATTCTGAGGGAGCGAAGCGACCGAAGAATCTCAAAGTATGCGGTTCATTGCTACGCTCAGAATAATAAAAGGCTAATTTTGCCGAGTCCGGATAACTTTTCATGGTAATACCGACCATCCTCTAATATGAAGTTGCAGTCTAAAAATACAGAATAATTCTTGTCATTCTGAACGGAGCGCAGCGGAGTGAAGAATCTCAGCGGCTAAAAACAGAGATTCTTCGCTACACTCAGAATGACAAATAATAGTCGTTTGATTGCTTTTTGTTACAAGAATTCACCATTCTTGTCACCCTGAGCCGCAGGCGAAGGGTCTCAAAAAGTATGGTTCCTCAATATCAATACTTCGTCTATATAATGACTAATAAATCCGGAACCTTATATACCGGTGTCACCAATAACCTGGAACGAAGAATTTATGAACACAAACATCATTTAGTGAAGGGCTTTACCAACAAATATAAAATTGAAAAATTAGTTTATTTTGAAGAGACCAATGATATTCATGCGGCAATCTCAAGAGAAAAACAAATTAAAGGATGGCTGCGAAAGAAAAAAATTGCTTTGATTGAATCAATAAACCCAGGATGGAAGGACTTGTCTGAATAATCCTTTGAGATTCTTCGCCGCCTCCGGCGGCTCAGAATGACAGGAAATTAGACATGAGTGGGCAAAATAAAATGAGCAGAAGCAAAGGGCCGCAGTTCATTCGCTTCTTCAGGCCGATTATTGAAGTCCTTCAAGAGACTGGAGGTTCTGGGACAGTTGCCGAAGTGATTGATCTCGTCATTGAAAAAATGGTGATACCCGAATCAGAGCAACAAGAGATACTTAAAGGCGGACAAACACGCGTCCGGAATCAAATTCAATGGGCTAGATTTTATCTGGCAAACGCAGGTTACATCGATTCTTCAAAGCGGGGTATATGGACTCTCACAGAAAAAGGGCTATCAATTAATGCCATGACATTTGATGCCCTGGGAATCTTTAAAGCAATCCATAAGAGTTTTCAAAAGACAAAGAAGCCCAAAGAACCAGGGAAGCCGTCGGTCGAAGAAACAGAGGAGGAAGATATTGAGCCTCCAGATCACCGCACCAGTTTGCTCAACCTGATCAAGTCATTGCCGCCCAGCGGATTCGAACGTCTCAGCCAAAGACTTTTGCGGGAGTCTGGCTTCCAAAAAGTTGAGGTTACCGGGAAGACTGGTGACGGAGGCATAGACGGTGTAGGGATTCTTCAGGTAACTCCCTTTGTGAGCTTCAATGTGCTCTTCCAATGCAAACGTTATCAGGGAGCCGTAACCCCTTCGCAAATAAGAGATTTCCGCGGGGCTATGATGGGAAGAGCCGACAAGGGCATCATCATTACCACCGGCACATTCACGCTCGAAGCCAAAAAGGAGGCTCGGAGAGATGGTGCCCCTCCCATCGAATTGGTTGACGGAGACACTCTGGTGCAAATGTTTGAACAGTTGCCACTCGGTTTGGTTCCCAGGACTACCTATGATGTGGACGAAAAATTCTTTGATGATTTTAAGAAATGAACCCCATACACCGTACTCCCATAACTATGCGTTTTAACTTGTCATTCTGAGCGCAGCGAAGAATCTCGCATTTTGGGGGTCCTTGAGATCCTTCGCTCCGCTCAGGATGACAAAAAGGGCCACCTTAAGAAGAATGATAGAATTGGCCGACAAAGTGCAAATCGCCGACTTTTGGGTCGGTGCCGGCGACCTGGTGATGATCGCCGGGCCCTGCGTCATCGAGTCCGCGGAGCTTACCCTGTCCATCGCCCGGACCCTGAAGGACTACGCCGCGGAGCTTAACCTGCCCCTGATTTTCAAGGCCTCTTACGACAAAGCCAACCGCACCTCCCTGACCTCCTTTAGGGGGCCGGGTCTGGTGAAGGGCCTGGAAATCCTGGCCCGGGTGAAAGACGAAGTGGGCCTGCCGGTCCTCTCGGACGTCCATCAGGTGGAGGATGTCGCGCCCGCGGCGCAGGTCCTGGACGTCCTCCAGATTCCGGCCTTTCTCTGCCGCCAGACCGACCTCTTAGTGGCCGCGGCCCAAACCGGCAAGGCGGTCAATATCAAGAAAGGCCAGTTCATGGCCCCCTGGGACATGTGCCCGGTGAAGGACAAGGTCTTCGCCGCCGGCAATCGCCGGGTGCTGCTTACGGAGAGGGGCGCCATGTTCGGCTACAACAACCTGGTGGTGGATTTCCGCAGCCTCCCCATCCTCCGGGGCCTGGGGTGCCCCGTGGTCCTGGACGTGACCCACAGCGTCCAACTGCCCGGCGGCCAGGGAACGTGCTCCGGCGGACAAAAGGAGTACATCCCCGTTCTCGCCCGGGCCGGGGTGGCCGCGGGGGTGGACGCCCTGTTCATGGAGGTCCACCCCGACCCCGATCACGCCTTATGCGACGGCCCCAATTCCCTGCCCCTGGCCCAGGTCCTGCCCCTGTGGCGTCATCTGGCGGCGTTGCACCAGATGCTCCGGGGGCAGGAGTAAGTACAGGATTTCAGAGATACGGTAACGTCATGTATCGCCCCCCTCACCCCAACCCTCTCCCCCCGAAGCGGGGGGAGAGGGGGTAGGTTCAGTTGCCGGATTTTTTATGATGGCAGAGCATCAAATCAGTCCTATCTTTTCCCCTCTCCCCCAATGGGGGAGAGGGTCAGGGTGAGGGGGAAGTGATCTTC
>VGSJ01000124.1 GCA_016875015.1 Deltaproteobacteria bacterium | reverse complement strand
GGGGGTGGGGGTGGGGGGGAATTAATCACTTTCACCCTGTCGTTGATAAATGCGTTCCCGGATTTTTTGAAAGCTCGGGTGCTAAGTGAACAGCATTGGATTTAGGGGGATTTAAGAACCGCCAACTGGAAGGAATTTATGGCAAACGCTATATGTGTGCTCCCCGGGGCGGACAAGCAGGTCCGCCCCTACGAAACCATAAAGGAATTAGATGGGCGCTGACCTCTACGCCATCGGCGATATCCACGGGAGCCTGGAATCCCTGGAACGCCTCCTGGAACAGATCAACCCCGATCTCACCCGAGACCGGCTGGTGTTTGTGGGGGACTATATCGACCGGGGCCCCCAATCCAAGGGGGTGGTGGATTATATTATCCGCCTGAAAAACTTGGCCCCGCCGGGGCAAATCATCTGCCTCAAGGGCAACCATGAGGCCATGTTAATGGATTTCCTTGAGGGCGGCCCGGCCGAAATGTTCATCTTTAACGGCGGCCTGGCCACCCTGGAAGATTACTTTGTCGACGACTGGGTGGACCGGAAAAGCCTGGCGCTGCCGCCGGACCACGCCCAGTTTTACCAGGACCTGCAGCTTTACTATGAAACCCCGGATTACATTTTCGTACACGCCGGCCTCAAGCCCGCCGTGCCCCTTCAAGAGCAGGTGGAAGACGACCTGTTGTGGATCCGGGGCGAATTCATCACTTCCCAGGCGGATTTTGGCCGCCGGGTCATTTTTGGGCATACCCCTTTCAAACAGCCGCTGCTTATGCCCAACAAGATCGGGATCGACACCGGCGCGGTGTACGGGAATTTACTCACCGCCTTGAAGCTGCCCGAGGAAGAATTCTTTTTTGACCGGCGGCTTTAGCTCGGTCATGACCACCGGGAGGAAAACTCCACCCCTCTCCTTCGGGGCAGCCTATCATTCCGTCACGTTCACGGGGGGCGCTGGCAGAGTATTGGCCCATTAGCCTTGACAGTCCGGCAAGTCTAAGATAATTATGATTGATTAAGCCAAACCCAGGGGCGGGACGCTGCCCCTGGGTTTTTCCAGACCATAACCTCCCCGCATTTCAGGGGAAAAAGTTTAACCGACGCCGGACTCGCCCCCGGCGCTAAGGAGATAGCAGTATGTTGCGAGCGGTTCGCCTGAAATTTCTCTTTTTGTTTATCCTCACCGTCATCGCCATTATGTTTGTGCTCCCTTCCCTCACCGGGGGACTGCCCGGCTGGTGGGAACAGCATGTGAGCCGCGGTTTGAAGCTGGGATTGGACCTGAAAGGGGGCATACATCTGATCCTCCAGGTGGACATGGAGAGCGCCACCACCAATGCCTTGCACCGCGATGCCAATGACATGAAGGAGATGGCGGAAAAGCGGGGTCTGGCCCTCAACGTGGGGGATGTGGCGAAAAACGCTCTGCCCGTCACCCTGGCCAATAAAGACGAACAGGCGGCTTTCCAGAAATTCCTCAAGGAGGAGTTTCCCCACCTGGCGGCCGGGGAACCTCAACGCGGGGACGGGGGCCTGGTCTTCAACCTGAGCCTGACGCCGGATGAAATCACGCAACTCCAGGAACGCACCCTGTCCCAGAGTCTGGAGGTCCTGCGCAACCGCATTGACCAGTTCGGGGTGACCGAGCCGGTCCTGGTGCGTCAGGGGGCCGATCAGATCGTGGTCCAACTCCCCGGCGTCCAGGACCCCCAGCGGGCCCTGGACCTCATCGGCCAGACGGCCCAGCTGGAATTCAAGCTGGTGGATGACCAGGTTCAGATCAGTCTGCCCGAATTGATCGAAGCCGCGCTCAAGAGCGGCCGGCTTAAACCCGGCTATACCCGGGAGCAGCTCAACCAGGCCCTGGCGGATAAGATTCCCGCCGATGATGAAGTGTATATTGAAAAGAGCCTCAACCGGGAGACCAACCGGCTGGAAAGCAAGCCCCTGCTGCTCAAAAAGAAGATCCTGCTCACCGGCGCCGCGGTGAAAAACGCCAGGGTGAGCATCGGCGACTACAATGAACCCTACGTGTCCGTGGACTTTAACCGCCGGGGGGCCACGGAGTTCGGCAGGATCACCGGGGAGAACGTCAAGCGCCGCCTGGCCATTATTCTGGACGGGATCGTGCGCTCCGCCCCAACCATCCAGGAGCGCATCGGCGGCGGCAAGGCCCAGATCACCGGCTCCTACACCCCGGCCGAGGCCCATGACCTGGCCATCGTGCTCCGGGCCGGGGCCCTGCCCGCCACCGTCAAGATCGTCCAGAACATCACCGTGGGTCCCAGCCTCGGGGCCGACTCCATCAAGAAAGGGCTCACCGCCGGCCTGTTGGGGACCCTCCTGGTCATCGGCTTCATGATCTTCTATTACCGCTTCTCGGGGCTGGTGGCCAACTATGCCGTGATCCTCAACGTCATCCTGCTCCTGGGGGCCCTGTCGCTCCTGGGCGCCACCCTCACCCTGCCGGGCATCGCCGGTATCATCCTGTCCATCGGGATGGCGGTGGACTCCAACGTGCTGATCTACGAGCGGATGCGGGAGGAATTGCACGCCGGCAAGCCCCTGAAGGCCAGCATCGACGGCGGCTATGACAAGGCCTTCTGGACCATCATCGACTCCCACGTCACCACCCTGATCACCGCCTTTGCCCTGTTCCTCTTCGGCACCGGCCCCATCAAGGGCTTTGCGGTCACCCTGAGCCTGGGCGTGATCCTCAACCTGTTCACCGCCCTGTTCGGCACCCGGGTGGTATATGACTGGCTGCTTATCAAGCGCTGGCTGAAAAAGCTCAGCTTCTTCGAATTCTTCCAACAGCCCAATATTGATTTTATCGGCTGGCGCCGCTACGCCTTTATTATCACCGGGGCCCTGTCGATCTTAGGCCTCCTGGCCTTCGTGCAGCTCTCCCGGGGCCATGGCAACCTGGGGGTGGAGTTCAGCGGCGGCGCCCTGGTGGAGATGAGCGCGGCCAAGCCCTTTACCGTCAGCGAGGTCCGGGGTATCCTGAGCCAGGAAGGCTGGGGCCACGCCGAGATCCAGCAGATCGAAGGCGGCAAGGAACTCATGGTCAAGCTCAAGAAGTCCGAGGATACCGTGGGCCAGATGTCCACCCATCTGGTGGAAATTCTCAATAAAGCCCTGCCGGAGAATAACTTCAAAGTGATCGGCAAATCCGAGATCGGGGCCTCCATCAGCCAGGACCTGCGCAATAAGGCCATCATCGCCATCATCATCTCCTTGCTCGGCATCATCATTTATATTGCCTGGCGCTTCGAATTCATCTTCGGCATCGGCGCCACCCTGGCCACCTTCCACGACGTCCTGGCCATCCTGGGCGTCTTCTACCTGTTCAACATTGAAATCACCCTGCTGGTGGTCACCGCCCTGCTCACCATCGCGGGCTATTCCCTCACCGACACTGTGGTGGTCTTCGACCGCATCCGGGAAAATCTGGCCCGGCGCCGGGGCAAACTGGGAGAGATCTTCAATCTCAGCATTAATGAAGTGCTGTCCCGCACCATCATCACCAGCACCACCGTGTTCCTGGTGGTGGTGGCGCTGTTCTTCTTCGGCGGCGTGGTCCTCAGGGATTTCGCCCTGGCCATGATCTTAGGGGTCATGGTGGGCACCTACTCCTCCGTGTTTGTGGCCAGCCCCATCGTCTATGCCTGGCGGAAAGAGGCGAAACGGGTGGCGGTGAAGCGGGAAAAGGTCGTAGAACTGGCGGCCCAGCAACAGAAGCGGGAAGATAAAAAGGCTGCCAAACCCGCCACCCCCAAGAAAAAGGGCGGGAAGAAGTAGAGAGCCGGTTTTCGGTTTTCAGTTTTCGGTTTTCGGTGGGCCAGGTGATTTCATGGACAAAGCTCAGATTTACTTGGGCGAAATCCAAACTCAGATTACCTTCGCGAAAAGGGCTTTTAATGAATATGTACGCGCATTAGCAGCCTCTGACGTGGTATCGGTATTTTACCATGCCCATCATTTCCTGATTTATGCCACAAATATCGACAAGCTAATTGCCGTTGACGCGAGAGTGTAGGGCGGGCACTGCCCGCCAAATTGCTGATTGTTATCCATGCCGCTTGATTTTATGAAAACCCAAAACCGAAAACCGAAAACCGAAAACCCAGCGCCAAGGCCGAAGGCCTTAGTGCTCTATGGCTACGGGCTCAACTGCGACTTCGAGACCGCTTATGCCTTGTCGCAGGCCGGGGCCGAGGCCGAGCGGGTTCACGTCAGCGATCTTATTCGCGGGGAGAAATCCCTCCTGGACTACCACCTCCTGGCTGTGCCGGGGGGGTTTTCCTGGGGCGACGACCACGGCGCCGGGGTCATCCTGGCTTTGCGGCTGAAGCTGGCCCTGGGCTCGGCCTTACAAGAGTTCATCGCGGCCGGCCGCCTGGTCATCGGCATCTGCAACGGTTTCCAGGTCCTGGTCAACCTGGGGCTGCTGCCGGGCCTGCCCGGGCGCGCCGACGCCCGCCTGGCGGCGCTCATCCCCAACGATTGCGGGAATTTCAGGGACGCCTGGGTCCACCTCAAGGCCGTGGACTCCAAGTGCGTGTTCACCAAGGGGCTGGATCGCCTGGAGTTGCCCATCCGCCACGGCGAGGGAAAATTCTACGCCGACGGCCCCGTCCTGGCGGAATTGGCCGACCGGGGCCAGATCGCTTTGAAATACGCTGGCCCCTCGGGAAACTTAGCCATGGGCCGGTTTCCCCATAATCCCAACGGCTCGCTCCTGGACATTGCCGGCATCTGCGACGCCACCGGCCGGGTTCTGGGCCTCATGCCCCACCCCGAGGCCCACATCTCTTCCTTCCAGCATCCCACCTGGACCCGGGAAAAAGAAGCCTGGCGTCGCCGGGGCGAACCCTACCCGGAACAGGTGGGCTCCGGCCTGGCCATCTTCAGGAACGCGGTGAATTACCTGGCCGATAAGGTAATTGGGGGAAGGGGATAGAAAGAGAACATGGTGTAACCCCTGCACCATGGTCCCAGCCTTCCCTCCCTGGCCGCGAAAGGGTGACCCAAGGGTTGCGGGGTGCAGACCCATTACATCGATCCCGGCAGTCCCGGGCAGAACGCCTACGGCGAAAGCTTTAACGATCAGTTACGGCATGAATGCCAAAACCCTGGTATCATGGAGCCTGCCCCAGTTTAAAAACGGGATTTTAACATATCAAATGCTCCTCACAACGGGGGCAGGTCAGAGGCGGGTCATGCGGCTCCGGATTAACCACTCGGTGAAAAGAATTATGCGGATTATCTCCCTGACGCTCCTGGGCGGGGCCATGATGCTGGCCGGTCTCGGGGTCGGCGCCGGCTCGGCCCGGGCCCTGGATGGTTTCGAGGACGCCCGGCAGGCCATGGTGGCCCGGCAACTGCAGCGCCGGGATATCACCGCCCCCCGGGTGTTGATCGCCATGGGCGCGGTGCCCCGGCACCGCTTCGTGCCCGAGGCCATGGCCTCCCGGGCCTACGGCGATCACCCCCTGCCCATCGGGGAGGGCCAGACCATCTCCCAGCCCTATATTGTGGCCCTGATGACCCAGTGGGCCGAAGTGCAACCGGGAGACCGGGTGCTGGAGGTGGGGACGGGTTCGGGGTATCAGGCCGCGGTCCTGGCGGAACTTACCGACCAGGTCTGGAGTATTGAACTCCTCCCGGAATTGGCCCGCCGGGCCGCGGCGCGCCTTAAGGAGCTGGGCTATGGCCGGGTGCGGGTCAGATGCGGCGATGGCTACCGGGGCTGGCCGGAGGCAGCCCCCTTTGACGCCATCCTGGTCACCGCGGCCGCGCCCCGGGTGCCCCCGGCCCTCACGGCGCAGCTCAAAGAGGGGGGCCGTTTGGTGATCCCCCTGGGACCTCCCGGCGAACCCCAAACCCTCATGCGTTATCGCCAGGTGCAGGGGAAACTGCTGGAGGAGGCCTCCCTGGCGGTGCGCTTTGTGCCCCTGGTGCGCCCCCCGGCGCCTAAGGCGGCGCCCGGACCGGACCCGCCGGAGGCGCCGGAGCCGGGCCCAGGTCCCGGGGCCCCGGCGCGCTGAGGCTTTTCTGCCCTCGACCCCTAATTCCCGGCATCTCCCCCACCCAAACGCCCATCTCATACCAATTTGCAATCAAACTCATCTTCGACAGTTGTAAAAAAATAGTTTTGGATTATCAGTAAGTTAAGCCATGGCAAAAAAGGGTTGGCACTACATGCTATTGGAGTCCGGCGTCTGGTCTTCAACTGACCGGTCCCAGAGGGGTGACCGCCGACGGCGGCCGCACCCCGGCGGCGGCGAAGGCGTGGTGGGCCGAACCCACCAGGTCGGTGCGCAGTTGATAA
>VGSJ01000123.1 GCA_016875015.1 Deltaproteobacteria bacterium | reverse complement strand
ATGCGTTATGGTTACTGGGCCCGGCGACCTCCTCTACTCCCTCTCCCCCCGCTTCGGGGGGAGAGGGTTGGGGTGAGGGGGGCAGAACCACCGCATGCAATTTCCTAACCGGACACTGCTGCCTAAATCCCCCTTAAAAAAGGGGGACTTAAAAAAAGGTTTTCGAAAAATCACCGCAATATATTTATCATGTAAATTGCGAAACATAGCGCTAGAGAAAATTCCACGGGAAAGCTAACATGGCCTTTACTGGAAAGCGCATCTTGTTAGGGGTGACCGGCGGCATTGCGGCTTACAAGGCCGCGGAGGTGGCCCGGCGGCTCATCGGGGCCGGGGCCCGGGTCAAGGTGGTGATGACCCGGGCGGCCCAGGAGTTCGTGGGGCCTTTGACCTTTGCCGCCCTCACGGGCGAGAAGGTGGCCACGGCCATGTTCGGGCCGGACCGCGACCCTTTGGAGCACGTGGCCCTGGGCCAGGAGGTGGACGCCATCGTGGTGGCTCCCGCCACCGCCAATCTCATCGGCAAGGTGGCCGGCGGTATCGGGGACGATCTGCTCACCACCATCATGCTCGCGGCCACCCGGCCGGTGCTGATCTGCCCGGCCATGAACGCCGAGATGTGGGCCAATCCGGTGGTGCAGGGGAATCTGGCCCGGCTCCAAGGCCGGGGGCTTAGGGTAATGGAGCCGGCGGCCGGGCCCCTGGCCTGCGGCGCCGTGGGGTTGGGCCGCCTGCCGGAGCCGGACCTGATAGTGGAGGCCGTAGCCGGCCTGCTCAGCCCCCAGGACCTGGCGGGGCGGAAGATATTGGTCACGGCCGGACCTACCCATGAAGACTTCGACCCGGTGCGGTTTCTGACCAATCGGTCCAGCGGCAAGCAGGGCTATGCCCTGGCCCGGGTGGCCTGGCGCCGGGGCGCGGACGTCACCCTGGTTAGCGGTCCCACCAGTCTGCCGGCCCCCTACGGGGTGAAGTGCGTAATGGTGCGCTCCGCCCGGGACATGGGGACGGAGGTCAAGGCGCTCTTTCCCGAGATGGACGCGCTCTTGATGGCCGCGGCGGTGAGCGACTACCGGCCCATACAAGCCGAAGTCAGGAAGATCAAGCGGGCCCACGAGGAAATGGCCTTCCATCTCACCCAAAACCCCGACATCCTCAAACAGGTGGCGCCGCTGAAGAGCCAGCAGATCGTGGTGGGTTTCGCGGCCGAGACCCATGACCTGGAGACCGAGGCGCGGCGCAAGATGCGGGAGAAACAATTGGACCTCATTGTGGCCAACGACGTCAACCGCCCGGATTCGGGGTTTCAGGTGGACACCAACGAAGTCACCCTGATCCCCCGGGCCGGCGACCCGCTGCCCCTGCCGCTTTTGAGCAAGGAGGAGGTGGCGGTCAAGATCCTGGACCAGGTGGTCGCGCTGCTGAAAACCAGGGATGGGGTCCTTGTAAAAAATGCCTGAAGACCCGGTGCACGAACTGCGGGAACTGGTGGATAGCCTGTCGGATTGGCTCCGCTATCAGCGGCGCCTGGGATGGCGGGGGCTGCCGGGGAAGATCGTCATTCCGGCTCAGGATAGTGCGCCGCCGGACGAAAAAACCCTGGAGGAGATCCGGGCCGAGATGGGGGATTGCCGCCGCTGCAAGCTTTATGGGGGCCGCACCCACCTGGTCTTTGGGGACGGGGCCGCTGACGCCCGGTTGATGTTCGTGGGGGAGGCCCCGGGGGCCGATGAAGATAAACAGGGAGTGCCCTTTGTGGGCGCCGCGGGGCAGCTCCTGAACAATCTGCTCAGCAAGTTGGGTCTGCGCCGGGAAGAGGTCTATGTCGCCAACATCCTCAAGAGCCGGCCCCCGGGAAACCGGGACCCCGAGGCGGATGAGATTGCCGCCTGCCTGCCCTTCCTGGAAAAGCAGATCAAAGCCATCCGGCCACGGGTGATCGTTACCCTGGGCCGCATCGCCACCCACGCCCTGCTGGGGACCAAGGAGCCGCTGACCCGGTTGCGGGGGCATTGGCAGCGGCGCCATAACCTCCGGGTGATGCCCACGTTTCACCCGTCTTACCTGCTGCGGGCCCCCCAGGAGCGGCGCAAGACCTGGGAAGACATGCAACAGGTCATGGAGTATCTGGCTGACCATGAAGAAGCTTAAGTATCTCATACCGGTACTGGCGCTGCTGCTCCTGGTGGGCGCGGCGGCGGGCGCGGCCGCGCCCCGGGCGGTTTACGTGCTGCCGGCGGTGGGCTCCATTAACCCGGGGCTGGCGGAATTCATCGTGGAGGGCATCCGCCTGGCGGAGCGCGGGAACGCCGAGGCCCTGGTGATTGAACTGGACACCCCCGGCGGTCTGGAAACCTCCATGCGCCAGATCGTCCAGACCATCAGCAATGCCACAGTTCCGGTGGTCGTCTATGTTTCTCCCCGGGGGGCCCGGGCCGCCTCGGCCGGGGTCTTCGTCACCATGGCGGCGAACGTGGCCGCCATGGCCCCGGGCACCAACATCGGCGCGGCCCACCCGGTCTCCATCGGCATGGGCAAGATCGACAAGACCATGGAGAAAAAACTGCTCAACGACATGGTGGCCCACGGACGGTCCCTGGCCAACGAGCGGGGCCGCAACGCCGATTGGATGGAAAAGGCTATCCGCCAGAGCGTTTCCATTCCCGCCGCCGAGGCCGTAAAGTTAAAGGTCGTGGACCTGATGGCCGACAATCTGGAAGACCTCTTGGCCAAAATCAACGGCCGGAAAGTCGAAGTGGGAGGCAAACAGCTGATCCTCCGCACCACCGGGGCGCCGGTCAAGGAAATCCCCGAAGGCCTGCGCACCCGGATATTGAAGCACATCGCCGACCCCAACATCGCCTTTATCCTGATGATGGTCGGCCTGGCGGGTCTCTACTTTGAACTGTCCAATCCCGGGATGGTATTTCCCGGAGTTATCGGCGGCATCTGCCTGCTCCTGGCCTTTTTCGCCTTCCAGACCCTGCCCATCAATTTTATCGGCATCTTGCTGATCTTTCTGGCCTTTATTTTCTTCATTCTGGAATTCAAAGTCACCAGCTACGGCCTTTTGTCCGTGGCCGGGTTGGTGTCCCTGCTGTTGGGGGGGATGATGTTGTTTCGGGGAGGTGAAGGAGGCGTGGATATCTCCTTGAGTGTCTTGATTCCGACGGTGGCCATCGTTTCCCTGTTTTTCATCGTGGTGGCCGGTATTGTCTTTCGCAGTCACCTGCTGCGGTCCATGACCGGTGCGGCCGGCATGGTGGGGGAGCGGGGCGTGGTCTATACCCCCTTGAACCCGGAAGGACAGGTCTTTGTTCACGGCGAGTACTGGCAGGCCGTGAGTGACGCCCCCATTGCCCCGGGGGAAGCCGTGGTAGTGTTAGAGGTCGTGGATTTGAAGCTCCGGGTACGCCGGGCTTAATAAAAGGAGGCAGCCATGTTTCAGTTTATCTCCGGTTCTTTTCTCTTCGTTATCATCATTGTGGTGTTCTTTTTGATGAGCGCCATCAAGATCCTGAATGAATACGAACGGGGCGTGATCTTCCGGTTGGGGCGGGCCTTGCCCCACGCCAAGGGGCCGGGGCTCATCATCCTCATCCCCATGATCGATAAGCTGGTCAAGGTCAACCTGCAGCTGGTGACCTATGACGTCCCCCCCCAGGACATCATTACCCGGGACAACGTCACCATGAAGGTGAACGCGGTGGTCTATTTCCGGGTCATCGACCCATTGAGGGCCATCATCGAGGTCCGGGACTACTACAGCGCCACTCAGTTACTGGCCCAGACCACCCTCCGGAGCGTCTGCGGCCAGGTGGAACTGGACGAGTTGCTGTCAGCCCGGGAGAAAGTCAACGCCCAACTGGCGGAGATCCTGGATTCCCACACCGATCCCTGGGGCATCAAGGTGACCCTGGTGGAGCTCCGGGCCATCGACCTGCCCATCGAGATGCAGCGGGCCATGGCCAAGCAGGCCGAGGCGGAGCGCGAACGGCGGGGCAAGGTGATCAATGCCGAGGGCGAATTCCAGGCCGCCGCCAAGATGGCCGAGGCCGCGCATGTCCTGGCCCAGGAGCCCATGTCTTTAACCCTCCGCTATCTCCAGACCTTAAGAGAGATCGCCGCGGAGAAGAACTCCACCACCCTGTTCCCCATCCCCATCGACCTGCTTACCCCCTTCATGAAGATGGCGAAGCGGATGGAGAAGTTGGAGGAGTTGGAGGAGGACAAAAAATAGCCGGAGCAACGACCGGTTGGCGGTTTTGGGTAAGGCCTTTGCCCCGATGGCTATTTGGGGTTGAGAAATCGGTGCAATACCGGTAAATTTAAAAGGTTATAGAGGAAAAACGTCTGGCCGGCGGGGGCGCCGCAAGCCGAGCCTCTGCCCGCCAACCGGAAAAAATATGGCAGGGGAGGGGGTAAATCCACCGTTGCCAGAAAATATCACAGGAGAGGCATTATGGCCAAAAAGGAACGGAAAGAGAAAAAGGAAAAACCCCTGGATAAGATGACCGCCACTGAAATGCGCAAGTACGCCCTGGGCCTGGGAGAGATCAGCGGGGTCCACGGCATGAACAAAGAGGAGCTGTTGAGTTCCATCAAGCAGGTGAAGGGTATCAAGGACGAAGGCAAGCATACTGAGAAGGTCAGCATGCGGGACTTGAAAGAGAAAGCCGCGGCCATGCGGGCAAACAAACTTTCAGCCATCGCCGCCAAGGAACCCCAGGCGAAGATCGACATCCTGCGCAAGAAAGCCAACCGCATGAAGAAACGGACCCGCAAGGCCGCATAACCGGGGCCGCGCTGACTCCCCTCGGCCCCGGGCCATGGGTCCGGGAGCCGGGGAGAATCTCTGGAGTCCAGGAAACACGATCTCTCATATCAGGGATCCAGTAGATTTCTGGGACCCCCCGTTGCCCCGCCGGGTGGAAATCTTGAGGGCATGTTCAAAGAGCTAAACAAGTAGTTTACTAAATGATACACCCATCCTGACCCGAACTTACTATCGCCTGCCGCCCCAATCCCCAGAGCCAGCCGGGTAACTACCTTTATCTCTTAAAGTTTTTTATCCATCAGCATTTTCTTCAATATTTTACCTGGTTACCATGGTATATACTTATGGCTGGCAGCTCCAGGGTTTATATATATATTATTGATATTATTGCTAATATTTGTTATGGCACCTAAATTGCAGAGATTTATGGTAAGTTCGGGGAATTATCTTAAAGGCCTTGCCCGGGAAAGCGGGGGGCTAATGTTTAGAGAGGATGTTATGACTGGGACGAAAAAACTGGCCACCTTAAGGGAGATTTTAATGAGCTTACTGCCAAAGCCTTGGCTGGTCTTGCCGGTGATGCTTTTGGTCCTTGGATTTCAAGGGACTCCGGTCGCGCAGGCCACCAACTACGGCACCAACATTACCATCTACGACGGCATGCGTTCTGGCGGCACCGGCTGGCATAACCGGGGGGGTGAAGGCACTGCCGGCGGCGGCGAAGACCAGGAAGTGGAGCCGAATTGCGTCACCGGCCAGGTCTGGGACCTGGAGGGCTTCTACCTGCAAGGCGCCAAGTTGACCATGATCGGCGGGTTCAACTTTAAGGCCGGTTATGGAGGCTATGAATCCGGAGACATCTTCATCAAGACGGACAACGGCGTAGCCCCAAAATACGGGACCACCGCCGGGGGCACGGGTTATAATAATACCGTCGTAAGTAATAGCTTCGGTTATGATTATGTGGTGAAGCTGATTTTCGGCGCCGGTTCTGCAGCAGATGCCTATGAAGCCTATTTAATTGATGCAAACGCGCAAGTCAGGACCGTCACCTACCAACAGAACGGGGGGTCGAACCCCTGGCGGTACGTATCCGGTGGGACCCAGATACCTTCAGGCTCAGGCACGCCGGAGGTTTCCGGTAACCTGAGTAACGCCATCATCAATGCGAACTTGAACGGCCCTCCCCTGGCAGACGATGGCAAAGGGCACTATGTGGTAACCGTAGACCTCGGTTTCCTGCCCCAGGGCAATTATTATTTTCATTTTACCCAAGGTTGCGGCAACGACGACCTCATGGGGCGCGGGGCAGTCGTCCCGGTCCCGGCCAGCGTGCTGCTCCTGGGCACCGGCCTGGTAGGGTTGGTGGGCTTGAAGTGGCGCCGCCGTAAAGCAGTCTGAACCATTCCCCTTCTCCGCCCCCTTCCGGGGGGGCGCACCCGGCCCCGGCCTCCTTAGAGACCGGGGCTTTTTGTATTCCAGGGAGCAAGAAATGAATTGAGCCTTCTGCGTCAGGGTTCCGGTTCCCCAAGGCGCTAAAATCCAAGGGCGCGTCTCATACTGAGTTGCACTCAAAAGGTTATTTTCTGTAGCCGCAGGCTTCAGCCTGCGCCTGCACAGGCTGGAAAGCCTGTGCCACCCTTTGACTGCAATCTGGTATCACGCGCCATTCTTGGTGCGTAAGACGCACCCTTGTACGAAGGGGAATTACCTTTTATGCTTATTGCCATTGCTCCTAAAATAAGCTATAATTTATCAAAATAATTAGCTAAATGGAGCAAATATTGTGCAACAAGAAAACCTGAGCCTCCTGGCATTTCAAAAAAAATTTAGGACCGAAAAAGCTTGTCAGAAACATCTTTT
>VGSJ01000122.1 GCA_016875015.1 Deltaproteobacteria bacterium | reverse complement strand
AAAGGCCCTTTCCCCTGGGCTGGCTGCTGCTACATCGTCGTCCCCAGATAGTAGCCCCACCATCCGGGAGCGGTCAAAGGCAGTTTATAAAAATGCGTTTGGGCAACAGCCCGGGGAGCTTGGGAACGAGATAGAAAAGCCGTAGAGGCGGGTTTAAAACCCGCCTCTACAATTCTTGCCCAGCCAAGGGCGACCCGCCGGGTCGCCCCTACGATGACAAGCCCAAGAAACTCTTGACCTTTTCCAACACTTCCGGCCGCTCTGCCGGGTCGAAATCCCACAGGGTGGTTTGCTGAGGAGCGTCCTTGTCGTCGTCCTGGCAGTCGCCGAAGCCGCAGACCGACGGCGTGGCCTTGGGGGGCCCCAGGATCTGGGCCAGATGGTCCGTCACCTGCGCCATCTCCCCCTTGACCGGCCAGACGCTCAGGACCAGATGATCCCGGGCGAGGCGCACGTGGATATTGAGGGCTCCCTCCGGGTCGGCGGGCCCGGCTTCGGCGCCCTCAAAGTTCGTTCCCCTGCGGTCCTCGGTGGTCTTGAAGTCAAATTTCACCGGTAACATGTTTTTTTTATCCTTTGCCGGCGCAACGCTGGCACAAAAGCCCCTCCGGGGTCTCCCGGTGCCAGCCTTTGAGCACCACGGCGCCACATTGTGAGCAGATTCCCAGGATGGCGGGCGATCCCTGCCCCCAAACCGGCTGTCCCTCGGAGCCCAGACCGAATTTCTGCCGGAGACGCCGCCACCATACCCGGAGAGAGGGTAATTCCATAACTTGCATTATAGCAGAGTTCCTGCTATTTTTCATAATTTCACCGCCAGGGCCGGGTGTTGCCAGCTTAGCCAGGAGGCGGAGTTAGCCGGAGTTATGCATTTGCTTTTTGAAATTTTTCACGCTAACATGAAAAAATTAGATACCGGGGAAAAAACGGACGTAATTCGGAAAATAGATCGATAAGGAGATAGCAACATGGCCAAGGCAACGAAAAAACGCTATTGCTATGCCTTCGAGGAAGGCGATGGGACCAATAAAAAGCTGCTGGGAGGCAAGGGCGCCGGCTTGTGCAGCATGACCCAGATTGGCCTGCCGGTGCCTCCGGGGTTCTGTATCACTACCGAAGCCAATCTGGATTATTTCGCCCAGGGGTCGCACTTCCCGGAAGGTCTCATGGACGAGGTCCATGATTACATGTCGGCCCTGGAAGCCAAGACCGGCAAAGGCTTCGGTGACCCGACCAAGCCCTTGCTGATCTCGGTCCGTTCCGGTTCCGCCCTGTCCATGCCGGGAATGATGGACACCATCCTCAACCTGGGGCTCAATGATGAAACCGCCAAAAGCATGATCGAGTTGACCCAGAATGAGCGCTTCGTCAATGACGCCTACCGGCGTTTCCTGCAGCTCTTCGGCAAGATCGGCCTGGGGATTGTGCCGGAAAAACCCGATGAAGATAAATTCGACGAGATTTTTGAAGAAGTTAAAAAGAAACACGATGCCAAAGTGGACACGGAACTTACCGCCGAGGCCATGGGTGAGGTTTGCGAACGATTCAAAGATTTGATCAAGAAGCAAACCGGGCGGCCTTTTCCCCAGGACCCCTGGGCCCAACTGGTGATCTCCATCGAGGGCGTATTTAAATCCTGGATGGGCAAACGGGCGGTGGATTATCGCCGCCAGTTCAACATTACCCCGGAGATGGCCAACGGCACCGCGGTGAATATCTGCACCATGGTTTTCGGCAACATGGGCAACGATTCGGCCACCGGCGTGGGCTTCACCCGGGACCCGGGCAACGGGGATAATGTCCTGTATGGCGACTATCTGATCAACGCCCAGGGTGAGGATGTGGTGGCGGGGATCCGCACCCCCCGGCCCCTGCGGGAGCTGCGCACTGACATGCCGGGGCTTTACCGGGAGTTGGAAAAACTGCGCAGCATCCTGGAGAAGCACTACCGGGAAGTGCAGGACTTCGAGTTCACCATCGAACGGGGCAAGCTCTACATGCTTCAGACCCGCAACGGCAAAATGAATGCCTGGGCCCTCACCAAGACCTCGGTGGACATGTATAAGGAAGGCCTGATTTCCGAAGAGGAGGCCCTGCTCCGAATCGAGCCGGACATGCTGGAACAATTTCTCCACCGCCGCATCGACCCGGATGCCAAGATCGAGCCCCTGGCCGTGGGCATTTCGGCCTCGCCCGGCGCGGCCACCGGCAAGGTAGTGTTCGACGCCGACCGGGCCGAAAGACTGGGGAATGCCGGTGAGAAAATTATTCTGACGCGCATTGAAACCAAGCCGGAAGATATCCACGGTTTCTTTGTGGCCCAGGGGATCCTCACCAGCCGGGGCGGCAAGACCTCCCACGCCGCGGTCGTGGCCCGAGGCATGGGCAAGCCCTGCGTCTCCGGCGTGGAGGGCCTGGACATCAATTATGAATTGAAAGAGGCCCGCGTCGGCGGAATCGTAATCAAAGAAGGGGAGATTATCACCATCGACGGCACGGCGGGCTCGTTCTATCTGGGCGCGGTGCCCATGTTGGACCCGGAGCTTCCCAAGGACCTGGCCACCCTGATGGAGTGGGCCGACAAGGCAGCCAAACTTGAAGTGTGGGCCAACGCCGACACCCCGGACATGGCCATCAAGGCCGTGCATCATGGCGCCAAGGGCATCGGCCTGTGCCGCACCGAGCGCATGTTCAACGAGGCGGAACGCCTGCCCATGATGCGCAACATGATCCTGGCCGATTCCCCGGAAGAGCGGAAGCGCTGGGCCGACAAACTCATGCCCATGCAGCGGTCGGATTTCGTGGAAATCTTCCGGACCATGGACGGGCTGCCCGTCACCATTCGCCTGCTGGACCCGCCCCTGCACGAATTTTTGCCCAGCATCGAAGAGCTCGTCAATGAAGTCAGCCGGATCAAAGAGTTCAACCAGATCCTCAACGCCCTGGAACAGCTGCCCGGCACCATGACCATTATGGATCCGGAACTCTACAAGTACGTGCCCTCAATCGAGACGGTGGCCCGTGAGTTCAGTGAGTTCAAGGCCAAGGGTCTGGATCAGAAACTCCTGGCCCAGAAAGAAAAGGTGCTGCGCCGGGTCCGGGTGCTCTACGAATACAACCCCATGCTGGGCAACCGGGGAGTGCGCTGCGGCATCTCCTTCCCGGAAATCTATGACATGCAGATTCAGGCGATCTTTGAGGCTGCGGCCATTGCCCTCAGGGAAAAGGTCGACGTGCGGCCGGAGATCATGGTGCCCAATGTCTGCACCCTCCAGGAGTTGGTATGGGTCCAACCCCGGGTGGAGAAGATTCATAAAGAGGTGGAAAAGCGCTACCATGTAAAAATTAAATACAAGTTCGGCACCATGGTGGAAATTGCCAGAGCCTGCGTGCGCGCCGAAAGGATAGCGGAGGTGGCGGAGTTCTTCTCCTTCGGCACCAACGACCTTACCCAGGGGACCTTCTCCTTCTCCCGGGAGGACGCGGAAAACAAGTTCCTGCCGATTTACAACACGGAAGGCATCCTGCGGCACAACCCCTTTGAAATCCTGGATGAGTTGGGGGTGGGGTTCCTCATGGACTATGCCGTGAAGGCGGGGCGCAAAACCCGCCCTGATCTGAAAATCGGCATCTGCGGCGAACACGGCGGGCAACCCCAGGCGGTGGAGTTCTGTCACCGCATCGGCCTGAACTATGTGTCCTGTTCTCCCATGCGGATCCCCATTGCCCGCATGGCCGCAGCCCACGCCGCGATCAAGGAAAAAAAGGGCGGCGGCGGACGGTCTAAGGCGCTGTAGGGTCGCACTGCGCACCAAAATATAGGGTGCGTCCTACGCACCCTATGATATGATCTTTTCTCGTTCCCAAGCTGAGCTTGGGAACGATTTATTTTCCTGCGCAGTTAAACTTGGCAATCATTTTCGTTCCCAAGTGCAACTTGGGAACGAGATGAATCCGCTCTGATTGTCAAATAATGGTGGCAAGGGTATAATAAAACTCTTGGGGTATGATGAATGCTTCTGTTTGAATGGGACCCGAACAAGGCGACAGAAAACCTCGAAATCCATGGCGTTTCTTTTGACGAAGCAGGCACGGCCTTTCGAAATACCTTGTCGCTGGCCATTTATGATGGTTCCGTAAAAAGTAAGAATTTTCAAAAAACCGGGCTGTAACTCATTGATTTTATTGAAAGCGAATTCCATAAATAGAGCCTTTTCTGACTTTTTACGAATCCATCATTTTTCCCTCAAATTATAGCAATTGCCAAAAGTTTTTTCCGTTATGGGAAGCCTTATAATCCCCCCTGCCCCCCTTTAAAAAAGGGGGGGAACTACAAGGTGTTGCTGTTAAAGTCCCCCTTTGAAAAAGGGGGATTTAAGAACCTCCAAACGGAAGGAATTTATGGCAAACGCTATATAATCAACTCGAAAGTCTGCAAAAAGCCATTTTGTCATCCTGAGCGCAGCGAAGGATCTCGTAGTTACTGGTAGTTATGAGGTTCTTCGGTCGTTTTGCTCCCTCAGAATGACAGGGGTGGGGACTTTTGCGCAGGTTGCTTCAATGTAGTATTTTCATTGGTCGCCAACTATAGCGAAAGGCGCTATAGTGCAATGGTTCGGTAGATTTTTCCCCTGTAAATAGACATGTTAGCTAACCGCATCCGCAGGATTTTGCTGGAGGAAGGCGCCCGGGATTATCCCATGGCCCGGCGGATTCTGGCGCGGCTGCCCGCCGTGCCGGTGGAAGTTATCCAAGACCGGGAGGCCCTGAATACCTCGGGGCGAGACCGGGCTGCCTGGCTAGCCCTTGCCAAGACCACCTTGCTGCTGGCGGTCCAAAAAGGACCTTTCTGGCGGGATTGCCCCGGAACCAAGGACTATATCTGCTGCGGCTACCAGGTGCTCCAGGTCGGCCTCAACTGCCCCATGGACTGCACCTACTGCGTGCTCCAGGGCTATGTCAACGTCCCGGCCATCACCGTCTTTGTCAACGTGGAGGATTTGCTGGAGGAACTCGAGGCCCGGTGGACCGAAAATCCAGCCCTGGTGTGGCGCTTAGGCACCGGGGAATTTGGCGACAGCCTGGCCCTGGACAGCCTCATGGGCCTCAATGAGCTTCTGATTCCCCGGTTTACCGGCCGGGGGCGGGCCATCTTGGAGATTAAGAGCAAGTGGCCGCAGCTTGAGCATCTTCTCTCCCTGGGCCCCAATCGCCAGGTGATTTTCGCCTGGTCCCTCAATCCCGCCGAGATTATTCCCGGTGAAGAAAAGTTCGCGGCTTCTCTGGAATCTCGCCTTAAGGCGGCGGCCCAAGCCGTGGCGGCGGGATTCCGGGTGGCCTTTCACTTCGATCCCATGATCTATTTCCCGGGCTGGGAAGAGGCTTACCGGCGCACCGTTGAACGGCTCGGCGCCGCAGTCCCTTCTCAGGCCATCGCCTGGATCAGCCTGGGAGGCTTGCGCTTCTTGCCGCCGCTCCGTCAACTCATTCTCCAACGCTTCCCCAAGAGCCGCATCGCGGCCCAAGAAATGGTCTTGGCCCCGGATGGCAAGCTCCGCTATTTCAAGAGCCTGCGCGTCGAGATGTACGCCCGCATGCGGGAGTGGCTGACCCAGGCGACTCCGGAGGCGCTCCTCTACCTGTGCATGGAAAGCCCCAGGGTCTGGCAAGAGGCCTTCGGGTTCACTCCCGACGGGGAAAGCCTTTCCCGCCTACTGGATGGACGAGTCCTACCCCCCCGCTGAGGGCGACGGGCCCTTCTGGACTGACTTGCTCTTGGCTTTGCGGCCCCGATCTCCTTCCTTGGGGGAAGAAAAGATCTCCTGCAGGCGCATGCGTACCCCCAAGGACGTCAGGTGTTCTTGCTCCAGCAAGCGCTGGATGGCCTTGACCCGATCCAGGTCCTCAATGGTGTACTTCCGCCGGTTGGAGTGAGTGCGGGCGGGTTTCAAGAAGTCGTCAAAGGATTTTTCCCAATAACGCAGCGTGGATTTGCGAATCCCGGTGATCTGGGAAATTTGATCGATGGTGAGCATTAAGTTTTGGGTAAAATACGTGTCTTCCATAACTCTCCTTTCTCTCGGCAGCCCGGCTTTAGGGTCAGATTTGCCATGGTCCGGTCGCCCCCTCCGGATAATTTTGTCCCTGGCTGGATAGGCCTCAGGTCCTTTCTTAAGAGAGGAGCGCCGGCTATTCCTCCCCTCACGCCAATGCGCTTCACTTATAGCGATTGCCAAAAGTTTTTCCGCTATGGCACATGCTCCAAGAACTTAAATCCCCCCTAACCCCCCTTTCCCAAAGGGGGGAACTTACCGGAATTCCTTGGAAAGTCCCCCTTTGAAAAAGGGGGATTTAAGAACCATCAATGGGAAGGAACTTTTGGCAAACGCTATAAACGACGGCGCTCTCTTTTTGTCGTATTGCCCCTAACGCCGGATAGCCTCCCGGATGGCGCCCATTCAGCCGCGTTTTGCCCCTCGTGGGGGGTCTGGCAGTTAGCCTGAAAACTCTCCATCGGCCTCGGTTAAGCAAGTATGGGTTGGCAATCCCCTCCCTTTTGTTCTTGCCGGCGGTTTCCTGAGGTCTGATTCAACTTTTTTATCTCTTTGGTGAGCCACCTATCCTTCTTTTCGAACATCCCGAGGAAAAACTTTAATTTTTATGCCTATTGACTTAGCTCATAATAATTATGTACCCTTTTTCAGGGTACATGAATGGCTAAGATTTACAGAGAACGGAGTTTGCTTGAGTTTCAAAAAGCCTTTGCCACTGAGGAGGCATGTGCGCAGCACCTCAAGGAAGTAAGGTGGCCCGACGGGTTTGTCTGTCCTAGATGCGGTCATGGCGAGGCGTGGTTTATCCGGACAAG
>VGSJ01000121.1 GCA_016875015.1 Deltaproteobacteria bacterium | reverse complement strand
TGTCAAGTCTTTTTAGAGGCTTATGGATGCATGGGTTGGCACTACATTTCCGCCCTTCCCATCTATGCCACCTAACAATTTCAATGACTTATACCTATATCTGGGCTTACAACTGTCGAAAATGAGTCAGAGTTGACAGCCGGGCGCACCTGGCCCCCGTGAGCAAAATTCCAGGATTCCTCCTTGATCAGGTCAAGCGGCGGCTCACCTTTCCGAATCCGGATTACCTGGAGAATGAGCGGCGGGGTTTCAGTAATTGGGACACTCCCCAAGAGATCCGTGGTTATCGGGTAGAAGGTGACGCCATGGTCACCCCCAGGGGCTTTAGCCTTCAGCTTGTTGGGATCCTAAAAAATGGCGGTGCACATTATCAGCTTGACGATTGCCGCCGGGTACTGCCTGACGTAGATTTCACCTTCCGGGGCGATCTCCGGGATTTCCAGAAGGCAGCGGTGGAGGCCACAATCTCCCGTGACTTCGGGACCATAGCAGCCCCCACCGGATCAGGGAAGACCGTCATGGCCCTGGCCCTGATTGCCAGGCGGCGGCAACCGGCCTTGGTGGTGGTACATACCCGGGAACTCATGGAGCAGTGGATAAGCCGAATTGAAAACTTCCTGGGAATCCCGGCCGGCCAGGTGGGGCGCATCGGCGGCGGGAAGCAGATCATTGGCGACAAGATCAGTGTGGCACTGGTGCAATCGCTATACAAAGTGGCGCATGATGCTGCTCCCCATATAGGCCACTTGGTGGTGGATGAGTGCCACCGGGCCCCCTCCAGGACCTTCTCTGAAGCTGTGAGCGTCTTTGACTCGAAATACATGTTGGGGCTTTCGGCGACACCTTTTAGGAGAGATGGCTTGAGCCGATTGATTTGGTGGCACTTGGGCGACTTGGTTCATCAGGTTGACGGGGCTGCTTTGGTGGAAACCGGCCACATGCTGCAAGCCGATGTGATATGGAGGGAGACGTCATTTGAGCCCACCTATGATCCAAGCACAGAATACTCTCAGATGTTGAGTGAGTTAACCAGGGACGCGTCGCGAAATGCCTGGATAGCCGCGGACGTGGCCCAGGAAACCCAAGGCGCCGCACCGGGCGTGTGTCTGGTACTTTCTGATCGGGTGGCCCATTGCCGAACGCTGGTGGAGCTCCTGGCGGCCCAGGGGGTCACCGCGGCGATGCTTACCGGTGACTTGCCGGCGGCGGACCGGCGCAAGGTCGTGGAGGCCCTGAACGACGGACAGGTCAAGGTGTTGGTGGCCACCGGCCAGTTAATAGGCGAGGGCTTTGATTGCCGTGAACTCTCCACCCTCTTCCTGGCGACGCCCATCAACTTCAACGGGCGGCTCATCCAGTACCTGGGACGGGTGCTCCGGCCGGCGCCGGGGAAGGTGAAGGCTACGGTTTTCGATTATCTTGACATCAACGTGCCCGTCTTGGAAGCCGCGGCCCGGGCGCGGCAACGGGTTTATGGTGGGGGGTGAAATGAGGGCGAAGCGCAAAGAAGATGATCCCAAAAAGGAGACTCTGCCGGCGAGGATTCAAAAACTTCAAGGATTATTGGGCGGATAGGTAGGGAATGGGCAAGGCTCATGCAGCCAGGTTGATAACCGGGTCCCAGGTGGCGGTCAATTTAATGCAAGATTGCAATGTGATGCCGCACGGCACCACTCTGCACCCTTGTGAATTCCTGCCAACTTCCGAATACCAAATCCGCCCTCTGACCATCCTTAACCCCGAGCAGCAATGTGAGGTATGGAAGGAAGCTGTGAGAACCGCGGATGGCAAGGTTGTCACCTATCAGCAGGTCAAGGCGTTTGTTGCGGAGTTAATTGGCCCTGCCCCTTCGCCACCACCCCAAAAAAACAAGAAGACCCAGAACCCTTTTCCGATTGCGCCAACGGGGTTTTCTGGAAGGACGCCAAGCAAATCGTCGGTCTCCATGCGGAGCAATGGTATGCGGAGATTCCGCGATGGGAAGTAGGGATCGTGTCATGCGAATCTAACCAGGGGACTGCACCGGGAGCCTGAAATGCCACATGTGGAACCCCAAGCCACCCCGGCAATCATATATGTGCACATGGAATTTTACCGGGGAATCAAGGCCATCGCTACATTTCTGGGAGTACATGAGCGGACGGCTCAGGCCTTCCTGTATGATGGCAAAATACCCGGAAAGAAGGATGGGACCGGAACGTAGGTGTTGACGAACCTTGGCTATTTTACGTCTTTGCAGAAGTAACCATGACCGAATCTGAACGTCGGCGTCAAAAGTTCCTGCTCCTGGCGGTGGCCCGGAGTTGGAAGAGGACCGCAGCCCGCAACACGGTGCTTTCCGGGTAGAGCCCAACATAGGCATTGATGAGTGTGCTAGGTTCGGGGAAGCAATGGCATTCGGCATCCGCTATTGGGTAGCCGATGCGTTTGTGGAGGAATCATGAGTTTTCAAGACGCTCTGCTGGTCCACCGGGCCGCCGAGAATTACCACGGCGCGGCCCTCATGGTCCGGGACCCCATTCTCCTTCGTCTGGCTGCGGCCTGGCCCAAGGTGAAGCGACAACTCCCTGCCCCCCCGCCTCCAGGCGAGGAGGTTGACCTGGAAGCCCTCTGGCAGAAAACCAGGATAGACTTCCAGGGGTGGGGTGAACTGGCTCAGGCAGACCCTATCCAGGTCCTGGAAGGCTGGGCGGTTTTGGTGGGTAACGGCGTCATCCTGCCAGACGGCACGCTGCACCACTTGGCCGAAAGCATCTTAAAGAAAGCGGCGGCCGGGACGCTTATGGCCGAGTTTGGGGTTAAATCGGGAGAGTTGAAAAAATGACCCCAGACCCCGGCCATTCACCAGGCCCGGAGATATGGCCAGCTCACCAGCGGCTGGACGACTCTCCTAAGCCCGAGGCCTTGCAGCCCTATTCCCAGGTGTTCGGAGTTGAAATCTGGGGAGATCCGGGCCGGGTGGAGAAGGCCCAGGGACTGGTCAAGCACTGGCTCAAGGCGGTACTTCTGGCCAAGTGGCCTCCGGGCCAAGCTTCTCCAAGCAATGCCCGAAACGGCTGTTTCAGGAGATGCAGGGCTACAAAGAACACAGTCCGGGGACGGTACCACATCATTCGCTGGATGCGCCCCGGGACTTCTTTATAAGGTGGGCAGGAGCATGACCATGTCCACAAGCAAACACCCTAGGGGTATAAAAAAAGAGGAAAATGGGTGCCGTTGTGGGCTGAGCAGCAGCATGACGGTGCCCTGAGATTGCCAAAATGAGGAGTAAGGATGTGAGGAAATGGCCACAGAACGCGAAGTGAACGAGAAGGCTATGCTGGCGATGTCGTTGCGCCGCCGGAACAGGACCATCTCCCAAATCGCCTTATATCTGAATTGCAAAAAGCGCTATGTCTATACTTTGCTCACCCGAGCCGAGAATCTCTGGAGCCTCCTTGTCGACGCCAATGATTCCAAAACTCGGATCGGCGAAAACCTGGCGGCTTTCGAGGAAATGGAGCGGATGGCCCTGGAAAAATTCGCCAAGGCCAACCCAAACAGCACCGTAGCCGTGGCTTATTTGAACACGGCCCTGGGTGCCCGGAAAGAGATCAAGCGGCTTCAGCAAGAGTCCGGGCTGATGATCAAGGTTGCAGAGGAAGTAAAAATCACCAACATACCCATGCAGATCCCGGCAGTCCGGCAGGCGCTCTACGGCGTCATCAAATTGATCAACGAAGTAAGCGAAAAAAATGATGGGGATTGATTTTTCTCAATCTTACAAAAATGGATAATAAAACTTACATAAACGTCATTTCCCCACTTGCCCCCTGTATAGAATGGCAATTCCCCACTTTTAGGGCCATAGACCCCACTTCCTCCACCACGTGGCTCCACAAATCAGGTAAACGAGTAAACACACATCATTCCTATATTTCCCAGGGTCGTCTAAGCCCGGTAATTCAACGAACACGAACCCACCTTCCCAATTACACCGCCTTCCAGAATGCCAGTATTTTCCCCATAGTTGGTGCGTGTAGCCGGACCCCTTTTTTGTCTCATTTACGCACCTTGGCATACTGGTTGCTAAGCGGAGGGCTCGTATGAAAGCCCTGACAGTTGATTTTGACCCAGCGATCATCAAGCGAGAGCTTCTGTCGTACCACGTCCAGCATGGATTCGTGGACGCCGACGAGCTGCTGGATTTCATCGAGGCCTACTGGAAACTCCGGGTGCCCCGGGCCCAGGTCTGCCCCGAGCACACCCCGCCGGCCGAATACATCGTGGACAGCTTCTTCGAGGAGGCCCGGGACTCGGTTTGCTGGGCCAACCGGGGCGGCGGCAAGACCCTCTTGGGGGCCTTGTCCACCTGGCTGGATACGGTCTTTAAGATCGGTTGCGCCACAAAGATCCTGGGCGGCTCTCAGGAGCAAAGCAAACGCATGTACGAGCACCTGACCGGAGAGGGGGACGGCTGGGGGATGGTAACCGAGGACTTCCGGCATCTGCTGCGCGGTGAAATGTTGGCCCACCGGACGGTCTTGAACAACCAGAGCAACATTCAAATCCTGACCGCCTCATCCAAGAGCGTCCGCGGCGCCCACCCCCAGAAAATCAAGCTGGACGAAGTTGACGAAATGGACCCGAATATTTACGAGGCAGCTCTGCTGGTGCCCCAAACCAAACGGGGCATTAAGGCTAGCGTCCAGATATTCAGCACTATGCACCGGAGCTATGGCTTGATGGACCAGGTCATCTGCAAAGCGGCCCGAAGCGGCTACAAGGTCTATAAGTGGTGCATTTTCGACGTCATGGAGAAATGCCCGGAGTGGCGGGTTTGCGATGACTGCGAGCTCTGGGAGGACTGCCAGGGCAAGGGCCGGCACGCCGACGGCTTTTACAGCATCGAGGACGCCATCTCGAAAAAGCGCCAAGTATCCCGGGACACCTGGCTCTGTGAGATGTTGTGTTTTCAGCCGAGCCAGGAGGGGCTTATTTACCGTGAGTTCGACATGTCAATCCATGTCGTTTGATGGAGATCAGATTAAATCTGACATTGTGTGGGAAAGTTTACAATCTGGGAGGATATAAATTCCATATATGAAAAGCATCTCAACTACCTAATTTTATTATTTAAGTTGCGGATAGAGGGCAGTGATCCGCAGTTTCGACCCCGACAGGCGGAATCTGTTAGAGCACCAAAGAAACAGGCAGGGCCATGGTTGACCCTGCCTTGGGTGCCGCAGATTTTCCCAGCGATTAGCTGGTCTTTCCCTTCTTTCTCCTTCCCAGAAGCCCCAATCCCACCAGGCCGCTCAGGAACAGCCAGGCGCTGGGGGGAAGGGGCACCACCTGTTGAGGGGTGCCATCAAGGAAGGAGACCCCCGTCCCCCGGGTTTCGTGCAGGAAACACAGATTGAGACCATTCAAATCCAGAGTGGCGTAGTCCCCGAGAATCAGGTTGCCGACATACAGGGTCATGGGGCTCGGAGTGGTCAAAAGATTTTCGAGGGCCAGGGTGAGGTGTTCCATCTCCGTGCCCCCCGTCAACTCCAACGTACCCAGCCTGAGCGTGCCGGCGAAGCCCAGAGTGTCTGACGCCGTGGCATTGGAAAAGAACAGCCTTAGATTGCTTAGGTCATCGTTGGGCTTATAGTCGTAGAAATTGGCTCCGGTCATGTTGATGGTGACCCCGGGCGCGGCGTTGAGCAGGCCCCGTTCGTTGATGGTTAAGTTGCCGCCCACGGAAACCTGGGCCGCGGCATTGGTAATGGCCAGGGTGCCGGTAACCGCGCCGGCGCCGCTGCTGCCCACCGTCAGGTCCTTGGTCGTCAGGCTCCCCTGGTTCATGGTGTAGGTGCCGCTGCCGGCGGGGTTGGTGCCGATGTTCACGGTATTACCCGAGAGAGTGCCGCCATTCTGGTTAAGGTAACCCGTACCGTTCACACCCACGTTAACAGTGGTAGGATAATTTTCAAAATAAGTACCAATCAGGTTATCGGCAGTATTGGTCAGGGTGCCGGCATTCAGGTTATAGGTGCCGACGCTGCCCGCCCCATAACCCACGTAGAGATTGAGGCTCACCGTATGGCCGCCGCCGCTCTGGGTGAAGGTGCCTTGTCCGCCTGAGCCCACGCCTATTTTCACGGTATCGCTCAAGACAGTGCCGCTATACTGGTTAAAGTTACCCGTACCATTCACGCCCACGTTAAGAGTGGAATGAAAAAGTTCGATGTTAGTATTGTACAAGGTGCCGGCATTCAGGTTATAGGTGCCGACGCTGCCATTATTGTTGCCCAAGACTAGATCTTTGGTACTGTTGTAGCTGTTGTCGCCGAACTGGTTGAAGGTGCCGGTGCCGGAAGCGCCGATGACTTCTTGGCGCCCCGCCACCAGGCGACCGGTACCCAAAACGGTACTGCTGAGGTTGAAGGCGCCGTCGATGGTGATCGTGTACCAGCCCATTCTGCCGGTGGTGACAGTCAGGCCGGCAGTCTGAACATAAGACCCTCCCCCACCAAGATCCATATAATTATACGTGGTGCCGGAGTTGTATATCGTGCCGCTGCCACGAACCGCGGCGTAATTGTACAGCGTCCCGGTGTTGTACAGCCTGCCATTGTTGGTCAGCATGACGCTCATGTAGTTGTCCGGCGCGCCGTTGTTCAACGTGCCGGAGTTGTTCAGGGTGCCGGAAGTGGTTAGCGTGCCGTAATTGGTCAGCGTGCCGCCGGAATTGTTGGTCAGCGTGGCGCCGGAATTGTTGTCCAGCGTGCCACCCGAATTATTATTCAGCGTGCCGCTTGAATTCAGCCAGCCGAAATTGGTCAGCGTGCCGCCTGAATTATTGTTCAGCGTGGCGTCGGAATTGTTGGCCAGCGTGCCGGATGAAATATTGGTCAGGGTGCCGTAGTTGGCCAGCGTGCCGCCCGAATTATTACTCAGCATCATTTCTGTCCGGCTAGGCCCAAGCCAAGGTTAACTGATTATTAACATTCATATTATCCGGAACCGGGCCTGGCGGATTAAAAAGTTCCTGCAAGGAGCAGGTACGAAACAGGTTGAGCTGCAA
>VGSJ01000120.1 GCA_016875015.1 Deltaproteobacteria bacterium | reverse complement strand
GGTATGATTCCCGCAGCAAATATCGGCGATAGGTCTTGCTCCCCTGGGTGGAATAAGCGGCATCGATATACATAGTGAGTACGATACTATTTTAAACTAATTTGAATGTCAAGCTTTTTATCTAATTCATCTATTAGATTAGTGGCTACATATTTTACCAAAAAACACAATATATCAATTATATTCAATCTGTTATATGATTTTGGGTCTGGAACATCCGTTATAATCCCCCCTGCCCCCCTTTAAAAAAGGGGGGTTAGGGGGGATTAGAATGATTCCGCTATCGGAAAAAACTTTTGGCAATCGCTTTAAAAGAGAGATTCTTCGCTGCGCTTAGAATGACAGAAAATAGCTGTGTGATTGCTCGTTGGTATCAGAGGGCGGGGGTCAGGGGCCTATGATCCAAAAGCCCCGGCGCTGCTCGCCTGATTCCGGCTAGCCGATCAGAAACAGACGCACGTAAACCACCAGGGGGGCGGCGAAGAGCAGGCTGTCCAGGCGGTCCAGCATGCCGCCGTGGCCCGGGAGGAGTTCCGAGGCGTCTTTGACCTGGACCTGGCGCTTGAGCATGGACTCGAACAGGTCCCCCAAGAGCCCCACCACGGCCAGGAGCAAGGCCAGCCCGGCCAGGCCCGCCAGGCTCATGCCGGGCAGGGCCCACCGGCCCAGGGCAAGGCCGGCGATCACGGCGGCGGCCGTGCCCCCCCACACCCCGGCCCAGGTCTTCCCCGGGCTCACTTCGGGATAGAGCTTGGTCTTGCCCCAGGTCCGACCGGCGTAGAACGCCCCGGTATCCCCGGCCATGATCACCATCAGGAGCCAGAAGATCCACCACTGGCCGTCGCTCAGGTAGCGCAGCCAGACGAAGTGTCCCAGGAGCAGGGGGATATAGAGGAGGGCCAGGACATTGACCATTAAATCCCGGCTCAGGTCGGGAATGTGGCTGTAGGCGATGAGGTAGAAGAGGAAGAGGACAAAGAGAATCCCCACCAGCACCAAGAGGGGGCCGGTTGGGTTGCACAGGGTGGTGGCCCGCTGGGCGGTGCAGAAACTCAGGAGCAGCACCGATCCCAGGATAATGGTTTTCAGACGGCGGAAGGCGTCGGCATCGGGGCCGAACATGCCCAAGAACTCCCACTGCGCCAGCCCGTTCACCACCAGGAGCAGCAGGACAAACAAGACCTGCCCGCCCCAAAAAAGCACCGCCAACAACAACGGCAGGACGATCAGGGCGGTCAGCCAGCGGCGTGCGTGCAATGGTCACCCCCTCGGGGTCCCTCGCAACCAGGTTCAAGATCCCAAGCGGCCAGACAAAAATTCTTCATACCCTTTTGGACACCCTAAACCAGGCAAAAGTTGGTAAGGCATGGCTCCGAGCCCGCCATGGGTACGCTCCATAACCCCGCGCATACTTACTTATACTCGTTGCCAAAAGTTTTTTCTTACCCCCCCTCACCCTGACCCTCTCCCCCCGTTGGGGGGAGAGGGGATAATAGGAAAGAACTTTTGGCAAACGCTATAAACCGAAAACCGAAAACTGAAATCCCCGCTAAGACTGCCCCTGGGTCTGGGGCCGGGCCCGCCAGCTCCAGAAAAGCAGCAGGCCGCCGGCGACCAGGAACAGGCCCAGGGCCAGGAGCTGGGTCAGGGGCATCCAGCCGAACAGCACCGGGCCCCGGTAATCCAGGGGGCTCCGGAAAAACTCCACCACAAAGCGCACCAGGCCGGCCAGGCAGAAGTACATCAGAATCACCTGGCCGTCAAAGCGCTTGTGGGTCCTAAACCAATAAAGGAACCCGAAGACCCCCAGGGCCAGGAAGGCCTCGTAAAGCTGGGCGGGATGCAAGGGTGTCCGCAGGGGACAGAGGGAGTCGGGGTTGCTAAAGACCACGGCCCAGGGCAGGTCGGCAGGGGAGCCCCAGCAACACCCAGCCATAAAACAGCCGAGGCGGCCGAAAAATTGCCCCAGAGGCAGGCCTACGCCCAGGGCGTCCAGGGTGGCGCGCCAGGGCAGGCCATGGACGCGGATGTAAAAGACCGCCACCAGGAAGGCCAGGATGGCGCCGCCGTGGAATACCAGGCCCCCTTCCCACAGGGCAAAGATTTTCAAGGGGTGGGCCAGGAAGGTGCGCAACTCCAGCAAAACGTAAAGCAGGCGAGAGCCTATCAGGGCCGCCAGGATAATATAGAAACAGAGGTCGAAAAATTTCCCGGGGGGTATGCCCAGGCGCCTGGCTTCCCGGCCGGCCACGAAGATGGCGCTCAAAAAGCCCAGGGCCAGGAGGAAGCCATAGGTAAAAATCTTGATCGGCCCGATTTCAAACAGGATTGGATGCATCAGCGGTTTTCTCGTCTCGGATAATGACCCACACCAGGATTGCCGTCCCTATACACACCAGGCTGTCGGCCACGTTGAAAGCCGGCCAGTGGTAGCGTCCCCAATACACATCGATAAAATCCACCACTTCTCCCAGGCGGACCCGGTCAATGAGGTTGCCCAGGGCCCCGGTCAGGACCAGGCTGTAACCCAGGGCCGCCGGCCAGTGGCCATCGGGCAGCCGCCACAACAGGTAGCCCAAAACTACCAGCACCAGCGCGGTGGTGGCCACAAAGAACAGCCAGGCGAATTGCGCCGACCAGTCGGACAACAGGCCGAAGGCCGCACCCTTGTTGCGGACGTGCACCAGGTTGAGAAGGCCCGGGATAAGGGGCGCCTGGCTTCCCAGGGGCAGCTTGAGCTGCACCAGCACTTTGGTCACCTGATCCAGGGGCAATCCCAACGCCAGGATTGGCATGAAGATAGCTAACTTGCGGGGCACGTCGCGCACCGTTTTTGGTTTTTGGTTTTTGGTTTTTCGTTAAAATAGCTCAAAATTGCCATGAGGTACAGATGGAGTTTGGTGCATGTTAACGCGAACAGGGTCTTATCCCTCCAGGACCTGACGGCAGCGGGCGCACGCCAGGGGATGCCGGGGGTCTTCCCCTACCCCTGGATAACGGAACCAGCATCGGACACATTTTTCCCCGGCCGCCGGCTCAATGGTGATATACAGCCCCGGAATCCCTTGAGATTCCTGGCCCCCCCGGGGTTGGGATTCCACCCCGAGTTCCGCCGCCTGGGCCAAGGTTTTGAGCTCCGCCACCTGGGCTTTTAGCTTAGCATAAAGTTGGGCATCCATGGTCCCCAAAATTACCGCGGCCTCCTGGGCCGTGGCCAGGCGCTTTTCCTTCCGGGCCTCCTCCAGGCCGCGGTTGATTTCACCCCGCACCTTGAGCAAGAAGTCGTACTTGGCCAGCAACGCCTCATCGGGAAAACCCGGGGGCGGCGGGGGCAAGGCCCCCAGGTGCACGCTGTCAAGACGCCCGGCCCCGGGAACATGCTCCCAGACTTCATCCGCGGTAAAAGAGAGGATGGGGGCCATGGCCAGGGTGAGGCCCTGGAGCAGGTCTTGTAAAGTGCTCTGGGCGCTGCGGCGTCCCCTGGAATCAGCTTTCGATACGTAAAGGCGGTCCTTCAGGATGTCCAGATAGATGGCGCTAAGCTCCACCGCGCAGAACTGATGCAGGCGGTGGAAGGCCTGGTGGAATTCGTAATCCTCGTATGCCCGTTTGACCCGGGCCAGCAACTGGGCCAGCCAGGACAGGGCCAGGCGGTCCAGTTCTTCACGTTTGCCCGGCTCCAGCCAGTGGCTCTCGGGGTCGAAGTCATAGAGGTTCCCCAGCATAAAGCGGGCGGTGTTGCGGAAGCGCCGGTAGGCGTCGGCCAACTGCTTCAGGATGTCCGGCGACAGCCTCACGTCGTCCCGGTAGTCCTCCGACGCCACCCACAGCCTCAGGATCTCGGCGCCGTATTTGTCCATGACTTCCTGGGGGGCGATGACGTTGCCCAGGGACTTGGACATCTTGCGCCCGTCGCCGTCCACCACGAAGCCGTGGGTCAGCACCCCTTTATAGGGGGCCTGCCCCCGAGTGCCCACGCAGATCAGAAGGCTCGAGTGAAACCAGCCCCGGTGCTGGTCCGAGCCCTCCAGGTAGAGGTCGGCGGGCAGCGCCAGGTCCGGGTCGGGTTCCACCACCGCGGCCCAACTTACCCCGGAATCGAACCAGACATCCAGGATGTCCGTCTCATTCTTGAAGTCGGAGGCGCCGCAGGCGCACACGGTCCCCGGGGGCAGCAGGTCCGCCGCCGGGTTGTCGAACCAGAAATCCGCCCCTTCGGTGCGCACCCGCTGGATGATCCCCTGAAGAATCTCCGGGGTGAGGAGCACCGCGCCGCACTCCCGGCAGTGAAAGGCCACGATGGGCACGCCCCAGGCCCGCTGGCGGGAGATGCACCAGTCCGGGCGCCGCTCCACCATCTGGTAGATGCGCTCCCGGCCCCAGCGGGGAATCCAGGCGACCCGGTCGATGGCCGCCAGGGCCTTCTGGCGCAGATCGTTGGCCTCCATGGAGATGAACCACTGCTCCGTGGCCCTAAAGATGATGGGCTGCTTGCAGCGCCAGCAGTGGGGGTAGCTGTGAGTGGTGTCTGCCGCCGCCAGGAGTTGGCCGCGCTGTTCGAGGAGTTCGATGATCCCGGCGTTGGCGGCCCAGACCTTCTGTCCGGCGAACTCCGGGACTTCCCGGGTAAACTTGCCGCCGTCGTCCACCGGCGAGTAGGGCGGCAGATTGTATCGGCGGCCGCTGTCGTAGTCCTCCTGGCCGTGCCCCGGGGCGATGTGCACCAGCCCGGTGCCCGCCTCCAGGGTGACGTAGTTCGCCAGGATGACCTGGGAGTCCCGTTCCAGCCAGGGGTGGCGGCAGACGGCGCCCTCCAGGGCGCGTCCCTTGACCCTGAGTACCTCCGCCCCCTTGAGCCCCCAGGCGCTCAACAGCCCCGCGGCCAGGTCCGCGGCCACCACCAGGACCTCCCCACCCACATCCATCCCGACATATTCAATGTCCGGGTGCACCGCGATGGCCAAATTGGCCGGCAAGGTCCAAGGCGTGGTAGTCCAGATCACCAGTGAGATATTTTCATATTTCTCATAAGTGCCTAACTGCGGCGCCTGCTCCGGCGCTTTAGCCAGAGAAAACTTGACGAAAATGGTCGGGGTGCGGTGCTCCTCGTATTCCACCTCGGCTTCGGCCAGGGCGGTGCGGCAGGTGGCGCACCAGTGGATGGGCTTTTTGCTCCGGTGCATGGCGCCGCTGAAATAAAGCTGGCCGTATTCCTCCAGAATTTCAGCCACGTAGGCGTTACGCATGGTGAGGTAGGGGTGGTCCCAGTTGCCCAGCACCCCTAAACGCTTAAATTCCTGGCGCTGGATGTCGATGAACTTTTCAGCGTAGGCCCGGCAGCGTTGGCGAATCTCCACCTTGGACAGGCTCGCGCCTTTGGCCTTCAGTTCCTTGCCCACCTGGTGCTCAATGGGCAGGCCGTGGCAATCCCAGCCTGGCACGTAGGGGCTGTCGTAGCCCGTCATCTGGCGGGACTTGACGATGATATCCTTGAGGATCTTGTTTAAGGCGTGCCCCAGGTGAATGTGCCCATTGGCATAGGGGGGGCCGTCGTGCAGGACAAACTTGGGGCGCCCCTGACTTTGCGCCCTGATCTTGCCGTACAGGTCAATTTCGGCCCAGCGTTTCAGGAACAGCGGCTCCCGCCGGGGCAGATCGGCTTTCATGGGAAAATCGGTGCGGGGCAGGTTGAGGGTTTCTTTATAATTCATCCAGCGGCCTCCGAAACACAATCTTTTTATATTATCACATCCCATCCCGGCAAGGAATCAATAAGACCAGGGGACCCCGGCCGCCTTGACCGGAGGCGATCCTTTGGGGTAAAATGAAACATGCGGCAAGGGATCAAGGCTTTTCTGCTTTCGGCTTTCGTTTTTCCCGGGTTGGGGCAACTCTATAATCAGGACCGCAAAAAAGGGGTCGCCCTGGTGCTGGGGACCAATCTCCTGTTGGGCGTGGTCCTGCTGGTGGGAATGGCGCTTTTTTCCCAGGAATACCTGGCGGTTTTCTACCCCCGCCCCCTGACCTGGGAACTGGTCAAAATCCTGCTCAGCGATACCATCTCGCACCCGCTGTTCTGGATCCCCTTCGGCCTGCTCATGGCCGTATGGGGCTTCGCCATGGTGGACGCGGCCCGGGGCGGCGGGCGGCCCAATCCGGCGGCGGACCAGTAGCTATCAGCAGTCAGCCAGGCACTGAGGCTTTGCGGCGGCGATGCACCTAGATGGCGGCAGCCGCGCCCCCCGCCGGGCTTATAGACCTCTGGCCGATAGGCTTCTTGGGAAAGGCTCTATGAGACAATACCATGTGGATGAAATCGCCCGGATCGATATCCCCCGGGTCCGGGAGTATCTCAACCAACACGCCGCGGCCGCACGTCTGGAAGACATCTGGTGGGTGGATTTACCAGAGGATTTGCTGAGCCCGGAACAGTTCTCCCACCTGGACTGCCGGCCGTTCCGGTTCGCGGTGGAACTGGGGGACAACTTCGTGCGTTTCGAATTCCTCATCCGGAGCCGTGAGACCATGCGCTGCGCCTGCATCGGCTACGCCACCCGCCAGCAGCGGGACTTCATCCTGGCCTTCGCCGACCGCCTGGTGGAGGATCTGGCGCTCCGGACGTGACCCCGGGTTCCCCCATCACTATCTCCCTCCACGATAAACCTTCTTGAGCAAGATGGTCACCCCCCTGACCTGCCAAGTTCTGCGGACAATTTGCCTGAAATAATGGATAGTTACCCATCCGGGGACACTCGCCGACGGAGGGTCTGGATTTTTGTCAAGACCTGAAGATATGGTCCCCTCTCTGAGATCGATCTCCAGACCAGATTAATTCCTAACATATCGTGTCGGGGTTTATCTAACCTGTTAAGGAAGAAAATGCGGGCGCCCCAGGGGAGTGGGCGCCGCCCTGAACCCGTCGCCAATACCGGGAATTGAGTTTCAGCGGATGTTCCATTTTAAGGTGATTAAAAATATCCTATAACCTGTTGAAATACAAATATATACTATTTCATTGACAGTTTTTTTCTGGTGGCTGCATGGGTTTTCCTCAGGGGCAGGGTGTCCGGCAATTTAACCTGGGCGGCGGCCAACAATTCCTGGTTGAGGCCGGTGGGCTGGGGGACTTTCTGGCACTTGACGTTGGCGA
>VGSJ01000119.1 GCA_016875015.1 Deltaproteobacteria bacterium | reverse complement strand
CGGGGACAACGTGGCCATGGAGGTGACCTTGATCACCCCGGTGGCCCTGGAAAAAGAACTCCGTTTCGCCATCCGGGAAGGCGGCCGCACTGTGGGCGCCGGCGTGGTGAGCGAGATTTTGGAATAGTCTTTATAAGGACCAAAGGCCAGAGGCCTGTGCCACTGTGAAAATTTGGAATAAGGTCAAAACATGATAACGCCCAAGATTCGCATTCGCTTGCGGTCTTACGACTACAAGTTGCTGGACAAATCGGTGCTGGAGATCGTGGAGACGGCCCGGAGCACCGGCGCCCGGGTGGCGGGACCCATACCGCTGCCCACGGAGATCAACAAATACACCGTGCTGCGCTCGCCCCACATTGACAAGAAGTCCCGGGAGCAGTTCGAAATCCGCACCTACAAGCGGCTGATGGACATCCTGGAGCCGACCCAGCAGACCATGGACGCCATCAGCAAGTTGGACCTGGCAGCCGGGGTGGACGTAGAAATTAAAGTATAGTTTTAAGTTTTTAGTTTTTTAGTTTCGGTTTTGGGGAAAGCAGGCGAGCCATTGCTGCACAACCAAAAACGAAAAACCAAAAACTAAAAACCGCGACCAAAGGGAGCAACCAATGCCTGGGGGCTTAATCGGCAAGAAATTGGGTATGACCCGGATCTTCGACAACGACGGGCTGGCAGTGCCGGTCACGGTTATCGAAGCCGGTCCGTGCTTTGTGGTCCAGATAAAGACCGCGGCCAAAGACGGGTACGAGGCCCTGCAGGTGGGTTTTGACCGGCGGGCCTTGGCCAAGTGCAACAAGCCGGAAAAAGGGCACTTCGAAAAGCACGGCGCCAAGAGCGGTTTTAAATGTCTCCGGGAATTCCGGGTGGACGAAGCCATTGGCTTTGAGGCGGGCCAGGAGATCACCGTGGAGCAATTCGAGATCGGCGACCGGGTGGACGTCATCGGCACCAGCAAGGGCAAGGGGTTTGCCGGCACCATCAAGCGGTGGAACTTCCACCGGGGTCCCATGGGTCACGGTTCCATGTCCCACCGGGCGCCCGGGTCCATCGGCTGCAGCGCCTACCCCTCCCGGGTGGTCAGAGGCAAGAAGATGCCGGGCCAGATGGGGAATGCCCGGGTTACTATGAAGAATTTGGAAGTGGTGGATGTGCGCCCCGAAGAGAACCTCCTGGTGCTGAGAGGGGCCGTCCCCGGCCCGCGCCAAGGCCTGGTGCTCATCCAGAAGGCCGGGTAACCGTATGCCGACAGTGGATATCTATAATATTGCCAGAGAAAAAGTCGGGGAGCTGGACCTCAAAGACGAGATCTTTGGGGTAGAGGTAAAGGGGCACGTGCTCCACGAAGTGGTGACCTGGCAGCGGGCCTGCCGCCGGTCCGGCGCCGCTTGTACCAAGACCCGGGGCGAAGTGCGGGGCGGCGGGCGCAAACCCTGGCGCCAGAAAGGCACCGGCCGGGCCCGGGTGGGCAGCAGCCGGTCTCCCATTTGGCGGGGCGGCGGCACCACGTTCGGGCCCAGACCTCGGAGCTATGCCTACGCACTGCCTAAGCAGGTGCGGCGCCTGGCCTTGAAGATGGCGTTGTCCAGCAAGCTGGCCAGCGGGCAACTGTTGGTGCTGGACGCTTATCCCCACGCGACGCCCAAGACCAAAGATTTTGTGAAGGTCATGGAGACCTTTCACCTGAACAAGACGTTGTTCATCACCCCGGAAGAAAACCGGGCCCTGGAATTATCGGCCCGGAATGTCCCGGGGGTCCAGGTGATGCTTCCCATGGGCTTGAACGTTTACGACATCCTCAAATACGAGCACCTGGTGTTGTTTTCCCCGGCGCTGGATGCGATCGAAGCGAGGTTGGCCAAATGAAGGCGTACCATTATTTAATCAAGGGGCCGATCATCACGGAAAAGACCCACGCCCTTAGGGAGGCGGCCAACAAGCTGACCTTCCGGGTGGCGGTCAAGGCCAATAAGATCGAGATCCGGAAGGCCATTGAAGACATTTTCAAGGTCAAGGTCCTGGGGGTGAACACTATCCACTTCAAGGGCAAGAAAAAGAAGCTGGGCAAGACCCAGGGGGTGCGCCCCGACTGGAAGAAGGCGGTGGTCACCCTGGCCCCCGGAGAAAAGATCTCCGGTTTCGAAGCGCTCTAAGCCGCACTCAGGGGTCAGGTTGGCGCCAGACCTCGGACTGCCCGGCCGCACGGCCGCAACGACATGCATCTGAGAACTTATTGTAAGGATAACTAGTCATGGCTTTGATTTCCCGAAAACCCACCTCTCCGGGGCGGCGGTTCCAGACGGCGACGGATTTTGCCGAGATCACCCGGAGCGAGCCGGAAAAGAGCCTGGTCAGACCCCTGAAAAAGACGGGGGGTCGGAACTGTCACGGCCGGATCACCATCCGCTACCGGGGTGGGGGACACAAGCGGCGTTACCGGCTCATCGATTTCAAGCGCAACAAGCTGGAGGTTCCGGCCAAGGTGGCCACCATCGAATACGATCCCAACCGCACGACCCGCATTGCGCTGCTCCATTATGTGGACGGGGAGAAGCGGTACATCCTGGCGCCCCTTGGTCTGCGGGTGGGGGATATGGTGGTTTCCAGCCCCAATGCGGACATCAAACCGGGCAACACGCTGCCCCTCTCGAACATTCCCACCGGCACCCTGGTGCACAACGTGGAAATGAAGCCGGGGAAGGGCGGCCAACTGGCCCGGGCCGCGGGTTCAGCCGCGCAGTTGATGGCCAAGGAAGGCAAGCAGGCCCACCTGAAGCTCCCGTCGGGAGAGGTGCGGATGGTACCGGTGGACTGCCGGGCCACCATCGGGCAGCTCAGCAACGTGGAGCAGGAAAACGTCTGCCTGGGCAAGGCCGGGCGGAAACGCTGGGTTGGCAAGCGGCCCCATGTCCGGGGGGTAGTGATGAACCCGGTGGACCACCCCATGGGCGGCGGCGAAGGCAAGTCTTCGGGTGGCCGTCACCCGTGTACGCCTTGGGGGGTGCCCACCAAGGGATATAAGACCAGAAAGCCCAAAGCCAGCGACCGGTATATCGTCAAACACCGGTCCAAGAAGTAGAGAGGGAGATCGTGGCCCGTTCACTAAAAAAGGGACCCTATGTGCAGGACAGCCTCCAGGCCAAGGTGTATAAGGCCCGGGAGAGCCAGGATCGCCGGGTGATCAAGACCTGGTCGCGGCGGTCCACCATCACTCCGGAATTCATCGGATTAACCCTGGCGGTCCATAACGGCAGGAAGTTCATACCGGTATACGTCACCGAAAACATGGTGGGGCACAAGTTAGGGGAATTTTCCCCCACCCGGCACTTCGGGGGCCACGCCGGGGACCGCAAAACCAAGATGGGTAAGAAGTAGCCATGGAAATCAAGGCAAGCGCCAAATATCTGCGCATCTCGCCCACCAAGCTGCGGCTGGTGGCCCGGACCCTCCCCGGCAAGAAGGTGGAAGAGGCCCTGGCCATGCTCCAGTTCATGCCGCAGCGGGGGGCGCGGTTGGTGCGCAAGGTAGTTATGTCCGCAGTGGCCAATGCCGAGCAGCGGCCCCAGATCGACGTGGATACCCTGGTAATCAAAGGCGTCCAGGTGGATGGGGGCCCCTCCCTCAAGCGCTTCCAAGCGCGGGCCATGGGACGGGTCAACCGCATCCTCAAACGGAGCAGCCACATCACCGTGGTCCTGAAGGAAGGGCCCGGGAAATGATCAGTAGATAAGGAGGCATGGATTGGGCCAGAAAGTTCACCCCATCGGTTTCCGTCTGGGGAGCTATCGCAAATGGGATTCCGTTTGGTTCGCCCGGAAGGATTACGCATCCCTGGTGCTGGAAGACCGCAGGATTCGCGATTTCATCAAGGTCGACAAGGAACTCAAGGGGTCGGGGGTTGCCGGATTGGATATCAAACGGGCGGCCAACAAGCTGACCATCAAAATCCATACTTCCCGGCCGGGCATGGTTATCGGCCAGAAGGGCAAGAAAATAGAGGACTTGCGTCGCCGGCTGGAAAAACTGGTGGGCCGGGAACTCGTTATCGACGTGCACGAGGTGCGCAAACCCGAGATCAACGCCCAGCTGGTGGCGGAAAATATCGCCCAGCAGCTGGAGCGCCGGGTGTCCTTCCGCCGGGCCATGAAGAAGTCGGTGGGCCAGGCCCTAAAGTTCGGAGCCAAGGGCATCAAGATCCGCTGCAAGGGCCGGCTGGCCGGGGCGGAAATCGCCCGGCAGGAAACGTACCGGGAAGGCCGGGTGCCGCTGCATACCCTGCGGGCTTTGATTGATTACGGGTTCGCCGAAGCCAAGACTACCTACGGGATCATCGGGGTGAAGACGTGGATCTTCCATGGCGAGGTCCTGAGCGCCGAAGAAGGCATGCCCTTCTAATCTGATTGCAAGGTCAAATTTAAAGTCCCCCTTTCGTAAAGGGGGATTTAGGGGGATTTGAGAGGCTGATAAAATCCCCCCTAACCCCCCTTTGCAAAGGGGGGTGGTCAAGGGAAATAACATGCTTAGTCCAAAACGGGTAAAACATCGGAAGGTAATGCGAGGCCGCCGGCGGGGCAAGGCCTCCCGGGGCAACTTCGTGGCCTTCGGGAATTTCGGCCTCATGGCGGTGGAATGCGGCTGGATCACGGCCCAGCAGATTGAGTCGGCCCGGATCGCCATCACCCGCCACGTGAAACGGGGCGGCCAGGTCTGGATCCGGGTCTTTCCGGACAAGCCTTTCACCAAGAAACCGGCGGAAACCCGCATGGGGAAAGGGAAGGGTGGACCGGAGGGTTGGGTGGCGGTAGTGCGGCCCGGCCTCATCCTCTACGAGATGGCCGGGGTGGACCGGGAAGTGGCCAAAGAAGCCATGCGGCTGGCTTCCCACAAATTGCCCATTCCCACCAAGTTCGTGGAGCGGGAGCACCAGCCGACCGCAGCGGAGGCGAGCGTATGAAGGCCGCAGATTTGCGGGATCTGACCCGGGAAGAACTGCTGGCCAAGTTGAAAGAGGTCTCGGAAGAGCTTTTCAATCTGAACTTTCAACATAGCCGGCAGCAACTGGACAACACCGCCCGACTGGGGCAGGCCAGGAGAGATCTGGCCCGGGTCAAGACGGTACTGAGGGGAAAGGCCGGGCAGGAATAGCCTGGGAGGGTTAGGCAGGTATGGAAAAGCAGCGCGGTGTGCGCAAGACCAGGATCGGCAAGGTGGTCAGCGACAAGATGGACAAGACCGTGGTGGTGGAAGTGAAACGCCTGGTGGCCCACCCCCTCTATCATAAGATCATCCGGCGCCGGGCCCGGATCAAGGCCCATGACCCCAACAATTCATGCCAGGTGGGCGACAAGGTGCTCCTGGAAGAGACCCGCCCCTTAAGCCGGGACAAACGCTGGCGGGTCAGGGAAGTCCTGGAGAAAGCCCAGTAAGCCTTTTTTGTAAGAGGGCGTTAAGGATAGAAACATGATCCAGGTTCAGACACAGATGACAGTGGCGGACAACTCCGGCGCCAAGAAGGTTTCCTGCATCCGGGTCCTGGGAGGCACCAGGAAGCGGTACGCCCGGGTGGGGGACATCATCATTGTGGCGGTCAAGGAGGCCCTGCCCCACTCCAAGGTGAAAAAGGGCGACGTGATGCGGGCCGTGGTGGTGCGCACCGTGAAAGAGACCCGGCGCGCCGACGGCTCCTACATCAAGTTCGACGATAACTCAGCGGTGCTCATCAACCCCGCCGGCGATCCCATCGGCACGCGCATCTTTGGGCCGGTGGCCCGGGAACTCCGGGCCAAGAGGTTCATGAAGATCATCTCTTTGGCTCCGGAGGTGCTCTAATGGCCAAGTTCAAGAAAGCGGCGGAGCCCGTCAAGGTCCGGTTGAAGAAGAACGACTTGGTGGAGGTCACCACCGGCAAGGAGCAAGGCAAGACCGGCAAGGTTTTGAAGGTGTTCCGGGAAAAGAACCAGGTGCTGATCGAAAAGGTCAACATGATCAAGCGGCACACCCGCCCCAGCCCCACCACCGGCAAAGGGGGGATCGTGGAAAAGGAAGCGCCGATGTTCGTTTGCAAGGTGAAGCTGATTTGCCCCAAATGCGCCACCGGCACCCGTTTTCGAATGACCCAGACCGGCGAAGGTAAAAAAGTCCGGGTATGTCTGAAATGCAAGGAATTGATTGATGGCTGAAAAGGGATCTGGAAAAGACAAGGCCAAGACGGCGGGCAAAAGCACGGCCAAAGGCGCGCCCAAGGGCGTTGATAAAAAAGCGGCCAAGACGACTGCCAAGCCGGTGGAAAAAGCGGCTGAGAAAGCGGCCGCCCCGCCGGGCCCGAAAGGGACGCCGCGCCTGATGGAATATTATCGGACCGAGTGTGTCCCCCAAATGATGCAGGAGTTCCGTTATAAGAGCCCCATGCAGGTGCCCAGACTGAAGAAGGTCGTGGTCAACATCGGGCTGGGGGAGGCCATCCAGAACATCAAGCTGTTGGAGTCGGCCTCGGCGGAACTGGCGGCCGTTACCGGCCAAAAACCGGTGGTGACCCGGGCCAAGAAGTCCATTGCCGCGTTTAAGCTGCGGGAAGGCATGCCCATCGGCTGCATGGTCACCCTGCGCCGGGACCGCATGTACTATTTTCTCGACAAGCTGATGAATGTGGTGCTCCCCCGGGTGCGGGACTTCCGGGGCGTGAGCGAGCGGGCCTTCGACGGCCGGGGCAACTACACCCTGGGCATCCGGGAGCAGATCATCTTTCCGGAGATTGACTACGACCAGATGGACAAGGTCAGGGGGATGAACATCACCATAGTCACCAGCGCCCCCACCGATGAAGAAGGGAAATTCTTGCTAAAACTACTGGGTTTGCCCTTCAGGAGATAAGAATGGCCAAGAAATCGCTGTTAGCCAAGGCAAAGCGCGAGCCCAAGTATCCGGTGCAGAAATACAACCGCTGTCCAGTGTGCGGCCGTCCCCGGGCGTTTCTCCGGCGGTTCGGCGTCTGCCGCATCTGTTTCCGCAGCATGGCCCTCAAGGGAGAGATTCCCGGGGTCACTAAATCCAGCTGGTAGGGCACATTATGAGCATGACCGATCCCATCGCCGATATGTTGACCCGGATTCGCAATGCCGGGGGGGCGCGGTTCGACAAGGTTGACATCCCGGCCTCACGCATGAAGATCAACCTGGCGCGCATCCTCAAGGAAGAAGGGTTTATTAAAAACTACAAGGTCATCAAAGATAATCGCCAGGGCATC
>VGSJ01000118.1 GCA_016875015.1 Deltaproteobacteria bacterium | reverse complement strand
TAATTTATTAGTCGTGTGCCTACAGGTTTTGGCCAAATATACCCCTCCGTTTCCATAACCACTTATAATCACTGACTTTCATAATTACGAAAGCCCTTAAATATGACTACTAACCCGAAATGCAGGCCATGAGCCCAAAGTTTTACGCATCGAACCCGGCAGGAGGCGCCTGCTCCAACGAGCTCTTGGGGGCTCGTCTTCCGCAGGCGCCCCCTGCCTCGACTATCTCGAAAAGGAGGGCTTCATGAAAAACCGCTTGACAAGAATGAAATGATGCGAGAAAAAGTAGTACCTAACTAACCATAATCTATAGAAAAAACAGACTTTATTACGTACAGCCACAAAAGATGGATTCGTAAAAAGTCAGAAAAGGCTCTATTTATGGAATTCGCTTTCAATAAAATCAATGAGTTACAACCCGGTTTTTTGAAAATTCTTACTTTTTACGGAACCATCACAAAAGAAACTTCTCAAAAATCCCAAAGAGGTGAATATATGATCTGAATAGCGAAATTGACTTTATGTGGGGGGATTTCCAGAATCTTTTTTGGTCGGGTTGATATTATGCCTTGATGGAGAGGCTGCCTGGTCAAGTCTTGACCATTACCCTTTAACCCTTTTCGCCTTTTCGCTCTTTCCCCTTTTCCCCCTGTTCTAAAATCTCCCCCAGCAGGTCGTAGGGCAGGGCCCGGGTAAGGCGCACCGGCTGGATCTCCCCCACCTGCCCGGTCCCGGCGGTGATATAGACCTGGCCGTCGATGTCCGGGGCCTGGCTAATCATGCGACCCGTGAGCAGGTAGTCGCTCTCCGGGCTCACTCCTTCCACCAGGACTTCTTGTATAGTACCCACCAGCGCCTTGAGCCGGGCTTTGACGATTTTGGCCTGGATGGCTTTTAAGAGGCGGGCCCGCCGGCGGGCCTCCCGCCGGGGCGCCTTGGGGCCCCACGCCGCGGCCGGAGTGCCGGCTTCCGGGGAAAAGAGAAATACTCCCAGGTGGTCGAAGGCCGCCTCCTGGATGAGATCACTGAGCGCCTGGAAGTGCGCCTCGGTCTCCCCGGGAAAACCCGCCATGACGGTGGTGCGGAGCGTCGCCCCGGGGAGGGTTTCCCGGACGCGTCGGACCGTTTCAAGAATATCCTGTCGCCGGTAGCCCCGTCCCATGCGGCGTAAAACCTCGTCGTGGGCGTGCTGGATAGGGAGATCCAGGTAGGGGAGAATCCGGGGGTGGGCGGCCATGGTGGCCAGGAGCTCCGGGGTGATGCGGGCCGGGTGGGCGTAGAGGAGGCGGATCCACCGGAACCTGTCAATTTGGGCCAGTTCCCGGAGCAGCGCCGCGATCCCCGGGTGGCCCTGCTGCTCCCGGCCATAGGCGGTGGTGTCCTGGGCCACGCAGATGAGTTCTTTGACCCCGGCGGCGGCCAGGCTTTCGGCTTCCCGCACCAGGGCGTCCAAAGGGCGGCTGCGCATCGGGCCGCGAATCTGCGGGATGAGACAAAAGGTGCAGCGGTGGCTGCACCCTTCGGCGATTTTCAGATAGGCCAGATGCGCCGGGGTGGCGGGGTAGCGGGGCTCCACCCCGGCATAGGCGTAAGGCGGGGCCTTATGAAAGAGGCGGGCCGCGCCGGCGGCCGGCGGCCGGCTTAAGATGTCGGGCAGGGCCGGAAAATCGTTGACCCCGATGAACAGGTCAACTTCCGGGAGGTCTGCGGCTAACTCCGGGCCATAGCGCTGCACCAGGCAGCCGGCCACCACCAGGCGAACCTCCGGCCGATCCGCCTTCAGGCGGGCCAGATCCAGGATGGTGTCCACCGCCTCCTTACAGGCCGGCTCGATGAAGCCGCAGGTATTGACCAAGAGGAGATCCGCGGCCGCGGGCGTCCCGGTGACCTCCCATCCCGCCCGGGTGAGGCCTCCCAGCATGATTTCCGTGTCCACCAGGTTCTTGGGGCAGCCCAGACTGATGGAAAAAACGGTTTTGGGTTTTGGGGTTTTCAGTGATTTTAGGTCCACAGGGTGGGCACTGCCCACCATTATTGATAATCGATCCATAGATGGCGGGCAGTGCCCGCCCTACGAACTTACTGATAGGACATCACCGTCCAGGCGTCCATGGCCGCGAACATCATTATCCAAAAGGTTAATTGGACTCCGTACGAAAAACGCCGCCGCCGGGGGGTGGTGAGCACCCGCTCATCCAGGACCGTGAGGAAATTATACATGACCGCGGCCTCCAGGGCAAAGGCGGGGAACCCCAGGTAGCCCAGGAGCGGCATTTCAAAGACCTTCCAAAAATTGAGCACGGGCAGGGTATAGACCCACCGGGTGATGGCAAACCAATTCCAGGCTTCCCACCAGAGGCCGCAAATCAGGCCCGCGGCCAAGAGGCAGCGATGCTCCCGGCGTTCGCCGGTAATGAAGCGGGCGATGAGGGAGGTTCCGCCCAAAAGGTCGCAGAAGGGGTCCAGCAGGAAGAACCAGGCGCCCCAAATAAGGGGGAAGGCGTAGCGGGGGAAGGCCAGGGGCAAGATCAGCAACGCGGCGCCGGTCAAGAGGGACGCCGGCTGCCAATTTCCCGGGTTGAAGGGCCGGGCCGAAAGGCCTTTCCAGGCCCCCAGGGCGTCAAGGACCCGGGCGGTGAGCAGAACCCCGGGCAGCACCGTGGCAAAGGCCAGGGCATAGCCGCCCCAGCGGACCCAGCCGATGGGCGTCACCGCCACATAACCCCAGTTTTTCAGGGCCAGGTTGAGGGCCTCAAAGATGAGCCAGACGGTCACGGACCAGAAAAACATCTGGAGAAACTTACGGGGCTGAGTGAGGAGCCAGGACCGGCCCCGGAGGTGGAATAAGAGGCCGTCCAGGCAGGCGATATAGGGATACCAGGCGAAGAAAAAGAGATACTGGAGAATAATTTCTTCCCCCCGAACCATGCCCCACAGGCCGATGGCCCACCCGGTCAGGGCCAGAGCGATCTCTAACTTGGCCAGGTATCTGAGATGCTTCATGAATTATTTCACCCCGCGCAATATCATAACCCTGCCGGGGGGAATTTTAAAGTCACAGATGGCGGGGGATGCCAGGGGGTAACCGGCTTTTTTTTCTTGCAAACCGGGTAAAATACTGGTATACGTGGAAAATCTCAGGTCTATCGGCCCACCTCGGGGGAGGTAACGATATACATTCCCGGACCTGTACAACCGCAAACCCGGACCAGTAGGTGAGGGGAGTCTTATGATATCCTGGCTCGTGGGGGTAGTAGTGTGCTTGGCGTTGTTGGTGGGATGCGGCGGCGGTCAGAACGGCAATCTGGTGAAGGCGGACCCGGTCCAGCCGGAAATGACCGCGCCCGTAAGCGATGACGGTCATGACGATGCCAGCCTGACCGAGGAGTTGAGCGCCAACCGCCTGGAAGAGCTCTACGCCAAGAGCGGCATCCCCGGATGGGACCCAATCTTAGAACAAGAATTGAAGAATTGGGAACATCAGGTCAAATTTGATGTGCCCATCCAGATGAATAAGCAGGTCAGGGCCTACCTGGTCTACTTCTCCACGGAGCGCAAAGCGGTCATTACGCGCTACCTGTCCCGCTCTACCCGCTATCTGCCCATGATCAAGGAAATCTTTCAGGAGGCCGGCCTCCCGGAAGACCTGGCCTACCTGGCCATGATCGAGAGCGGCTTTAGCGCCAAGGCCTACTCCCCGGCGGCCGCCAGCGGCATGTGGCAGTTCATCAAAGGCACCGGCCTGCGCTACGGCCTGGCCATTGACAGCTACGTGGATGAGCGGCGGGACCCGGAAAAGGCCACCCGGGCGGCAGCCAACTACCTGTTGGACCTCTATAAGCAGTTCGGTTCCTGGTATCTGGCCGCGGCCTCCTATAACTGCGGCGAGGGCCGGGTGCAGCGGGAACTGAACCAAAGCAACCACAAGAATTTCTGGGAACTCTCGGCCAACATGTGCCTGCCCACCGAAACCAAGAACTACGTGCCCCAGATGATTGCGGCCACCATCATCGCCAAAAACCCGGAAAAGTTCGGGTTCAAGAATGTTCCCTATTTGCCGCCGGTCAAATACGACAAGGTGCCGGTAACTGAGACCACCTCGCTGACCGCCGCGGCGGTGGCGGTGAACGTTCCCGCCGAGGAGGTGGCTGAGCTCAACCCGGAATTGCTGCGGGGCATCACCCCCCCGGAGGCGCAGAAGTACCTGCTGAATCTGCCTCCCAACAGCAAAGAGCTGTTCACGAAAAACATTACCATCGCCCGCATCGAACATCCCGCGGTGGCGTCTTTCCCGATCCGGACGGCCAGGAGATCCGGACAGTCCTATTCCAGCGGCAAGAGTTCTGCCAGCCGCCAGGCCAGCGTGGCTCACATGTCCAGGAGCAAGACCCGGACTGCCAAGGCCTCCCCTAAGACCGCGAAGCATACCTATACCAAACAGGGAAAACCGAGCCACAGCACCCCGGTTAAGGCCGCAGCCGCCCCCGTGGTGCAGGCATCTCTGTTCGGGACGCCCTCCAAACCCAGCGACGCCAAGAAGTCCAAGGCGGCCCTCATAGGCACTGCCAAGAACCAGACCAAAGGGCCGGCCGCCAAAGGCAAGAAATCGGGCGAGCCCCCATTGGCGAAAAAGAGCGACAACGCCGGAAAAAGCGCCGCCAAAGCCAAGAAAGCCGGATCATCCAACAGCCGCGCCCAGGACAAGGACAAGGACAAGTATTCCAAGACCAAGTCCAAGCGGGCCATCGTGGTTTCCGAAGCCCGGTAAGCCTGCCGGGCTTCGGCCCCCCAACTTCCTGCAAATTATTTTATCGGCCCCCCTTGCTTTTCCCGGGATAGTGGTTAAAATTACGCTGACAAGTAGCACTCACAACACACGAGTGCTAACAGCATCTGATACCCTTAAATTACTGCGAGGAGGTTTATATGAAAGTCAAACCCTTGAATGACCGGGTTCTGGTCAAACGGATCGAAGAGGTGCAGGTCACCAAAGGCGGCATCGTCATTCCTGACACTGCCAAAGAGAAGCCCATCGAGGGCAAAGTCATCGCCGTCGGCCCCGGCAAAATGAGCGATGCCGGCAACCGCATGCCCCTTCAGCTCAAAGAAGGCGACCGGGTGCTCTTCGGCAAGTATGCCGGCACCGAAATCAAGATGGAAGGCGAAGAACACCTGATGATGCGTGAAGAAGACATTCTGGCCGTCATTACCGACTAACCGCCGGTCTGTTCCATCAACTAACCTGAATTCCTGTCGTATTCAGCAATCATCCTTAAGGAGGACACTAAGCACATGTCTGCGAAAGAGATCAAATATGATATCAAGGCCCGGGAGTCCATGCTCCGGGGCGTCAATACCCTGGCGGACGCCGTCAAGGTCACCCTGGGCCCCAAAGGCCGCAACGTCATCCTGGAAAAAGCCTTCGGCGCCCCGGCCATCACCAAAGACGGCGTCACCGTAGCCAAAGAGATCGAACTGGAAGACAAATTCGAGAACATGGGGGCCCAGATGGTGCGGGAAGTGGCCTCCAAAACCTCCGATGTGGCCGGCGACGGCACCACCACCGCCACCATCCTGGCCCAGGCGATCTACCGGGAAGGCTCCCGCCTGGTAGCCGCCGGTACCAACCCCATGGCCTTAAAGCGCGGTATCGAGCAGGCCGTGACCGCAGTGGTGGCAGAACTCCACAAGATTTCCAAGCCCACCAAGGATCAGAAAGAGATCGCCCAGGTCGGCACCATCAGCGCCAACAACGACCCCTCCATCGGTAACATCATCGCGGACGCCATGGCCAAGGTCGGCAAAGAAGGCGTCATCACCGTGGAAGAAGCCAAGGGCATGGAAACCATCCTGGAAGTGGTGGAAGGCATGCAGTTCGACCGGGGTTACATCTCCCCCTACTTCGTCACCAACCCCGAGAAGATGGAAGCCAGCCTGGAGGAGCCCTACATCCTCATCCATGAGAAGAAGGTCAGCGCCATGAAAGACCTGCTGCCCGTGCTGGAAACCATCGCCAAGATGGGCAAGCCCCTGGTGATCATCGCCGAGGACGTAGACGGCGAAGCCCTGGCCACCCTGGTGGTCAACAAGCTCCGGGGCACCCTCCAGGTAGCGGCCGTGAAAGCCCCCGGCTTCGGCGACCGCCGCAAGGCCATGCTGGAAGATATCGCCATCCTCACCGGCGGCCAGTTGATCTCCGAAGACATGGGCTGGAAGCTGGAAAACGTCACCGTGAAAGAGCTGGGCACCGCTCGGAAAGTGAGCCTCGACCGGGACAACACCACCATCATCGATGGCGGCGGCGACCGGGCGGCCATCGAAGGCCGGGTGAAACAGATCCGGGTGCAGGTTGATGAGACCACCTCGGACTACGACCGGGAAAAACTCCAGGAGCGGCTGGCCAAACTGGTGGGCGGCGTCGCGGTTATCCGCGTCGGCGCGGCCACTGAAATAGAAATGAAAGAGAAGAAGGCCCGGGTGGAAGACGCCCTCAACGCCACCCGCGCCGCGGTGGAAGAAGGCATTGTGCCCGGCGGCGGCGTGGCCTTCCTGCGCTGCCTCCCCGCCCTGGCGGATCTGAAGCTGAAGCACCACGACGAGGATCTGGGCGTCAATATCATCAAGCGGGCCATGGAAGAGCCCATCCGGCAGATCGCCAACAACGCCGGCTTCGAAGGCTCCGTAGTGGCGGAGCATGTCAAAAAAGAGAAAGGCGCCATGGGCTTTAATGCCGAATCCGGCGCATACGAGGACCTCATGGAAGCAGGCGTTATCGATCCCACCAAGGTGACCCGATACGCCATTCAGAACGCCGCCTCGGTGGCTTCGCTGCTCATCACCACCGAAGCCATGATCGCCGAGAAACCCAAGAAAGAAAGCTCGATGCCCCCCATGGGCGGCGGCGGCATGGGCGGCATGGAAGGGATGTACTAAGAGGATAAGGGCCGGGATTTTTTGGGGGAGGGGCCAAGGGCACCCGCCCTTGCCCCTCCCCCAAACCCCCTCCCCAATCCCATATGTAAAAATTGTAGGGGCACAGCGTGCTGTGCCCTTGTTCATGCAGAATAATTGTAGGGGCGGACCTTGCGGGTCCGCCCTTCCTTTTTCCCTTCCAGAAAATGATGTTATAACGGATGTTCCATTTTAACTCATCTTCGACAGTTGTAAAAAAATAGTTTTGGATTATCAGTAAGTTAAGCCATGGCAAAAAAGGGTTGGCACTACATGCTATTGGAGTCCGGCGTCTGGTCTTCAACTGACCGGTCCCAGAGGGGTGACCGCCGACGGCGGCCGCACCCCGGCGGCGGCGAAGGCGTGGTGGGCCGAACCCACCAGGTCGGTGCGCAGTTGATAA
>VGSJ01000117.1 GCA_016875015.1 Deltaproteobacteria bacterium | reverse complement strand
TAAGGACCACAGGCGGGACGCCTGCGCCACCAGAGGAGAAAGGAAATTGATCAGCCAGGAAACCAGGGAGCGGGCCGAGGGCCGGGCCAGGGAATTTCACCACCGGGATAATAAGCTTAAAAACGCCTGGGGGGAGGAACTTTTCACGGGGCGCTTGCTTACCCTGGCTATGGAATATTCACTGGGGCGGAAACTGGAAGCGGCCCTGAGACAGCGCGGCGAAGCGGCCTGGGAAGCCTACCTGCAAACGGAAGCAATCAGCCGGGAAGAAGCCGAGGAGTACATGCACATGGCCGCGGCGGTGGACGGCTGGCAAGGGACAACTTGTAAAGATAGCAGTCATTGAAGTCTGGGAACAGTTCCCACACATTGAAGTGTGGGCACGGACCAACACTTTTTAAGAACAATATCAATAACATGAGGTGAGCAATGTCAGACGAAGAGCGGCAGGAGATGAATTTAGGGGCAATGGTGCCGGGGATGCTGGCGCCGCTGAGCGGTAAGCTGGAATACAACCCCCAGCGCCTCCAACAGGAAATTGAAATGTTGGATCGTCTGGAAGGGGTGCTGATCAGCGTCATTCATTTCGAACGGGGGCGGCGCTACAACCTGATGTGGGAGACCGAGCAAGGCCCGGAATGCCCCACCTTCAAGAACTTCCTGTCGCAACGCTTCCCGGACAAAGACCGGCGCGAGGTCTACCGGGACATGAAGTTTGCCCTGCTGGCCGCGGACCTGCCCAATTTCCGGGGGCTGGCGGACTGCAAGGGGGGCTGGCGCAAGGTGCGGGCGCTGATGGACAACCTGTCCCCGGAAGAAATCAAGGAACTGGACGAAACCGGGGACGTGCGGGGCCTGACGGTGCGGCAGATCGAGGAGGGCAAGTCGGCGGACGTCAGGAAGGCCCTGAAAGAGGCCCTCAAGACCAACGAGGACCTGAGCCAGGAAAACGCCAAGCTGAAAGAGAAGGTCGAGGTCCTGGAGGTGGCGGTGACCGAGCCGGACGTGCAGGCGGCCTTCAAGATCATCCGGGAGGCGGAGAAGAAGTTCATGGAGGGCGCGGCGCTCTTGCGCAAGATCACCCCGGAGCTGCTGGAGCGGGAAGAGACGGTGCGCAATTTGGTGTTCGCCTCCTCGGGGATGCTGGGGCGGCTGACGACCCAGATGGAATACACGGCCCAGGACGCCTTGAACAAGGTGCTGGCGGCGGAGGGGGACGGCGATGATTGATTCAGCCTCTAACCAAGCCCAAATCCCCCCTGACCCCCCTTTACAAAAGGGGGGGGAGAGGGGGTAGAGGCGCTCATCGCTGAAATCCGGGGCATTTACCGGGATCACAACTATGGCGCCCAGCATGTGGAGTTGGAGAAGTATTCCGAGGCGCAGTTGGCTTTCCATCTGAAAAAATTGAAGGCCGGGGCCTATGAGTGGATGAAGGGAAAACCTAAAAGGACTGCAGGCGGGGACGCCTGCGCCACTTACCCTACAGAGCTGTGACCCCCCGGCTATGGACGTCATCAAACCTTTGTTTATGGACGTGGTGCGGGAGTGGGAGGCGGCGCCCCACGGGCAAAAGGGGGCGGTGCTCAAGGCCCGGCTGCCGGTGTTAGGGATGTCCCTGGCCTCCTTCCACCTGAAGCGCCGGATGGTGGGCAGCCTATCCCGGCGCAAGCCCCGGGCCGACAAGGGCGCCACGAAACACCCGGAGCGCCGGGCATGGGTCAAGGAAATCATGAGCCTGAAACACAGCTCCATCAAAGGGGTGAGCCGCCTGGCCACCTGGAACGCCCAGGGCCTGGCCCTGGAGCACGGCCTGCCCCCGGAGGCGGCGGACATGAGCGTCGGCGTGATTAACAAACTGGCCCGGCAAATGAAGCTGGTGGAGACGCCCCGGCGGAGCAGCAGGTTCGAGGCCCCGACGCCCAACTACCTGCACCAGGTGGACGCGTCCGGCTCCCGCCACTTCTACCCCTACAAGACCGTGGGGGGCGAGTGGATCTTGCGCCTGCGCCCAGGGCAACTGCGCAACAAAGAGCAACTGTCGGGCCTGCGGGTGTGGTGCTGGGGGCTGGTGGACGATTTCTCCGGTTTCCGGGTGCAGCGCTACCTGGTGTCGCCGGGTGAGTCGGCCCTGGACGGGGTGGATTTCCTGCGCTGGGCCTGGACGCCGAACCCGGATCACGCCCCCTTTGAGGGCCTGCCCCAGCATCTGTACATGGATCCCGGCGTCCTGGCCAAATACGGCCCGTTCAAGGCCTTCTGCGAGGAGGTGGGGATCGACCTCCGGACGCACGAGCCGAACCGCCCCCAGGCCACCGGCAAGGTGGAGACGGGCAACAAGGATCTGAAAAGCGAATTCGAGGGCCGGTTCATGCGCGACCCGGGCTGGCGCACCCGGGAGATCACCCTGACGGAGCTGAATCAGGAGCTGGCCTACTTCCGGCAGATCACCAACCGCACCGGGCACCGGCGGCTGCCCATGCCCAAGGAGTCCGCCTGGCTGGTGCTCAACACCCAGGGGGGGCCGGTGCGGCTGACTCCCGAGAGCTGGGACAAGATTTTCACCCAGAATATTCACCGCACGTTGAACGACGCCGGCTGCTTCTCCCTGGGAGGGCCGGTGTACCAGGTGGCGGGCCGGGCTATCTGGTCCACCCGGGTGCGGGTCTATCTGAGCCTGACGTCGGACGCCCTGGTGGTGGAGGATCTGCGGGACGGGGCGCGGTACGCCGCCGGGCCGTATGTGCCGATGGTGGCGGGGGATTATGTTGGGGCGCCCAAGGGAGATTTGGAGCGGTTATTGGACAATCCTTCCATAATGTCCACCGGCGAGACGCCGACGCCACCTTCCTGGAAGCCGGCGGCGGACGGGAACCTGCTGCACTTGGTCAAGGGCGGGGAGGTCAGGGAGAGCAGCTTTGAAATGCCTGAAATTCCCCCCAGCCCCCCTTTGGCAAAAGGGGGGGGCAGCCTGCAGGAGATGGCGGCGGGAGTAGAGATTATTCCGGGGTCAGGGGCCAGGGGCCAGGGGGGAGAAGAACATCTTTTTGCCACGCCCTGGGAGCGTTACGAGCACCTGATCAAACAGGAGGCCCGGGGCGAGACGCTGACTCCCGAGGACGTGGAATTTATCGGCTGGTTCCGGCTGGAATATGCCGAGCTGCTCTCCCAGGTGGGCGCGCCCCCGGCGCGGGCGCAGTTGGGACTGGTGGAGTAGGGCGTATGAACGACGTAACCGTAAAGGGGTGGGTTTTGCGGGAGACGCCTTCCGGCATGGGAGTGGTCTTTATGGCCGTAAACCGGGGATTTGCCCAAGAAGAGGTGGTTCTTCCCAAGAGCCAGATCGCCGTGGTCAAGGGCGTAATGTATGTGGACCGGGGATTTGACCGTACCTATGCGGCTTGCATGGCCGACCGGCATGAGGCCAGACAGAAAAAGAAGGAGAAGCGATGCGACCAGGCATAATCCAGACGGACAACGTCAAGAAGGGGCTGTTCGCCCTGGCGGAGTTGAAGCGGCGGTACGGGCAGGCCTCCCGGCACAATCTCATGGTGCTGGAGGGGCAGACTGGTTTCGGCAAGACCACCTTTGCGGACTGGATTTACACCCAGAACGCCGAAATGGAATACCTGGAGGCCGACCCGGACTGGACCGCCTCCTGGCTCATGCGGGACGTGGCCGAGGTGTTGGGCCTGCCCCGGGAGCATGCCACCGAGACCAACAAGCGCCAGATCGTGGCCGCGGTGAAGGGCCGGTTCCGGGTGCTGCTCATCGACGAGGCGGATCGGATCATCCGGTCGGCCCGGCTCCTGGAGACGGTGCGGGGGCTGCTCGACGCCGGCCTGCCGGTGGTCCTCATCGCCGAGGCCAAGGCCTGGGACAAGATTAACGGCAAGTCCATGCGCTTTGCCGACCGGGTGGGGCAGGTGGTGGAGTTCGGGCCGGTGGCGGCGGAGGACATCGAGGCCGCGGCCCGGGAGCTGGCGGATCTGCGGCTGCCGCCGGAGCTGGCCCGGTTCCTCCAGCAGCAGGCGGGGGGCAACTTCCGCCGGGCCATCAAGGTCCTGGAGGAACTGGAGATCGTCTGCAAGGCCAATCCCGGAGAGATCACCCGGGGCCGGGTGGACCAGGCTTTGAGAAACCTGAAGCTGGCCGAAGCCCGTGAGGAGAAGCGGGTCTTGAAACGGGCCGCGGCGGGAGGGGCGGGATGAAAAAAGAAGGCGAAAAGGGGAAAAGGGGGAAAGGGGAAAGGGGACAAGCCCAGACCCCGCTTGCCGTTACCACGCAGCACGTCAGGGCGTTCCTGGCGGGAATATCCGGGGCCGGGGCGTCGGCCTCGCTGGTGGAAGAGCGGTTCCAGGTGCAGACCCTCAAAGACCGGAACCGGATCAGGGATATTCTGGCCGCCCTGGTGAGGAGCGGCCAGGCGGAAATCGTCATGGATGAGGATCGGGATGAGGTGCGTTATGCCTTATGCCCCCAGTCCGGCGCCCGGGGATCGGTGCAGGCGAGGCTGTGGCGGTTTGCCTGTCATCGGTTCCAGACCGCGCGGCCGTTTACCGCGGCGGAGGCGGCGGGCATGGCGGAGTGCGACAAGGACTATACCAGGCGCTATTTTCTCTGGTTGTGGCATTCCGCTTACCTGACCATCGTCTCCCGGATCCGGACCGGGGCCATCCTCTACCAGGTGGTGAGCGGCAAGGAGCACGAGCCGGCGCCGCCCTGGAACCGGCGGGCGGAGAAAAGAAAGAGGCGTGCAGGCGAGACGCCCGCACCACCGGACGCCTGCGCTACTGCCCCGCCTGCCGCCCCGGCCGCCGCCGGGATCATCGCCCGGGACCCGGCGATTACCTTCTCCCGGGAGCGGCTGGATGCGGCCCTGGAGGATTTCGGCCTGGCCTTGGTGGATATTATCGGGTCCGTCGGCCGGGCCTCGAAGATTATCCGGGAGATGAAGGGCGAACTGCTGATGATAGGAGAGCAAGGCCATGACGAGCTGGGCGGACCGACAGAGGGTCATCATTAACCACACGCGCGGGCTGTTTTACTGCTGGTCCTGGGACTGGTGGCGCTCAGTGCGGCAGTTGGGGAAACACGGCCATGCGGGCGGCTGTTTCGCCCGGGGCTGCCGCCGGATGTACGAGCCGGTATTGCCGCACCTGCGGCAGGCGGAGGTCAGGCGGGCCAGTAGGGGCGAGCCGGAGGCTCGCCCGGTTCCGGGTGTTGGGGGTTTGCATAAACAGTACATGGGGAAGAAGCTATGCCTGAATACGATTTAGTGAATCAAGCGATTTTGGTGGCGCTGTGGGTGGGGCTGCTCTACGGCCTCTTCGGGCTGGTCATGGCCTATCTGGCGCTTACCGACCTGGAGTGGCGGCAGATGATTGCAGCGCGGCTGCGGGCGGAGTGGCGGGGCTTGAAAAGCCACCTGGGAATAGGGTGAAGGCATGGAGAAGAAAGTTGAAGAATTAGACTATCTCAAGATCAAGGTCATGGCGGTCCTGGGAGATCACGTGGGCGAGCAGAATAGCATCGGCTTATCCCCTCTGACGGAGAAGGTCTTTGGCGGGATTTGCTCTGATCCCTATAACGATGCCAATGCCCGGCGGCTGCGGAGGATCATCGATGCCCTGCAAAAAGAGGGCAAAAAGATCATCTCCTTGGTGTGCAAGGAGGGGGGCGGCTATTGTCTCTGCGCCGCGGCCAGCCAATACCAGAAGAACATCGAGCGGATCAAGAAGGCGGGGCTGAAAAAGCTGGCCAAGGCCGCCCGGATGGAGAAGATCGGCTTGCCGAAACTCCTGAATCAACTGGCCATCGAAGCGGCCGGAGATGCCCCATGAGCCACAAACTGGAGACAGTCGATAAAATTTTGGCGAAACTGGCGAAACTGGGTGAGGCCATAAGGGAGATGGAGGCCCAGGCCGAGGCGGAGTTGGCCCCATTGCGCCAGAAATGGGAGGCACGGATGGCCCCCCTGCGAGATGAGTTGACCTTGCTGGATAAAGTGATCCTGGACATGGCCCGGCGAAACCGCCAGGAGTTCTTCGCCGCCGCAGACCTGGTGGATCTGCGCCACGGGTTTTTGATCTACGCCCGCCGCCAGGTGGTGCGCAAGGCCCGGGGCGTCCTGGCGCTGCTGGAGAGTCTCAAGTGGGAGGAGGCCATCCAACGCACCGCCAAGGTGCGCTGGGGGGTGCTGGCGGACTGGCCGGAGGCCCGGCTCATCAGTTGCGGCACTGAGCGGGTGGAGCAGGTGTCCTTCGCCTACGAAATCAAGACCCCGGGGCAAATCTACCGGGACGTGGCCCGGCGGGGGCCCGGCGGGGGATAGAGCGTATGGGCGGGGAGGGAACAATTTGACTCATGAATGGAAAGACCCGGAAACCTGGCCGGTAATTTGGTCGCTGTTCGCGTCTGAGGTGTCATATCAGGAAAACCAGAGGAGGCTTGCGGCTATTTCTCCGGCCCAGGCGGTATCGCCGGAGGGGGTTTGTCCCCATTGCGGCCAGGCCGTCTCTAAAGAAGCTGAGGTTTTTGCAAAGCCTGAAGTGGTGCTCTCGTCAAACCTGGAGCTGAATCTGGCGAAAGAAGCGCGGGTGGCCGAACTGTCAGCCTACCAAGACCGGGACTTGCAAATAGTGGACCACTGGATAGCCGGTCTGCATAAAGAGGGAATTGATTTTTTCAAAGACCCTCTGGTGATGGCCCAGCGTCCCATAGTCATGCAAGATTTGATTGACCAGGAGGAGGCTCGGCGGACGCAGATTTATGAGCAAGCTTTGCAGGCAACCGATCAGGCAACCCTTGACCGCCTCATGGAGCAGGACCAGGAATTTGCAAATCACCAGGCCCTGATTAAAGACCTGCTGGCGGGTGAGTGCCTATGGCTACGATAGCTACCGGCGGATCGGGGGCCTGGTCATCCACCACTGATAACGCGCCCTGGGCTGGTGGAGTGGTGCCTGGGGCCGGGGATGTCGTCAACATTGGCACGACCGCGGGGCAGAGCCACGTGGTGACGTATGATGTGGTGAGCACGGGCGAACTCGGGCAAGTAACCATCGGGGCCACTTCCGGCGTCGGGGTTTCCCGGCTGGAGTTCAGTGCCGGGATGAACACCAAGCTGACCCTGGGACACCAAGACATTTTGGTGCAGCTTACCGGCGAACTGCGGGTAGGCACAGCTGGGGCCATCATCCCAAAAGCCTACGTCGCCGAGTTGATCTGGAACACCACGGCGGACAACGCCAAGGGAATCAATCTGGCCTCAGGCGGCAAGTGCAACATCTACGGCGACCCGGATTATTATGGCTCGGATTTCGATACCACCTTGGTTTCCCAGGCGGTCATCCCTGCCGCGGGCAATTCTGTAACCATTACGGTGTTGGGGGACTTT
>VGSJ01000116.1 GCA_016875015.1 Deltaproteobacteria bacterium | reverse complement strand
GAGCGTGCCCCCCCTCACCCCAGCCCTCTCCCCCCGCCGGGGGGAGAGGGAGAATTACCGGATATCCTTCTTTATTCCCTCTCCCCCAATGGGGGAGAGGGTTAGGGTGAGGGGGAATTAATCACTTTCTCCCTGTCGTTGATAAATGCGTTCCCGGATTTTTTGAAAGCTCGGGTGCTAAGTGAACAGCATTGGATTTAGGGGGATTATCAAACGGTTATATAATCCCCCCCCTTTAAAAAAGGGGGTAAAATTCTGACCTTTATTGGTGGTTTTTTCTTAAGGGAAAAACCATCTTATTTATGAAGCGTCACACTGGCCGTAAAACCCGGCAATTGCTCCACGCGTGGGAGAATTAAACTGACCGGCAGCAGCCCCCAAACCCTGGACCGGGGGTCCCTCTGAGCCTCCCTCAAATATTGCGGGAAAAACCCTATTCATGATAAAGTTAAAAATTGGGAATAGCTTGCCAAGAGGAGAAGCATGGCGAAAGAAAAGCTGAAAGGGGCCAACCCGGTGGCCCGGTGGCTTACGTCCACCCCGGAGCAAGCCAAAGATACGGGGATGGCCATGGTGTTGATTTGCCTTCTCCTGGGATATTGGGGCAAGTTTCCCAAGTTTCTGCCCGTGAGCCTCGTGCTGCTCATCATCACCATGGCCTGGCCCAAGGCCTTTAAGCCCCTGGCGGTGCTCTGGTTCGGCCTCTCCCATCTCCTGGGCAGCGTCATGTCCCGAATTATCCTGACGGTGCTGTTCTTCCTGATCGTCACTCCCATCGCCCTCATCCGGCGGTTGATGGGGGCCGACGCCATGCAGTTGAAGAAATGGAAGCAGGGCCAGGGCTCGGTGTTCGTGGAGCGGGAGGGCGTCATCCAGGGTAAAGATATGGCGAACCCTTATTGAAAGAAAGAAAGCGTCGGGGGGTAACACCCGCCCCTCCATGGGGTTTTCCATCGACCTCATTAAGATACAAGGAGTTGTTGTATGGATTTTGTTAAGGATTTGTGGGGCTTCCTCAAGGTCAGGAAAAAGTTTTGGCTGTTGCCCATCATCTTGACGCTCTTGTTTTTCGGCGCCTTGATGGTCTTTGCCGGCGGTTCGGCCATCGCCCCCTTCATTTACACCATCTTTTAAGGGGATAACCGGTTGTCTGAAGCGATTCTCGGCCTTTCCGCGTTTTATCACGACAGCGCCGCGGCCCTCTTGGTGGACGGGCAGATCATCGCCGCGGCCCAGGAGGAGAGGTTCACCCGCAAGAAGCACGACCCCGCCTTCCCGGCCAACGCCCTGGCCTATGTCATGGCGGAGTCGGGCCTGGCGCTCTCCGACCTGGCTGCCGTGGCGTTCTATGACAAGCCCTACCTCAAGTTCGAGCGTCTGCTGGAGACCTACCACGGGTTCGCCCCCAGGGGGCTCCGGAGCTTTATCGCGGCCATGCCGGTGTGGATCAAAGAAAAGCTCTTTATGCGCACCATGCTCAAAGAAGAACTGGCCAAGGTGGGAGACGGCAATCCCCCCGTCCTCTTTCCGGAGCACCACCTGTCCCACGCCGCCTCCGCTTTCTATCCGTCGCCCTTCCCCGAGGCCGCCATCCTCACGCTGGACGGGGTGGGGGAATGGGCCACCTCCACCATCGGGTTCGGCCGGGGCCGCGAGATCACCATCCTGCGGGAGCTCCAGTTTCCCCACTCCCTGGGCCTGCTCTATTCGGCCTTCACCTACTACTGCGGCTTCAAGGTCAACAGCGGCGAATACAAGCTCATGGGGCTGGCCCCCTACGGCAACCCCGACGCGGAGCAGGTTCAACGCTTTAAGTCCCTGATCCTGGACGAACTGGTGGATCTCCGGGAAGACGGGTCGCTCCTGTTGAACATGGATTATTTCAACTTTGCCACCGGGCTCACCATGTGCCGGGACGACCGATGGGAATCCCTGTTCGGACTCCCGCGCCGGCCCCGGGAAGGCAGGTTGGACCAGCGGTACATGAACCTGGCCCTGGCCATCCAGCAAGCCACGGAAGAGATCGTGCTGCGCCTGGCGGATACCGCCAAAAAGCTCACCGGGGCCGACTACCTGGTGATGGCTGGCGGCGTGGCCTTGAACTGCGTGGCCAACGGCAAATTGATCCGCCGGGGCGCCTTCAAAGACATCTGGATCCAGCCCGCCGCGGGCGACGCCGGCGGCGCCCTGGGCGCGGCCCTGGCGGCCTGGCACATCTGGCGGGGACAGGAGCGCCAGGTCCCCAATCCTCAGATGGACAATATGGCCGGCTCCTACCTGGGGCCGGACTTCGGGGCCGATGACATCCTCCGGGTGGCCCGGCGGCACCAGGCCCCTTATCAGCACTACCCCGATTTCGATGACCTGGTCCGGGACGTGGCGGCCCTCCTGGCCCAGGGGCAGGTGGTGGGCTGGTTCCAGGGGCGGATGGAATGGGGGCCCCGGGCCCTGGGCAACCGCAGCATCCTGGGGGACCCCCGGCACCCGGAAATGCAAAAACGCCTCAACTTGAAAATCAAGTATCGGGAAGGGTTTAGGCCCTTTGCGCCGTCGGTGTTGCACGAGGAAACGGCCAACTACTTCGAACTGGACCGGCCGTCCCCCTACATGCTGCTGGTGGCGCCGGTCAGAGAAGAGAGGCGCCACCCCCTGCCCCCCGGCTATGACAACCTGGAGTTGTTTGACCGCCTCTACCACCTCCGGTCCGACGTGCCGGCCATCACCCACGTGGACTACTCGGCCCGCATCCAAACGGTGCACCAAGAGACCAACGAACGCTATTGGCGCCTGATCCGGGCCTTCAAAGAGCACACCGGCTGCGGCCTTATCGTCAACACCAGCTTTAACGTCCGGGGCGAGCCCATCGTCTGCACCCCGGAAGACGCCTACCAGTGCTTTATGCGCACCGAAATGGACTACCTGGTCATGGGCGACTACCGGTTCGACAAGCAGGACCAGCCTGCCTGGCAGGAAGCCAAAGACTGGCGCACGGAGTTCGAACTGGATTAAGCGGCGGCGCCGGCCGCGTCGGTTTTCCTCAAGAAGGGCGCGGTCGCCGCGCCCTTCTTGTTGACCGGCAAGTCCTTAACTTACCGGAACCGACCCAGAAGGAAAACTAGTCATCGAACGAAGTTTTTCCGGGTCTTGGGCGAGATCATTCCGACCTCGACAGAGGTGGTCCTCTACCTCATCCAGATCCCGGAAGGCCCTGTTGGCAAAATTCTTCTCCCTCAGTTCCTCCCAAATATGTTCGGCAGGGTTTAATTCCGGACTTCGAGGGGGCAGCTTAATCAACCTAATATTTTCAGGCGCTTCCAAGTTCTGGGATCTATGCCAACCGGCCTGATCTGCCAGCATGAGGATAAAATAATCCGGAAAATCCTCCGACACTTGCCTTAAGAATATGTTCATCATCTCCGTATTGGCCCAGGGCAAGATGAGGGAGGTCATTCGCCCCAATGCCGGGCACACCGCCGTGAACACCTATCTTTTAGCTTTTAGCTTTTTTTGCTAACTATAAATTAAGTTAGCAGTGGAATTTATTGCAGATGCGACGCAACACGGCAATTGCCCAAGCAAGCCTTTGCTAACGGCTAATTGGACAAACCAAGCGGGGTCCATGTGGCCCTGCCTTTTTTGTGGCCTATATGCGCTCATGAGAAGCCCACTTCGCAACGATAACCCCTTGCCCCTACCTTCCTCCATTGCCTCCCCACCCCCACCCCCACCCCCACCCCCACCTGCTACTGCCCAACGAGATTGACGGTGGTGGTGAAAATCTGAGGCGACAGCACCCCCCGACAGCACTCCCGATTCGACAGGCGACTACCCCCTCGACAGTCCCCTCCGAAACCCCGATTTTCGATGATTTCATGCTTGGGTGTTGGGGATAGTGTTGGGGGGAAATAAAGAGGGGTTAGCCAGAATCAGCTAACCACTTGAAATTTTTGGGGTGAACGACGGGACTTGAACCCGCGACCGCCGGGGCCACAACCCGGTGTATATAATTTACCTCATTTTCCTTGCTCATCTAAATCCCATTAATTTACTTATCAAAATAGATTCACCTTTTCTCTTGACATACCTAATTATACCTTTATATTTATCTCAGGTGTGGGGAATAGTGTGGGGAGTGATTGACGCCGGGTTACGCTTAAAAGGTCACCGGGGCAAAGTTACAAGGAGAACAAAGTCATGCCTGCCATAAAAAGAATTAAGACGACCTATCCGGGAGTTTTTTATATTGAGGGGACCTCCCCGGCCACAGGCAAGCCTGAGAAGATTTTCTATATCCGTTATCGCAGGGGAGGCAAGATGACAGAGGAAAAAGCCGGGCGGCAATTTCAAGATTATATGACCCCGGCCAGAGCTTCCCGGATTCGAGCCGACCGTATAGAGGGAAAGAGCCTTTCCAGAAAAGAGACCAGGGAAGTGGCGGCGGAAATCAAATGGACTGTTGACCGACTTTGGCAGGAGTACATCGGACCTAAGCCCGACACTAAAGGATTTAGGACAGACCGCTACCGATATATCAAATTCCTTCAATCCCCCTTCGGCGCCAAGGAGCCCCAGGCCATTGCCCAGATAGACACCCACCGGCTGCGGATCACCCTTTCAAAAACATTGAGCCCCAAGACCGTCAAGAATGTTCTGGAATTGCTTGAGCGCATTGTAAATTTTGGAACTAAAAAGGGGTTGTGCGCCGGCCTGGGATTCAAAATCGAAATGCCCAAGGTGAATAACCTCAGAACTGAGGACCTATCCCCGGAGCAGATAGCAGACCTCTTGAGAGCCATTGATGAGGACCACGACATACAGGCGGCCAACCTTATGAAGCTGGCCCTGGTAACTGGTATGCGTCGGGGTGAACTGTTCAAACTCCAATGGCAGCACATTGATTTCGACAAGGGGTTTATCCATATCATCGGCCCCAAGGGCGGCAAAGACCAGACCATACCTTTGAACCAGGCGGCAAGAGATATTTTAGAGAATCACCCCAGGGATAATAACAGCGCCTATGTGTTCCCTGGCCGTGGTGGGAAGCAGAGAACCGAGATGAGGCGACCCATTGACCGGATAAGAAAAGCGGCAGGACTACCCAAAGACTTCCGGCCCCTTCACGGCCTGAGACATACCTATGCGTCCATGCTGGCCTCATCGGGCCAGGTGGACCTCTACACCCTGCAAAAGCTCTTGACCCACAAGACGGGGGCCATGACGCAGCGATACGCCCACCTGAGAGACGACACCCTACGCCGGGCCTCAGACCTGGCGGGGGACTTGATAGGCCAGGCCGTCAATGGGAAACCGCTCAGAATCGCTAACTTGAAGGAGTAGAACCATGGAACGCGCCAACCTGGAAGCCTTGTTTGAGAAGGTGGAGACCATAGCCCACGGTCCCCATGCCGAAATGCTGCACAAGTTGATAGACCTCCTCTATGAGCGGGAGATGGAGGAACCGGAATACTTTTCCCCGGAAGACTTGGCCGCCATTGAGGAAGGCATGAAGGCGAGCCTGAGCGGGGACCGCAGCCAATTCATACCCTGGGAGGATTTGAAAAAGGAACTGGACCTGTGAGCTATCGGGTGGAGGTCCGCCACCAGGCGGCCAAGGAGTTAAAACGCCTGGACCGAATCACCATAAAGCGCATAGAGGCCAAGCTGAACGAATTAGCGGGTAGCCCCTTCAATCCCCGTATCTCCCGCCAGATGGAGACGGACCCTCTTGCCCGTTATTCCCGAGTGGGGGACTGGCGGATAATCTACCGGGTGAATGAGGCGGCGGGCATTCTGGACATACTGGCTATCCGGCCCCGGAGCGGGGCTTACAGATAGCAGGCCGGCCAGGTGATTACGCACCCGAACCGGCCCTAACCCACAACCCATTTCGCTAAGGAGGATAGGCCATGAGTCAGGAGCATCTTACCATGGGATTTGTGGATTTAGCGAGTTTATGCAACGATGAACTTAGCCAAATCAAGTCGATAGCGGCTGCAATCATCACCATGAAGCGTGCGGGGGCGGATGTGGAGGAAGAATACCATCTTGACATTGCTAATCATGTTGAGGAAATGGCAGTTTTGATTCTTGAAAAAGAACACAAGATCAGGGAAGTCTTGGCAGACCTTTTTGAAAAGGTGGGGATGAATAAAATCAACACTCCGGCCGCAGAAGAGACCCAGGACCACATCCAATAACCTGAAAGGGAGACCGGAGCCTCCCCACTTCAATGAACTCAAAATTTTCGGGGATAGGGTAGCTCCCGACAAGGCGGTTTTCCTGGATCGTCTTCCCCGGATTCACCCCCAGGCTCGCGACAGGAGGCAGGGGCATGGACGATAATGAAGGTGGCTGGAAGGCTTTAAAGAGAGCCAAGGCAAAAAAACAAACCGAAGCTGAACGGCTTTTCCATCAATACTGTGACCCAAAACCCCCGGGTTGGGAAGACCGGGAGTGGGAGATTCTAAAAGAGGCCGCTCTTAAAATTCTAAGTTCTGAATTCGCTGAATTCATCGAGGAGAACGGGCTAAAGGGTCATCCGCTACACAAGAAAATCTATCAAGCTGACGTAGGGCAATTAATTATTGCCTTGGTCGAATATGCTCATTTTAATCGTATTATCAATCTTCCCTATTTGCCTCCTGATGTTATTAGTGCGGAAATTATCAAGGAATTCGACGAACATTTTCGTTGGGTGTCCGAAATATTGCAGATAGCTGGTGTCCGAAATATTGCAGATAGCTGGTGTCCGAAAAGATGGTATCAAAACCCAAGGGCAGAAATGGCGAAAAAAATTATCTACACAGGTCGTTGCAGGCAAATTCCCCACCTACTGGCGCGAGGCCATTTGGGAGAAGATATGGCCTGGGCACGGTAATGTCCCCCAAAAACAATCCACCCATATACTTGCTGCCCAAGCGTTTGCTGATGTGTTTGTAGGATATGTCCCTGGGGTTCCTACCGGCAGAATGGTCGAATGGGTGAACATCATCCTCAAATCTTTGGGGCGGGATCAGGTAGGTAAATCCAGTCTGAACGCCTATATTACTCAAAAGCGACGGGTAATCCTTTGGTTAGCCTGACAGACTAATGGTCAGGAAGCATAAATCAAATTATCAGAAAAATCTCCTTGGCGAATAGCGGAGCAAAAAACATAAATTGCTAATATAATTATAAAAATAGAATAGACATTTTGATAGTGAGTATATATGGTTAGAGATCGCCCTTTCCAGGTGGTCTCAACCATGCCAGATATCAAGCGAAAATGGTCAGTTACCTGTTTGCCGGCCGCGATCAGAATCTTGTTCAAAGGCATGCCCGGTGTCTGGCGCCATCGACATCGGTTGGTCTTTTGCTGGTTGATCGTCATGCAGAGTGTCGCCTCGGGGGCCAGGACCTTGAGCGGCTTAT
>VGSJ01000115.1 GCA_016875015.1 Deltaproteobacteria bacterium | reverse complement strand
GCCGGACTCCAATAGCATGTAGTGCCAACCCTTTTTTGCCATGGCTTAACTTACTGATAATCCAAAACTATTTTTTTACAACTGTCGAAGATGAGTCTGAAGCGTCACCCCGGGGCGGACACGCAGGTCCGCCCCAAAAATGCGGTTTGCGGGCACACCGGTATTTATAAAAGTTTATCCCGGCAGGAGACCCGCGCCGGCGCTTCTCCAGCACAGCACCGGGCCGTTTGCTTCCGGCGCGGCATCCGGCCCCCAGATCTCCAGGTCCCCATGCCAGACCTCAGGCAAGGGCCAGTTGGCCACGATGTCATGCTCCACAAATTCCTGAAGTTCTCGGGAGGCCGCCTTAAGCTCCTGGTTATCGGCCGCGGCCGTGAGCAGGGCCCCCAGGAGATCCACAAACTTTTCCTGCCAGGGCGGCTGACCGGACTCGCCCGCGACCTTCGACCACTCAGCCCCATTCCGGCAGCCGGGTAAGGAGAGCGGCACCGCCCGGAGGGCGGTCCAATCCGGCCAGCCTTTCAAAGTGAGGAACAGGGGCCGGGAGGCGCGGCCCAGGAGCAGGGGGACGGACATCTCCGGCAGGTCGGGGGCCATCACCCGGCGCCAGAGGCGGTAGCGCAGTTTGGCCAGTTCTGGGTCCACCGTCTCTGCGACCCCGGAGACGGGACCGTAGGACACCCGATCGTCCCAGGGTTCCGGCTTGAGGATATCTTGCAGCCAGTCTTGCCCCTGGTCCACCAGGAGGAGGTTGGCTTCCTGGTCGGCCTGCATTTTTTCCAGCTGCCAGACCAGGGACCAGGCCTTGGGTGGGGGCGGCGGCGGCGCCGCCGCCGGGCCGGCCGGTTGCCCATAGCCGCGAATGGCCTGGACCACATTGTCGCCTGCCCCTTCCTGGTCCCGGCGATAATTTTCGAAGGCCTGCCACTGGCTGAGGTCTCCGGGTTTATAATGCTGCAACTCCCGGGGGTGGACCTCGGCTTCCGAGGGCAACGGCATCCCCTGGTACGGCAGTTGTTCAGGCCACCCCGGGATAACGCCCACCTTCAAGTCAGGGAAGTACAGCGGTAAGGTCCAGAACTCTTCCCGCCACGGCAGGATTAACGGAAAGGCGACGATGTGCCAGGCCGATCCCATAAGCGCCTCCACTGGATATGGTTCGAGGGATGCAAGGCAGTCCGCAACCGGGCCAACCCTCTCCAATTTTATCTTACCCGACAAAATCTTCCTATTCATACCCCAGGAGTCGCCTGGATACAAGGGTAAGCCCGGGGCGCCGTTGAATTTCGGGGATAGCGGGCGCCGGTTCGATGGAGTGAGTCCATCAGACCGAAATATGCCTTGAAAAGGTGGCGCCGGCGGGACGCCGGCGCCACTAAACATGGTACGGGTGGCCGCACTTGATGGTCATGGCCCGATAGAGCTGCTCCAGGAGGACGAGGCGGGAGAGTTCATGGGTCAGGGTGAGGCGGGCCAGCGCCAGACGCTCCTGGGCGGCGGCCAGGGTCTGCTCGTCCAGCCCCAGGTGGCCGCCGATGAGGAAGGTGAGGGGGCGGGATTCCAGTTCCCGCCGGGTGAGCCAGGCGGCGAATTCTTCCGAGGTAAATTCCCGGCCTTGAGGGGTGAGGGCGATCACGTTGGCCCGGGGCGGGATCTGGGCCCGGAGACGCTCGCCTTCCCGAACCTTGACGGTCGCCGCGGCCAGGCCGCCTGCTTCTTTCTCTTCCCGGACACTGGTCAGCGTGAGGTGCAGGAAGGGTTGCAGGCGCTTCTGATAGAAGGCCAGGCCCTCCTGGATGAACCTCTGACGGGTTTTCCCCACCATGAGGATGGTTACGGTGATCATGCCCCCCCGGGAGCCGGATTTAAGGCTCTTTTTCATTGAGCAGGATAAACCGGCTCTTCCCCGAGGCGATGCGGACGCCGTCGGCCAGGCGGATGATCTCGCCTTCGGCCAGGCGGCGGCCGCCGTTTTTGGTATGGAGCACCCCCCGCGCCAGGATTGGTTCATCGGGTTTGAGGGGCGCATGAAAGCGCACCTCCAGGCCCAGGGTGAGGCCGGGGCCGGCAAAATGCCACACCGCGTGGGCCATCATCTCATCCAGCAGAGTAGCCAGGATGCCGCCGTGAATGACGCCGGCCCAGCCCTGGAACTCTCTCGGCAGCGAAACCTCGGTTTCGGCCGCCATCTCGGCATCCAGATAACGGACCGCGATCTTCAGCCCCCGGGGGTTGTCTTTGCCGCAGACAAAGCAGTAATTGTCGGCGATGGGCGCAGTCATGACATATCCAGATTAAGGCCCCTGAAAAAGTGTTTGGCAGAGAGGGCCGGGGAAGCCCTGCCGAAAAATCCTCCCACCCGCCGGCCCTGGCTAAACTGCCAGGGGGTCCATCTTAATGGGGCCCATCACCTCGCCCTGGGCCAGGCGGCGGCCCAGGTCCAGGGCCTGCTCCAGGACCTCCGGCCGGTCACTGATGGCCCCTTTTTCATCCACCCCCCGCACCAGTACCTCGGCGGCGTACCTGACATTGATGGCGTCGAAGAAATACTTGGCCACCAGGCGGGAGCCCACGAACAGCAGACGCCCCTTGGTAGCGCCGGTGCACAACAACACTCCCTGGCGGTTGCCCCCGGGGAAACCATCCTTGAGCACGTACCGCCGGGCCCACAGGGCCTGGGTCCGGTCGATCATAGCCTTGGCCTGGGCCGAAACGCTGTAAAAGAACACCGGCGACCCCAGGGCCACCACGTCGGCCTCCACCAGTTTGTCATACAGCCCCCGCATATCATCCTTAATAGGGCAGGCGCCATCCTTGAAACAATGATATATTTCCAGGCAGGGGGAAATTTTTATCTCGCGCAGGAATATTTCTTCCACCAGCGCGCCGGCCTCCGCCGCCCCCTTCAGGAATGCCTTCATGAGGGTGTCTGAGTTCCCCTCCCGCCGGGGACTGCCAAAAATGCCCAAAACTTTCATAGTCATCTCCTCGGTTTGATAAGTAACAATAGGAAAAACTACCGGGAGATGTCAAGGAAAGACGTTTCTTAGTGTATGGATTTCTGGTTTCCTCGTATCTTAGGGCAGGATTTCATAAATACGCTAACGTCATATATCGCCCCCTTCACCCTACCCCCTCTCCCCCCGAAGCGAGGGGAGAGGGGGTAGGGTGAGGTCGCCGGGTTTTTATGATGGCAGAGCCTCAAATCGGTCCCATCTTTTCCTCTCTCCCCCAATGGTGGTGGGTCAGGGTGAGGAGGAAATAATCTTCACGGAGTAAGAAATACGTTACCGTATTTATGAACCGTTGTACTAAGGTTGGGGGAGCGGGGTGTTTGCGCGGATGGCACGTAAGTTCAGAGGTTAAACCGGCAAAGATAAAACGCCGGGAGATTAACTTTTTAAGCGCAAAATATTTTCTAAGAGCATCTCGTTGATAACGCTTTGAGTAACTTTTGCAGATTTTATTTTATAATAGCCTCTATCAATGAAATGTTTTATATTTCTGGTCTTTTCTGACCGTATCTCTGGGGTATTCGTAATAATTTCATAGGCTTTTTTATTTAAATCGTAATACTGGTACATTAGACGGGACTTGTCTAATGAAGTAAATTCCCCTTTATTGCGGTCCTGAAGAGAGTGATAAATGGGGTCAGAAATGATTCTCAGCGCTACCGCAAATTGCGGGATGTCAAATTGCCTTTGCTCCGAGCGAACAACTAAGACATGAAACCCAAAACGGTAATTGTCATGATCTGGGTGTGGCGTATCGAAAGTTAAATACCGGATATCGTCTTTTTCAAGTGGCGGTTGTCGATCACAAACGAAATAAATGCCGCCGAGACTGATATTCACTAATATGCCCTGGTCTGTCCACAATTCTTGGGAATGGGGCAGGTGGATATGACATACCCTGGGCTCGGAGATCTGGATTCGACCGAACCGGCGTCTTTCAGGAAGGGGTTTCAAGGGATTAACTCGTTTAATTATCATAGGAAGTCCGCCATAGAGGAAAAAAGACTTGGGTGCTCAAGTTCCATTTATGCTGATATCGGCATGATCGCCAAAAAGATTAATTTTTTTTGCCGGCATAAATTATGGGAAGGCGGAAGCCACGGGCGCCTGCCAGGCATAAGGACCGCGCCGGCTCCCCGGGGTTTCCCGAGGCGATGGCGCCACATTTAGATTTGTGCTTTATTGAACAATCTTATATAATTTCAGATGGTATAAACTATTTTTTTGGGAAAAGGCGGGACCAGCGAGTGCCAGATTTGCAGGTGGAACTACTCACCGAACTCGCACCGGAGCGGCGGCAGGCGATCCTGTCCCGCTCCCAGGAAGACGTCAGCGCCGTGCTGGAGGTGGTGGCGCCCATTTTAGCCGCCCTGCGCGCCGACGGCGACGCCGAATCCCTGCGGCAGCATCAGCAGTTCAAGGCCGGCATCACCGCGGCGGACCTTTTGGCCACCTCCGAGGAGATCGAGGCCGCCTACCGGGGCCTCAACCCCCGGGTCACCGCCGCCCTCAAGACCGCCGCGGCGAATATTGAAAAATTTCATCGGGCCCAGTTGGACCGGGAAATGTGGGCTATGGAAGTGCAGCCCGGCCTCCTGGCCGGGAGGCTCTCCCGCCCCCTTGACCGGGTGGGCTGCTACATTCCCGGCGGGCTGGCCGCTTATCCCTCCAGCGCCCTGATGAACATCATTCCCGCCAAAGTGGCCGGGGTGCCCGAGATCGTGGCCGCCACCCCCCCCGGGCCGGAAATGGCGGTGAACCCCGCCACCCTGGTGGCCGCGCACCTGGCCGGGGCCAGCCAACTCTTCAAGATCGGCGGCCCCTGGGCCATCGGCTCCCTGGCCTACGGGACCGAGACGGTCCCCCGGGTGGACAAGATCGTGGGCCCGGGCAACAAGTATGTCACTGCCGCCAAACTCCTGGTGTTCGGCCAGGTGAACATCGACTCCCCCGCGGGGCCCAGCGAGGCCCTGATCCTGGCGGATGACACCGCGAACGCCCGGCACGTGGCGGTGGACTTCCTCTCCCAGGTGGAGCACGACCCCGAGGCCGCCGCGGTCCTGGTGACGCCGGATGCGGAACTGGCCCGGGCCGTGGTGGCGATTATCCTCCAGGAGTTGCCCCACCTGCCCCGGCGGGAGATCATCGCGGCGGCCCTGACGAAATATTCCGCGGTGCTCCTGACCTCGTCTTTGGATGAGGCCCTGGAGTTTGCCAACCTCTATGCCCCGGAGCATTTGCAGATCGTCACCCGGGACCCCTTTGCCCTGCTGCCCCGCATCAAGCACGCGGGCTCCATCTTTCTGGGGCCGTATGCCCCGGTGCCGGTGGGCGACTACGCCTCGGGGACCAACCACGTGCTCCCCACAGGCGGCTGCGCCCGGATGTTCTCGGGGCTTTCCGTGGATGATTTCATCAAGAAACCCACCTTTCAGCACTTGACCCGGGAGGCGCTCCGGTCCCTGAAAGATACGATCATCACCCTGGCCGAACACGAGGGCCTGCTCCTGCACGCCCGGGCCGTGGCCGAAAGGTTTCGCGATGATTGACGCATCGGCGCCGGGGCCGGAAAGCCGGCTTCCCGTCCCTGATTACAGCCCCCGGTCACGGCCGGGGAGGATCACTATCATGAGCCCGCGCCTCAGACCAGGACCATGAGCCATGCCAACCCGTAAAGCCCCCACGGTCATACTGCCCATAGCCGAAATCGCCGACGTTCAGAACCACGTCAGTCCCCACACCATCGACATCGACAAGGTGGGGGTCAAAAACATCTCGTACCCCATCGTGGTATTAGACAAGTTCAACGGCACCCAGCACACGGTGGCCTGCATCAACATGTACGTCAACCTGCCCCACCGCCACAAGGGCACCCACATGAGCCGGTTTATCGAGATCCTGAGCGAACACCGCCGGGACGTCAGCCTCAAGAAAATCGGCCCCATCCTGGAGGAGACCCGGCGGCGCCTGCACGCCCAGTCGGCCCACATCGAGATGACCTTTCCCTATTTCATCGACAAGGAAGCGCCGGTCTCCAAGGCCCGGGGGTTGATGGAGTATATCTGCAACTTTCAGGGTTCCATGGATGAGCAGGGGGTGTTGGACCTGGTGGTGGGGATCACGGTCCCGATTACCACGCTATGCCCGTGCTCCAAGGAGATCAGCCAGGTGGGGGCCCACAACCAGCGGGGCGAAGTGCGGGTCCAGGTGCGCTACAAGAAATTCTTCTGGATCGAAGACCTGATCCGGCTGGTGGAGGAGTCGGCGTCCTGCGAGGTCTATGCGCTTCTAAAACGCCAGGATGAGAAGTACGTCACCGAGAAGGCCTACAGCAATCCCATGTTCGTTGAGGACGTGGTGCGGGAGATCGCCCACCGCCTGAGCCAGAATAACAACTTCAGCTGGTATGCGGTGGAATCGGAAAACTTCGAGTCCATCCACAACCATTCGGCCTACGCCTACATTGAGTCCAAACCATCCTGAGGCTGGATCGGCCCCCGGTGGCCTGATTCCAGCGGCGCCGTCGGCTCAGCCTTCGGATTTTTTAGACTTTCTCCCCTTCTTGCCGGTTTTGTCCGTCCCTTTCTTGGCCCCCACCAGTTTTTCCTGGTCGGGATGCGGTCCCAGCCACTGGACCTGGCCGGAATCGAGGTCATAGAGGGCGCCCACCGCTTGAGCCCGGCCGTCTTTGACCCTGTCCCGGATGATGGGGCTCAGTCGCAGCATATCTTCCAGGGCCTGCCAGACGTTGGCCGTGATGGCGGCCTTGAGGAGCACGTCTTTGGCGGCTCCGAGGTTGGCCTCCCGGGCTTTGTCCACCGCAGGTTTGATGGGCGCAACCAGGTTGGCGATGTTGGGGGACAGCTTGGCGTCGTCCAGAACTGCACCGACCACCCCGCACTGGGTGTGACCCAGCACTAACACCAGGGGCGCACCCCGCTGGTCCACGGCGTATTCGATGGAGCCTACTTCATCGGTGGCGGCGACGTTGCCGGCCACCCGGATCACGAAGAGATCGCCGATGCCCTGGTCGAAGATGATTTCCGGCGGCACCCGGGAGTCGGAGCAGGTGAGGACCGCGGCCAGGGGGTGCTGGCCCTGTCCCGAAGTCAGGGCGCGGCGCTCCGGTCCTTGCCGGGGATGCTGGAGTTTGCCGTCCACGTAACGGGCATTGCCGTCCTTGAGGAGCCTCAGGGCCTCAGCGACGGATAGCCCCGGGGCCGCAGTGGTCGCCAGGGAGGGAGCCGCCAGGGCCGCGGACGCCAGGATGACAAGCATCAACAGGCTGATTTTTTTCATAAACAACTCCTTCAGGCTATCTCCGGCTTTCGGTCAATCGCCCCTCAACGCAAATCTTAAGATTATATAACGGAAGTTCCAGCTAAGAAAGGATAAAAAAGTAGGTTATCATATGGAAAACACAAACTAAATATGATTAGCTGGGTCAATTATTACTGGGTACGCATACGGCCTCGGGGAGGTTGATGGCCAGGGCCTGCAAAATTTCCGTTTGGGCGGCCGTGGGTTTGGGGAGGCGCCAAATCTGCACCTCGTTGGTCA
>VGSJ01000114.1 GCA_016875015.1 Deltaproteobacteria bacterium | reverse complement strand
AAGTCTTTTTAGAGGCTTATGGATGCATGGGTTGGCACTACATTTCCGCCCTTCCCATCTATGCCACCTAACAATTTCAATGACTTATACCTATATCTGGGCTTACAACTGTCGAAAATGAGTCAAAACCAACTTCACCATGGACCTGATCCAGAAACAATTTCAACATTCCATCAGACTGGAGATAAATAAATGGAAGAAAGCCGCTTGATATCTGGATATCTAAATTTTACCCGTCGGTTTTGAGTCTTAAGGGGCCTGATTGCGGTTCGGCGAGTACCTGCCTGGGGGCTTTCCCGACTATCTTCCGGTGTGACTGTAAGTGCGACTGACCATCCCCTCTTGAATCCTCGACCTCCGCCCCATATCTGCCCATAAAAAGGTTAACCTTTATACCCCATCCATGGCATAATGCTTCCGGGTGAGCCCCGATGAATCCTCTTCAAGATTCCTTTAAAATCTATCTCCAAGCCCTGCAAAACGCCCTGGCCGCCGGGGATGCTACGGAGCACACGCACCGCCCCGCCCTTAAAACCCTCCTGGAGGCCCTGGAGCCGGGGGTCACGGCCACCAATGAACCCAAGCAGGTGACCGATTGCGGCAAGCCTGACATGGCGTTGCGCCGGGGAGCCGTGCCCCTGGGGTATCTGGAAACCAAGGATGTGGGGAAGAACCTGGAAGAGGAGGAGCGCAGCGCTCAGCTTAAGCGCTATCGGGCCGCCCTCCCCAACCTCATCCTTACCGACTACCTGGAATTTCGCTGGTATGTGGCCGGGGAGCGCCGGGCCAAAGTCACCCTGGGGCATCCGGAGCCGGACGGCAAGATTAAAGCCCGGAAAGAGGATATAGCCGCGGTCCGGGAACTCCTGGCCCAATTTCTGGCGCACCAGGCCCCCAGCATCGGCACTGCCAAAGACCTGGCCGTGCGTATGGCTGGCCTGGCCCGCCTCATCCAGGAGGCGGCCTTGGCCACCCTGGGCCGGGAGACGGAAACCGGCGCCCTCAAAGGCCTGATGGACGCCTTTGAACAAACCTTGCTTCCGGCTCTCACCATCGCAGAATTTGCCGACATGTACGCCCAAACCCTCACCTACGGCCTGTTCGCCGCGAAGGTGGCCATGGGGAGCGGGATGGACCTGCGCCGGGATACCGCCGCCGGGTTGCTTCCCGAAACCAACCCCTTCCTCAAGAAGCTCTTTTACCATCTGGCCGGGCCGGAAGTTCCCCCTACGGTCTCCTGGGTCATTGATGATATGGTGGCGCTGCTCAATGCCGCGGATCTCTCGGCGGTATTGGCCGATTTCGGCAAAGGGTCGCTCTTGAAAGACCCGGTAGTCCATTTTTATGAAACCTTCCTGGCTGCCTATGATCCGGAAAAAAGAAAAGCCAGAGGGGTCTACTACACCCCGGAGCCGGTAGTTTCCTACATCGTGCGGGCCATCGACCATCTTCTCAAAGAACGGTTTGCCCGCCCGTGGGGAATAGCCGACCCGAACACCCTTATCCTGGACCCGGCCTGCGGCACCGGCACCTTCCTGCATAGCGTCATTGCCCTGATTTATGACACCCTGTGCTCCCTGGGGCAAGTCGGCGGCTGGAAAGGGGAAGCCGGATATGTCTCCAAGCACCTCCTGCCCCGGATATTCGGCTTTGAGCTGCTCATGGCCCCCTATGCCGTGGCCCACCTCAAGCTGGGCCTGCTTCTGAAGGAGAGGGGTTTCGACTTCCCGGCGGGGCAACGCCTGGGGGTCTATCTCACCAACACCCTGGAGGTGAGCGCCAAGGAGACGCCGCCCCTGCCGTTCGCCGGGTTCATTACTGAAGAGAGCAACAGCGCCACCAGAATCAAAAAGGAAGACCCCATTGAGGTTATCCTGGGAAATCCGCCCTATGCCGGGCACTCCGCCAATGCCAGCCTGCGCCAGGTTCCCGACCCGGTAACCGGCAAGGTCAGGACAGAGCGCACCTGGATCGGCCGCCAGATGGAAGACTATAAAAAGGTGGACGGCAAACCCCTGGGCGAGAAGAACCCCAAGTGGCTCCAGGATGATTATGTCAAGTTCCTCAGGTGGGGCCAATGGCGCATTGACCGGACGGGCCGGGGCATCCTGGCCATGATTACCAACCACGGCTACCTGGACAACCCAACTTTCCGGGGGATGCGCCGGGCCTTGATGCAGACCTTCAATGAAATCTATGTGCTCAACCTGCACGGCAACGCCAAGAAAAAGGAGGTCTGCCCGGACGGCTCCAGGGATGAAAATGTTTTTGACATTCAACAGGGCGTGGCCATCGGGATTTTTGTCAAGCAGCCCGGCGATTCCGGTGAGGCCCGGATTTATCACGCCGACCTGTGGGGGTTGCGGGAGGGCAAGTATCAAGCCCTGGCTGAAATTGAGATGGGGAGCACCCCCTGGCAGGAGCTTCATCCCACCCCGCCCTTTTACCTGTTCGTGCCCCAGGCGGTTGACCTGCGGGCGGAGTATGAACGGGGCTGGCCGGTCAATACTATCTTCCCGGTGAACTCGGTGGGGATTGTCACCGCTCGTGACCATCTCACCATCAGGTGGTCACCGGCGGAGGTCTGGGAGACGGTCAATGACTTCGCTGGCCTGCCGGAGGAGGAGGCCCGAGAAAAGTATAAGCTGGGAAATGATGTGCGGGATTGGAAAGTTGCCTTGGCCCAAAAGGACCTAAAAAACATCGGGCCGAATAGGAAAAAGATTGTTCCAATTTTCTACCGCCCTTTTGATAAGCGCTACACTTATTACACCGGGCAGTCGCGAGGGTTTATCTGCATGCCTAGGCCTGAAGTCATGCATCATGTGTTAGGTAGAAATAATCTATGCTTAATATTCGCAAGATCAACATCTCCTGGAAAGAATTATGATCATATCTCGTGCAGCAGCCATGGAATTTTGGGAAGATTTTACCCCGATGCATCCTGTATAACTTATATGTCCCCACTTTATCTTTATCCATACTCTAATAATAAGAGTAATTCCAACAATCCCAAGAATCAAAATTCTTTTTTATCCTTATGTGAACCCGAGACTCCCTATGGGAGAAAGGTGAATATCGACCCCACTTTTATCAAGAAAATACGAAAGCTCCTGGGGCTAAAATTCGTGGCCGACAGCCGGGGCGACCTGGAAACCACCTTTGGCCCGGAGGATGTGTTTTTTTACGCCTACGCCGTTTTTCATTCTCCTACCTACCGCCAGCGCTATGCCCAGTTCTTGAAGATAGATTTTCCCCGCCTCCCCCTCACCAGCGACAAGGCCCTCTTTGCCGCCCTGGTGGGCAAAGGGGCGGAGTTGGCCGCCCTGCACCTGATGGAATCCCCGGCCCTGGAAAAGCTCATTACCTCCTTCCCCGTGCCCGGCTCCAACCTGGTGGAGAAGGTGCGCTATGTAATCCCCCCCGGCCCTCCTTTAGAAAAGGGGGGAGAAAATGGGCGGGTTTATATCAATGACCAGCAGTTCTTTGAGGGCGTGCCCCCGGAAGTCTGGGCCTTCCAGGTAGGGGGCTATCAGGTGCTCCACAAATGGCTGAAAGACCGCAAGGGCCAAACCCTCGCCTTTGCCAACCTGCACCACTACCAGAAAATCGTGGTGGCCCTGGCCGAAACCATCCGCCTCATGGCCGAGATTGATACCGCCATCGAGGACCACGGCGGCTGGCCGGATGCGTTTTAGAAATAAGGGGAAAATGCTCAAAATATTTCATGAAGTATGTAATCCTCGCTGCCATGCCGAAAATGCTACAGGCGCGCCTGGAGCTATTCCATTGAATATAGGAAGGCATCAGGTGTTTCCAGGTCCTCCCCAATAGCTGAGAATTTGGTTAGAATAGAGGGAAAGGAGCCCTAACATGACCATACAACTTACCATAGACCTGCCGGAAGATGTCTTTTCCCTGCTGAGGAAAAGCCCCACCGAATTTGTCGGAGAGTTGCGCCTGGCCGCCGCGGTGAAGTGGTATGAACTGGAAATGATATCGCAATCCAAGGCTGCTGAACTGGCCGGGGTGAGCCGTCAGGAGTTTCTGGAGGCCCTCAATCGTTTCAAGGTCTCGCCCTTCCAGGTGACCCCTGAGGAGCTTGCCGGGGAAGCGGCAGATGCCTAAAAAGTGGGTGGTCAACGCTTCTCCGTTAATTGTTTTTGGCAGGATTAACCACCTCTTTCTCCTCCAGCATTTGGCCGAAGAAATTGTGGTGCCGGCTGGGGTGGCGAAGGAGATCGCCCGGGGGCCTGAAGATGACCCGGCCAGGCAATGGCTGCAATCTCAGGGACAGTCTTTGGTTCGGAAGGTGCAGGTGGTACCTCCGGTGATCATCGCCTGGAATCTTGGTCTGGGAGAAAGCGAGGTCCTATCCTGGGCCTATCAGAACCCCGGGTACGAAGCAGTCCTTGATGACCGTGCCGCCAGGAACTGTGCCCTGGCTTTAAATCTGCCGGTTCGAGGCACCATAAGTTTGATATTGCTGGCGAAAAAAGATGGCCATCTGAAAGAAATGACCCCGATTTTGCTTCAACTAGAGCAGGCAGGATTCCGTATTGGCCCCAACATAATCTCAGCGGCGAAGAAGTTGGCAAAAGAAGATTAGCATCGGGGCCCGGAATAATTGAGGAAGAACTCAATGGGGGTTACAATCAGACAAAAGGGGAAAGGCAAAGGTAAGTCCTGGCGGGTTTTCATTGAATGGAGGTGAGCTTTGGCGATCTTAGCTGAGTGCCCGCGGTGTCATAAGAGACAGGCCGTCAAGAATCGCATTTGCTCTTGTGGCGATGATCTGGTTAAGGAGAAGCGCCTTCAGAAAGTGCGGTACTGGGTAGTTAATCGGTTGCCGAACGGTAAGCAACGCTGGGAGCCCGTGGGATTATCCATTGAAGAGGCCCGGGCCGCAGAGGGGAAGCGCCGGGCTCAAAAGGTGGAAAATCCCGGCATTCTGGAAAAAGCACCCGCGGAGCGCATGACCTTTGCCGAGCTTGCGGACTGGTATCTTGACCTGAGCCCGGTCAAGAAACTCTCTTCATATAACCGGATCAGACAAGGTATCGCCAATTTTAACCGGGCGTTCGGAACCCGGATTGTGAGCACCCTTAAGCCCCTGGACCTGGAAGATTACCAGGAGAGGCGGGAAGAGGAAGGCCGGGCACCGGCCACCATCGACATGGAAATATCATTGGTCAAGACCATGGTGGCAAAGGCCTTTGACAACGACCTGGTGGACGGCCGCACCGTCAAGGCCTTCAGAGTGGTTAAGCGGAAATTGAAAAAGGCGGGCAATGCCAGGAAGCGGACCATCACCATTGAGGAATATCTAAAACTGGTGGACGTGGCCCCGGATCACCTGAAGGCATTCTTGACCGTGGCATTTAACACCGGCATGAGGACCGGCGAGCTCCGGGCCCTGAGATGGTCGCACATCGACCGGGAGAAATGGGTTATCAGGCTGCCGGCGGACCTCTCCAAAGAGCGCAGAGCCAAGGTGATACCAATTAACCACCACGTCAAGCAGGTCCTGGCGGACCTCCCCAGAGCGATACACCATGACTTCGTGCTCACTTACCAAAACGAGCCTATCGTTACCCCTGGGGGATTGAAAAACTCCTTTATAACGGCCTGTGGTAAGGCCGGAATCCCCTACGGCCAGCATGTTCCCAACGGAATCACCTTCCATGGCCTCCGCCGGACCGTGAAAACGAACATGGTCAACGCGGGTGTTGACCATGTGTATAGGGACATAATTTTAGGCCATAGTCTTCACGGGATGGATGTTCACTATATGGCCCCCTCAGAAGGAGACCTCCACCGCGCCATAGCCCGATACACCGAGTGGTTAGATGGACAGTTGGTTTTGCAAAGTGTTGACCATTCCGTTGACCATAAGCCAAAAAATGGTTAGCCAAAATCAGATAACACCTTGATATTACTGGCGCGCCTGGGAGGATTCGAACCTCCGACCGACGGATTAGAAGTCCTCCAAAGCTAACCCTGATAGCCATAAAACCCGCATGGTTGACACAATGCCATTCCAGGGTGTATGAAGATTTTGGATCATTTTTAGCAAAACCTACTCACCGACCTACTCACCATTTTATGGGGTTCAAGATTTTTTCGGCTAGTATAAATTTTTGGCCCATTATCATGTTACAGAGCATTAGAGCAAGGACAATACGCAGGAGCATCCTGAACTCCGTCTGAACCTGAAAGCAATGTCATTGCTGGAAGAATGGGCTTTCGGCCATTAAAATCAGCGCAGTAAATGGGGATGGTTGGCCTTGAGCCAGTCAATGACGTCCGACTTGAAGGCAGTGGCCTCTTTTAAAATTTCCTCTGCTTCAGCTGCTGAGACCACTCCGGCCCGGTCATAGTCGGTGACATGGCGTGTTGAGCGACAAGTGTTAAAGTAGTCGGCCCGCCCCCGGAATTCCGGGCCCATGACCTCCGGCATGGCTTTCAAGGTTATCCAATGATGTCCAGATTTGGCGGTGCGATAGCCCGCGGCATGAAGGGCGATGGTGGCTAGTTGCAGGGCGGCGTTATATGCTGTGGCGAATCGCCGGTCTGCGGAAAGTTCTTGAATGGCCGAATCGGCCAAATCCCGGTTCACCAATTTGAGCAACTCGGCCACTTCCCTGGCCGAGGTCTTATGCCCCTTCAGGCGGCCTTCTTTCAACCAGTCTTCCAAGCTCATTATCATTACCGATCAACCAGATTTTGGGACTGCCGATGACTTCAGTAATAAAGTGATGCTTTCCCCTGGCCTTTTCCCGGAATTCCTCGGTGGGATACACTACGGGATTGAACTCCCGCCCTAGGTCTGGGCTCACTGTTCCAAAAACTTCGGTCGCCTCCCGACGAGAGATATTGCCCACCAAAAATAAATCGATATCGCTTTGAGCCGTTTCTTGACCATGAGCCAGGGACCCGAAGATAAAGGCCAGGCGCACCTTGTCCGCTAAAGGCGCCAGTGCTTCTCGCAGGACATCTCCCAGAGCCACGGTCTTGAGAAAGGCCCGCTTTAAATCCTCAAACGCCGGATGCCCTCGCTCCGCCCGGTAATAAACCATATTTCCCCGCCTATCCTTGGTCACCAACCCGGCCCGCTCAATCCGTTGCAAGGCCCGTTGCACTTGGCGCAGGGCATTACCGGTGGCTTCGGCAATGCCCCGCTGATAAAATTCGGTTTCAGGATGAAGCAGAAATAAGGAAAGAACCTCAACCAGGGCAGGGTTAGGGAACAATTCGGCCAAAGTTGAAAGGCGACTACCTTTTGTCGTCAATTGACTACGTTTTGTCGTCACTCCTGGCATGAGAGAAATTAATCATACAACCAGGGTTTTGTAAAGGCCTCTATGAACCCTTACCCCCTTAACAACCTAAAATAGGCGTTGCCGGTGTGAAAGTCAGAATGGCCGAGCTTCACAATCTCCTCGATTTATTTATTGCAACATGTTGAAAATGCACAAGTATTTTTTTCACATTTTGTTCAATTTTACACCCTTTGGCTCATTTTCGACAGTTGTAAGCCCAGATATAGGTATAAGTCATTGAAATTGTTAGGTGGCATAGATGGGAAGGGCGGAAATGTAGTGCCAACCCATGCATCCATAAGCCTCTAAAAAGAATTGACAA
>VGSJ01000113.1 GCA_016875015.1 Deltaproteobacteria bacterium | reverse complement strand
ACTTGTTTTAGAAGTGTCTCCGACCCCTGCCAAGCCGTAGGCACACGCCACACTTGTTCACAATCTCTAACTATCCTTGCTTATAACCATTTTACCTCACCGCGTGCCTACAGACCCGAAACCCAGGCATATCACCAACATCTGAAATTTTCCTCCCCACAGAGGCGCGTGCAAGATAACGAAACGAAAGCTGGCATTTTTCGGGGGAAGGTGATAATTGTCGATCATGGCAAGTAATCAGCCGAACCGGCCGGTAATATATTCTTCGGTTTTCTTATTTGAAGGATTGGTAAAGATCTTTTGGGTATCGCCGAACTCGACGATGCGGCCCTGGTAGAAAAAGGCGGTGAAGTCGGAGACCCTGGCTGCTTGCTGCATATTATGAGTAACGATGACAATAGTGTATTTGCTTTTCAGCGAACTGATCAATTCTTCGATCTTGGCGGTGGCGATGGGGTCAATGGCGGAAGTGGGTTCATCCATCAGCAACACTTCCGGCTCCACCGCCAGGGCACGGGCGATGCACAGACGCTGCTGCTGGCCGCCGGACAGGGCCGTGCCCGGCTGGCGCAGAATATCCTTCACTTCATCCCAGAGAGCTGCCTTGCTCAGGGCCTCTTCCACCCGGTCGGCCATTTCTCCCTTGCTTAACTTGTAATGCAATTTCAGGCCAAAGACCACGTTCTCGAAGACGCTCATGGGAAAGGGGGTGGGCTTCTGGAAGATCATGCCTACCCGGCGCCGCAGTTCCATGAGATCCATGGCTGGGTCCAGGATATTTTCCCCGTCCAGTAAAACCTCGCCGCTGGCCCGCTGCTCGCCGTACAGTTCGTAAATGCGGTTGTAGATGCGAATATGGGTGGATTTGCCGCAGCCCGAGGGGCCGATGATGGCCGTCACCTTTTGGCGATGAATCTCCAGATCGTTCTCGAAGAGGGCCTGATGCTCCCCGTAGAAGAAGTTCACCTGCCGGGCGATGATCTTGGGGCCGACGGGCGCGGCGGCATACGCGGCCGGGACTGCCGTCTCCAATGCCAATGATTGATCGAGGGCAACCGGGTAGGGGAAGGCCATAGTCGTGGTTTTCATGAGTGTTTCTCTCCCAGGAAAAAGCGCGCCGTCAGGTTCAAGGCCAGGACGCCGCAGGTAATGAGCAGGGAGGCCCCCCAGGCCATCTGCTGCCAGTCGGGATAGGGGGACATGGCAAAATTGAAGATGGTCACCGTGAGGTTGGGTGTGGGGCCAGCCAGGGAACTTTCCCAGTAGGGGCTGTTGAGGGCGGTAAACAACAGCGGCGCGGTCTCGCCGCTGACCCGGGCCACCGCCAGCAAGATGCCGGTGAGAAGCCCCGGCCTGGCGGCCCGGAACAGGATGGCCAGAGTCACCTTCCAGGTGGGCGCGCCCAGGGCCAGGCCCGCTTCCCGGAGGGTGTTGGGGAGCAACCGTAACATATCCTCGGCAGTGCGGGCCACCACCGGCAGCATGATGATGCCCAGGGACAGGGCACCGGCATAACCGGAAAACTTGCCCCGGGGCAGCACCAGGATGGCGTAGACGAAAACGCCGATGATAATGGATGGCATCCCCATCAACACATTGGCGGCGAAGCGGCTGTGGTCGGCCAGTCGGGATTTCTGACCGAACTCGGACAGGAAAACTCCCGCCATCATGCCCACCGGCACCGCCAGGAGGGTGGCCAGCCCGGTCATGGCCAGGGTGCCGACGATGGCATTGGCCAGGCCGCCGCCGGGAATCCCCGGAGGATTGGGAAGACGGGTGAAGAAATCAACATTGAGCGCGCCCACCCCTCGGCTCAGGACTCCCAAGAAAATCCAGGCCAGGGCCAGGAGGCCTAACAGGGCTGAGGCCGCGGCTACCCCGCTGACGACCCCGTTGACGATGCGGCGGCCGGTGGGGGGACGCGGTTTCATAGGCCCACGCTCCAGGAACGGTAGAGGCGCCGCAGAAGAAATTGCGCCAGGATCTGTACCAGGTAGGTGATGAGAAACAAGACCAGGCCCAAGGCGATTAAGCTGCTGACATACATCGGTTCGGTGGCTTCCGCAAATTCATTGGCCAGAGTGGAGGCGATGCTGTTCCCCGCTGCGAACAACGAGGCGGAAATCCGGTGGGAGTTGCCGATGACAAAGGTTATGGCCATGGTTTCCCCCAGGGCGCGACCTAATCCCAGGAACACCGCGCCGATGAGCCCCACCAGGCCATAGGGGATCATGACCTTGTACATGACTTCCCAGGTGGTGGCCCCCATGCCGAAGGCGGACTCGCGGATGGTCCGGGGCACCAGGAGAAAGACATCCCGGGCAATGGCGCAAATAAAGGGCAGGATCATGAACGCCAGGATGATCCCGGCGCTCATTATGCCGATACCCATGGGCGGTCCCTGAAACAGGGGGAGAAAACCCAGGGTGGAGGCGAGCCAGGGCTGCACGTGGGCCTGCAGGAACGGGGCGAAAACGAAAAGCCCCCACATCCCAAAAATGATGCTGGGGATGGCGGCCAGCAGTTCAATGAGAGTGCTCACCACCCGGCTTACCGCCGGGGGCGCCAGTTCCACCAGGAAAAAGGCGATGGCCAGGCTGAGGGGCACCGCCAGCAGCATGGCGATGAGGGTCGAAACCACGGTGCCGAAGATGCTGCTGGCCGCGCCGAACTCCTGGGTCACGGGGTTCCATTCCGGGGACACCAGGAAGCCCACGCCAAATTTTTTTATGGCCGGCAGGGAGTAAATCAGGAGCGCCAGGAAGATCCCGCCGATGAGCGCAGGCACCAGGAAGGCGCACCCTCGGCTCAGCCAGCGGAAGATCACGTCTCCCTGCCGCCAGGTCTGCGCTTTGGTCGGAGTTTCCGGTAGAGCCAGATCAGCCATGGTTTTGTGCCTGAATCCAGGGTCTTTTGGTCAGGGAGCGGGGGAACTCGATCGATGCCGTGGTCCCCCCGAGATGAGGCCGCGGTGGGGCTGCGTTTACGGCCAGACAGGTTTGCCGTCCGCTTTAATCTCTTTGGCCCAGGTGGCCTGGACCAATTCCACCACCTTGGCCGGCAGCGGCACATAATCCAACTTTTGCGCCATCTCGGCGCCGTGCTTGTAACACCAGTCGAAAAATTTCATCACGCCCTTGGCCTTGGCGGCGTCAGCCTGCTGCTTGTGGACCAGGATATAGGTGGCCCCGGTGATAGGCCAGCTCTGGTCTCCCGGTTGATCATTGAGCACGATGTAGTACCCCGGGGCTTTCTGCCAATCGGCATTGGCCGTAGCCGCCTGGAAGCTCTCGATACTTGGGGTCACGAATTTTCCGGCTTTATTTTTCAGCACCGCAAAACTCATCTGGCTTTGCAAGGCATAGGCATATTCCACGTAGCCGATGGCTGCCGCCACCTTCTTTACGTAGCTGGCCACGCCTTCATTGCCTTTGCCGCCCACGCTGTTGGGCGCGGGCCACTTTGCCGCTTTGCCCACCCCCACCTTATCCCTCCACTCCGGAGAACTGAGGCTCAGGTAATGGGTAAAAAGCCAGGTGGTGCCGGAGCCGTCGGCCCGATGGACGACGGTGATGTTCTGGTCCGGCAGATTGAGGCCGGGGTTCAGGTTCTTGATGGCAGGATCATTCCACTTGGTGATTTTCCCCATAAAGACCTGGGCCAGCAGTTCACCGGTGAACTTGATCTGCCCGGCGGCGATGCCCGGCAGGTTGACCACCGGCACCACTCCGCCCACCACCATGGGAAACTGCACCAGGCCTGCCTGGTCCAAGTCCTCCGTCTTGAGGGGCTCATCCGAGGCCCCGAAGTCTACGGTCTTGGCCTTGATCTGGGCGATACCGCCGCCGGAGCCGATGGATTGATAATTGACCTTCACCCCCGTCAGTGCATGGTATTTATGGGCCCATTGGGAGTAGAGGGGAAAGGGAAAAGAAGCCCCGGCGCCGTTTAACGTCTGGGTCTGGGCCTGCACCCCCACGGCCGGTCCCAGGATGATCGCGGTTAAGGCCAACAAGCAAATTACCCTTCTCATACGCCATTCTCCTTAATCTGTTTTGACCAGAAATTCCTTTTGGATGGAAGGATAACAATGGATTGTTAGGATTCGGTTAGCGCCACGTTAGTATTTCGCCGGAAAGGGGAAAAACCCGCTTTTCCCCCTGCTGTAATAAGAAACTAACAATCGCCTAACCTGCTTCTATTGATTCATGGGTAATCTCAGGGCAAACGTCAGAGGAAATTATGTAAAAAAGGAGAAAATTATGCTTTCTTACCTGATGGTTTTCTCGGCTGGGGCGTTGGTGGGCAGTATGCTTATGGGGCTTTACGTGGCTTTGATAAACAAAAAAGACGCGAGGGACGACTGGTAGCCTGATTCAGTCCTGCCTGACACCCAAAATCTCGGAGGTTGAACATGAAGAATATGATTGCTGAAAAACCACCTTTATGGTGGCACCAAAATGAGCTTTTTCAGCTCCTGAAAACAACGCTGGGCTTAAGCCAACTAAAAGAGATTATGAAGGAAAACCGGATATTGGCCACATTTGCCAATGGTTATGGCGTGATCATAAACCCCGTCATGCTTGAAAGCGGCGGAGAAATCTTTGACCTGACCGTTATGAGGTTTTATGGGGCTGGAATCTTGAATCATCGGGTAGCCCAGTATCTTCCCATCCCAGAATTACAGCGCGGCAATTTTGATGCAACTATTGACCTGTGCCTGCAAGTATCCCGTTTACCCCAAAGGGGGGAACAACCATCGCCTCAGGGGGATGGCGGGCCTCAGCGTGCAGGTAGGTTAGCTGTGAGGGATGATTATGGTAAAAGCGCTGCCTTTCCCAAGAGCGCTTTCCACTGAAACCCGGCCGCCGTGGGCCTGGGCGATGTGTTTGACGATGGCCAGTCCCAGGCCGGTGCCGCCCTCTTTCCGGCTACGGCCCGCATCCACCCGGTAGAAGCGCTCAAAGATTCGGTCCAGGTGCTCCGGCGGGATGCCGCCGCCCTGGTCCATGACCCGGATAACGATTTCCGCCCCGGTTTCCTGGGCCTCCACCCGGATGGTGGAGTTCGCGGGGCTGAACTTGATGGCGTTATCCAGCAAGTTTACCAGGGCCTGTTCCAGCAAAGGCGCATTGAAGTTCGCCCTGAGGGTGTCCGGACAGGTCACCTCGATGCCAATATTCTTGGCCGTGGCTTTGGCCTCACACACCTGGCTGGCTGCCTGTAGCACCTCTTTGAGGTTTCCCCTGGCAAAAGCGATTTGATGCCGTTCCGCCTCCTGCTCAATCCGGGAGAGGCTCAGGAGGTCGTCGATAATTTCATTGAGACGGTCGGCCTGCTGGGCAATGATGCGGAGAAATTTTTCCGCATTTTCCGGCTCCTTCAGCGCCCCGGCCAACAAGGTTTCCACGAAGCCTTTGATGGAGGTAATGGGGGTTTTAAGTTCATGGGACACATTGGCCACAAAATCCCGCCGCGCCGTTTCCAGTCGCCGCAGGTGGGTGATGTCGTGAAACACCACCAGGGTGCCGATCACCATGCCTTCAGGGTCTCTGAGAGCGGTCCCGTGAACCTGGAGAACCCATTGGCCGTCAGTTTTCAAGGTTACTTCGCCTTCGATGGACTCCTGGGCGGACAGGAGGCGATTTACAAACCACCGCAGCTCCGGGTTTGTCACCACTTCCTGTATATAGAGATTCTGAACCGCCTCCGGATTGACCCGCAACATCCTGGCGCCCGCCCGGTTGATGGTGATCAGGCGACCCTCCTTATCCAGCGCCAAGACCCCTTCCACCATGCTGGCCAGGATGGCCTCTTGCTCCTGGCCCTGCCGAATGAGGCTGCGGATGCGGTCCTCCAGTTGCGCCGCCATGTGATTCATGGCTTCGGCCAGGCTCCCCAGTTCTTCGGAGGCGGGCACCGGCAGCTTGCGCCCTAAATCCCCCCGGGCAAAACGGAGCGCTCCCCGCTTTAAATCCTCTAAGGGGTGGGTGAGACGTCGGGAAATAAAGAAGCTCAGAATTGCCATCATCAGGACAATGCCCAACGCTCCCAGGCCAATTCTGAAATAAAGGGCCCTCAGGGCCTGGGCAATGGCGGCCATGGGGAGCGCCGCCCGCACTACCCCGACAACCCGGTCCTGCTCCCTTACCGGCACCGCCACATACATCATATCGTGGCCCAGGGTGAAGCTAAACCTGGTGGAAACCCCGACGCTGCCCTTCATGGCTGCCTGAATCTCCGGGCGGTCCCCGTGATTATCCATCCGCGCCGGGTCCTCGTCCGTATCGTCCACCACTGCCCCGGAAGGCAAAATAACGGTGAGGCGGGTGGAGGTGAGCCTGCCCAATTCCTTGCACAACTTGTCTATTGGCTGTCCCCCAGCCGCGAGTTTGCCCCGAACGTGCGTCTCTACCAGGCGAGCCCTGGTCTCCAAATCCCCGGCGGTTTCCGTCAGATAAAATTGTCGCCAGGATCTGGAGGCATACCAGGTCACCGCCAGCAAAGAGACCAGCGTGATCAGCAGATAAGAAGGGAAAAGGCGCCAGATCAGCCGCTTCCTGGCCATAGCCTAGTCCTTAAAACGGTAGCCGATGCCCCGCACTGTTTCCAGATACTTGCCGCAGGGACCGAGTTTCTTTCTGAGGCTCACCATCTGCACATCCACCGCCCGTTCGGTGACAGAATAATCATCCCCATGGATCTCATTGACAATCTGGCTACGGGTAAAGACCCAGCCGGGGCGCCGGGCCAGCAGGTTAAGGAGGCTAAATTCCGTGGCCGTTAGGTCCACCGAGTGGCCCTGGACCAGCACCTCGTGGCGCCCAGGATGGATCTCCAGCTCATGAATGGTAATAGGAGCGGTTTCCAGAAGCGGTGCGGCGCTCCGCCGCCGCAGCACCGCACGCAGCCGGGCCAGCAAGACCCGGACACTGAAAGGCTTGGTGATATAGTCGTCCGCCCCCAACTCCAGGCCCGAGACAATATCCGCTTCTTCCCCTTTGGCGGTGAGCATGACGATGGGGAGGTTCCGGGTTAGGGGGTCCTGTTTGAGGGAACGACACACTTCCAGGCCGTCCATCCCCGGCAACATCAAATCCAGCAACACCAGGTCCGGCAAGGAGACCCTGACGGCCTTTAACGCTTCTTCTCCGGAAGCCGAGCCGGTAACCTGATAGCCCTCCTTGGCCAGGTTATACCGCAGCAGCTCCCGGATGTCGTCCTCATCTTCCACCACCAGGATGCTCTTTTTGGCCATCATCCTTGTCCCTTGCAAGTCCGCTCGGCTAATCTTTACTTTAGATACCAGAATATGGTTCTTTTAGGAATAGGTTCCCATTGCGCCAAACAACGAAGCAGGTCTGGCGGAAATGAACCTCAAGGCCGTTTATGAGGTCGGAGCGTTTGCTTTCTCAAAATCCGGCGAGATGGCTCGGTCAATGACTACGGCGGCAAAGGCCTGGAAGGTGGCTACCAATGATGAACCTTTCCGCAAAGGCTAAGGCGCAACCTATTCAAATAGCAATAGATCTGCCCTCTATCGACCCTGATAAAATCCAGTAAGGTGTGTTGATATGGACATCTTATACCAAGTTGCCATCTAACGAGTAATATGATAGACTGCTCCAAAAATTTATAAGGGGGCAGTCATGGGAAAAGTAACCAAGAGCATCCCCCACCTTTCCAAAGAGGAGATTCAGGAAAGAATCAAGA
>VGSJ01000112.1 GCA_016875015.1 Deltaproteobacteria bacterium | reverse complement strand
CTCCGAGAAGATTACTTCCCCCTCACCCCAGCCCTCTCCCCCATTGGGGGAGAGGGGGAAAAGTGGAACTGATTTAATGCGTTATGGTTACTAGACCCGGCGACCTCCTCTACCCCCTCTCCCCCCGCTTCGGGGGGAGAGGGTTGGGGTGAGGGGGCAGAACCACCGCATGCAATTTCCTAACCGGACACTGCTGGGATTTAGGGGGATTTGAAGTTTTTCACGTTTATGCAGGGTGCGCACTGCGCACCGTTTCACTGTGGCGGGCACGGAGGCCCGCTCCACTGAACTTTTCATGCGTTACGGATGGGCCAAAGGTCCATGAGTGACTGCCCTCTTTATAAAACCCGTTGAGGTCATGGCCACGTCAGCACCCCCCTCCCGGCCCGCCCCGGCCAGGCCCGTCACCTTTGGCCCCATCACTTTCGTCCCCGGACGCAGAGGCGGACGCTATCCCTACTGCCATTCCCTGGTGGTGGCCCAGGGGGCGGAAGCCTGGGTGGTGGACCCCGCGGCCGATAAGGACTATTTCCGCGAACTGGCCCGCACCCGGCGGGTGACCGGGGTCTTTCTCAGCCACTTCCACGAAGACCACCGGAAGTACAGCCACCTCTTCCCCCAGGCCCGCTTCTACGGGCCGCTCCTGGAGGAGGAAGCATTTTTCTCCATGGACGCCGTCTTCCGGTTCATGGGGATCGCCGACCCCGACTTCCGCGCTTACTGGCGGCGCACCCTCATCCAAGACTTCCACTTCCGGCCTCCGGCCCTTTTTACCCCTTATTTCCCCGGCCAACTGTTCCAGTTGGGGGAGGTCACCCTGGAGATCATCCCGGCGCCCGGGCACACCCCAGGGCACAGCTGTTTCCACTTTCCCCGGCAGCAGGTGTTATTCCTGGCGGACGTGGACCTCACCCCCTTTGGCCCGTGGTATGGGGACGCCGCCTCGGACCTCGCGGCCTTTGAGGCGACCTTGAACGACCTGAGGGCTTTTCCCGCCCGGACCTACTTGACGGCGCATGAGCAAGGCATCTTTTCCGAACCGGAGTTTCAGACGGGCCTGGCCGCGTTTCACCGGGTGGTAGCCCAGCGGGAGGCCCGGCTGCTGGAAGCCCTTACTGACCCCCAGTCCCTGCCACGGCTGGCGGCCCGCCGCCTGATCTACGGCAAAGTGAAAGAACCCCGGCTCGTCTATGACCACATGGAAGCCCAGATGGTGGCCAAACACCTGGACCGCCTGCTCCGGCAGGGCCTGATTGCCCGCACCCCCGCAGGGTTTCAGCGGCTGCCTTGAAAAGTTTTCTGTTTTCCGTTTTCTGTGGAACCGCCGCCCCGGTTGTTGTGCTACGAAAAGTTAACTGTAGGGCGGGCACTGCCCGCCCTAATCACTGCCTTCCACCCCAAGGCCTGCCTGGGAGCTGGGACGCGTTTTTTCATTTAAGCTCGAATCAAGAGATTCCGATGAACGATATGAACCAGGCGCTGCGGGCTGGCGCCGGTTCTCTGAATATGACGGGGGTTTCAGGATACGGAAAGCCGGGTCCTCCAACCAGAGTGCGCCTGGGTGGAGAGCAGTTAGGCGGGCCGTCGCCGAAAACCATTCCCGCCAAACGAGCTTTGGTCAGTATGACCCGGGGCAGAGGATCGGGGTCGGCCCCGTTGACTCCATTTTATCAGGGCAGCCCGAGCCACGTGCGGGGCAGGCCTCTGAGGGGGCAAAACTATGGACCGCATCGTTGTGCTCATGCAGGGGAAGAAAAGCGCCGGCCTGATGAGAGACAGGCTGACCAACAATTACCAGGTATTGGAGACCGAGGTCGATCAGAGCCTCGATTTTTCCTTCGACCTGGGAATAGTCGATGAGCCCGCCCTCAATCAGTCCTGGGAGGAAGTTCGATCCAGGAAGGAGGCCGCCAAACCGCTTTTCTTGCCGTTCCTCCTGGTGGCGGCGCGCCGGAATGCCGCGTTCGTGACGCGCCACTTGTGGCAGACGGTGGATGAGATCATTTGGATCCCCATCAATCATCTGGAACTGCAAACCCGGGTGGAGAACCTGCTGCGCTCCCGGCGGCTGTCCCTGGAAGCTCAGCGCCTGACCACCGCGGATCTCATAACAGGAGTCAACAACCGTCGCTATTTTTTTACCTTAGGGAATCGGGAGATCAACCGGGCGCGCCGCTTCAACCGTTCTCTATCGGTTCTTATGGCGGAGGTGGATCATTTTCAAGGCATCTGCGACAATTATGATTACGAGGTCGGCAACCAGGCGTTGCGCCTCACCGCCAAACGTTTTCTCAAGGACTTGCGCATCATTGACGTCCTGGGTCGTTATGCCGAAGAGAAGTTTGTCATCCTGCTCGCCGACACCGATATGAATGGGGCGGAAAAAGTGGCGGCGCGCCTGGTCCGGCAGAACGGTGAGGCCAGCCTGAACACGGAACGGGGATCCATTACCCCCACCATCAGCCTGGGAATAAGCAGCGCCACCGGCGAGATGCCCACCTTGGAATCCCTGGTGGAGCGGGCCGATAATGCTCTCTGCGCTGCCAAACAGGCAGGGCGCTGTTGTTACCGGATGGAAAGACTCCACTCCGACGGGGTTGATTATGTGGGGCCCGGCTGCGCTTGATAGAGCCCGGCTTTGACTGCCGCAGACCCGTTATACCAATCTGCGCTCAAAAAGGTAATTTCCCTTCGTAGCGTGCGTCTTACGCACCAAGAATGGCGCGTGAGACGCGTCGCTACGGATTTTAGCCTTGAAAAGTTTTCAAGGGTGCGTCTTACGCACCACTTGATCTGGTCAGCGGCGGGCACCGAGGCCCGCATGGAGTATATCCGGTTTTTCCGGCGCCAGGAAAAAGGTTCAGGACTGGGTGATTTTTTCCCGTGGGAAAAGCGGAGCCTGGTCCGGACCACCTCCGGCCCGCGGCGGACCGAGGGCAGGCGGTTCAGGGCGGGCGGACCGCCCTGAACCCGGGCCCAGGATTACATGTGGTCGATGAGGGCCTGGCCGAACTCGGAGCACGCCACTTCCCGGGAGCCCGGCAGGAGGCGGGCCAGATCGTAGGTGGCAATACCAGACTTGAGGGTGCGCGGCAGGCCCTGGTGGATAAGCTGGGCGGCTTCTTCCCAGCCGAGATATTCCAGCAGCATGGCGCCGGAGAGGATCAGAGAGCTGGGATTGACCCTATCCTGGCCGGCATACTTGGGGGCGCTGCCGTGGGTGGCTTCGAAGATGGCGCAGTTGTCGCCAATGTTGGCCCCCGGGGCCATCCCCAGTCCCCCTACCTGGGCCGCCAGTGCGTCGGAGATGTAATCGCCGTTCAGGTTGGGGGTGGCGATGACCTGGTATTCCTCCGGCCGCAGCAGCACTTGCTGAAACAGGTTGTCAGCCAGTCGGTCCTTGAGCACTACTTTGCCGGCCGGGAGTTTTCCCTGATACACGGTAAACATTTCGGCTTCCGAGATCACCCCACCCGGCAACTCCACGGCCACCTCATAGCCCCAGGTCTGGAAGGCGCCTTCCGTGTACTTCATGATGTTGCCTTTGTGCATCAGGGTGACCGAGGCCCGGCGGTGTTTCATGGCGTGCTTCAGGGCCATGCGGATCAGACGCTTGCTGCACCGTTCGGTCATGGGCTTGATGCCTATCGCGGCGGACATATCCAGGGTACAGCCCAATTCATGATTGAGGAAATGGATGAGGCGCTGGGCCTCGGGGGTGTTGGCGGCCCATTCGATGCCGGCATAGACGTCCTCGGTGTTTTCCCGGAAAATCACCATATCGATCTTTGCCGGTTCCTTCAGAGGGCTGGGCACTCCGGCATAGTAGCGCACCGGGCGGATGCAGGCATACAAGTCCAACACCTGGCGCAGGGTGACGTTCAGGGACCGAAACCCCCCGCCGATGGGGGTGGTAAGGGGTCCTTTGAGGGCCACCCGGTATTCCCGCAAAGCCGTCAGGGTTTCCACCGGCAAATAACTGCGGCTCAGTTTAAAGGCCTTTTCCCCGGCCAGGACTTCCTGCCAGAAGATGCGCTTGCCCTCGCCGTAAGCCTTGGCCACCGCGGCGTCCAGCACTGGACGGGTAGCTTGCCAGATATCCGGGCCGGTGCCATCGCCTTCGATATAGAGAATTATCGGCCGGTCGGGAACCACGAGTCCCCCGGCGGGGGTTGCGGTAACCATCTCTCCCTGTCCATGCTCATGATGTGTCATTATTGGCCTCGTTCAAATTATTGGTTTTTTATTTCACCTTATTTTTGCCGCCGGCGCAAGTAATTCCTGGTTTACCGGGCCGCCGGGAGGGAAAAAATAGTCTCACGGCGCCTAACTGGCCTGGGGCAATCCGGATCTGATCCGGCTGACATGACCCGGGGGCCGGGCCTTTCGTTTGCCCTGCCGGGGTTTTCTTGTTATGCTGAGGGAGCAAAAGCGGCTAAGGTCGACAGGTCTTGAACCACCCGGTGCGCCGATGCCTGAGGACAACCTCATAACTTCGGCCGGCAATTTCACTCCTAATCTACCAAGTCATCGCCGCAGGCGCGGCCCTGATCATCGGCCGCCAAGGAGGTCAAATGCCGCGGATTATCATTTCGTTTTTCCTGGTTACCCTGGCAGTCGCCGGCCTGTCCCGGCCCTCACTGGGAGCAGACCCCCCCTCTCCCCCCAGCATCAGTGTGGACGCAGACGGCAAGGTGATGGCTACCCCGGACCTGGCCAGGTTGACCCTGGAGCTGGAAACCCAGGCGGCCACCGCCGCTGCCGCGGGTCAGGAAAACGCCAAACAGGCCGACGCCATGCTGAAAGCCTTAAAGCCAGTGCTGGGCCCCGAGGACAAGCTCCGGACTCTGGGCCATCGCCTGATGCCGGTGCACTCGTATAAGGACAAATCCTCTCCTCCGGAAATCAAGGGCTACCGGGCCGTCAATCAACTAGAGGTTAAGGTCCTGGATGTGGCCCGGTTGGGGACGGTGATCGACACCGCCATGAAAAACGGCGCCACCAAAGTCCATGGGCCCTACTGGAGCCATTCCCGCCTCGAAGAACTGCAGCGCCAGGCGGCGGTAAATGCCCTGGAACGAGCCCGGCGCCTGGCGGAAGCCCTGGCCCAGGCGGCCGGGCTCAAAATCAAAGGCGTGGACAAGATCTCCACCGGCACCCGCAGCATTGCTCCCCGGGGCGCGGGGGAACATTACCTGATGGCCAAGGCGGCCAGCCCCGCCAGCCCCACCCCCATTGAAGTGGGGGAGGAAGAGATTAATGCCCACATCCAGGCGGTGTTTCTGATAAGCCCCTGACCTCGGGGTTTTTCCTGGCCTTCCTTTACAAGGGTTAATTTTGTGGTTACTATTAAATTAATTAACCGTTGGAGGACATCCGTGAGCGATACGAAGAAATTGGTGGAACAAGCCCTGGAAAAGATTCGTCCCATGTTGCAGCGTGACGGGGGCGATATTGAACTCGTTGAAGTGAACGACGGCGTGGTCAAAGTCCGCCTCACCGGGGCCTGCAAGGGCTGCCCCATGTCTCAGGTGACCCTTAAACAAGGGGTGGAAAAGCTGCTCCTGAAAGAAGTCCCGGGCCTGAAAGAGGTCCAGGCCGTTTAGCTGGCGTGGGTCGGCGGCCGGCACGACACTCTCGTTCGGCCCGTCGGCCCTCCGGTTTTTCCCTCCGTCAGGTTTATCCAATGTCCCGTCGGCCCAGAGGCAAGAGAGTCCCGGCTCAAATATGCTTGACATCAGGGCGTAACCCGCCATAATTAAAAACACGTGGGGATGTAGCTCAGCTGGAAGAGCGCCTGCTTCGCATGCAGGAGGTCAGGGGTTCAAGTCCCCTCATCTCCACCACGAATCGGAAGGAATTACAAGAGGTTGGCAATCGAGGGTTTGTCAGCCTTTTGATTTTTCGGGCCATTGTTTACCATTTCTTTACCATTCGCCAAATTGTTGAGCAGGTTTACCGAGTCTTTCAGGTGCTCATGGGACAGGTGAGCATACCGCATGGTCATGGCCAGAGACGCATGGCCTAAGAGTTCCTGAACGGCCTTGAGGCCGGCCCCTCTCATAACAAGCTGACTTGCAAAGGTGTGTCTCAGATCGTGAAACCGGAAGGCCTCAATCCCCGCCTTTCGGCAAGCTGAGGCAAAAGAGCGTTTCACGTCCAGAAACCGCCGCCCCTGAGAATCGCAGAATACAAATTCTGACTTTAACTGATTCCCCTGGCGCATTTTCTTAAGCACTTCGGTCAGCCGGTCATTGATGGGAATTTGCCGGGCCTTGCCGCTTTTAGTTTCGGTCAGATAGATAAATCCGTTTCGAATTTGCTCCCATTTCAGGGAAAGAAGTTCTTCCCTTCTCATACCAGTAAGCAGGGCTGTTTCCATGATGGGGCGCAGGTGGGGAGTATAGGTCTTTAAATCATCACAGGCTTTCAGTAGGCTTTCAATCTCGGATTCATTAAGAAACCTCAATCTGTGGTTATTTTCCTTGAGCATGAGCCGGGACCCTTTATTAAAGGGGTTGCTTTCCAGCATATCCCACTCCACCGCCTTATTGAGCATGTGCCGCAACGTAGACAATTCCCGATTTACCGTTGCGTCAGTCCGGGGCTTTCCTGCCCTGGTGAGAGTTGCCTTGCGCCGGTTGCGATAAGTCTCAAGATCCAAATAGCCGATCTCCGAAAGCCGCCGGCTGCCAAAAACCGCCCGGTATTCGTCCACTAAATAATATTTCAGACGGGAAAAGCATTTCTGGCTCCCGAAGTTCTCAATATACCGATCCGCCAAGTCGTTAAAAGAAACCTGGGATTCCTTTTTCACATCAAATATATCGTGATAGCGCCCCTCCTTTTTCGCCACCGTCACCTTGCCCAGGTAATCCTCAGCGTCTTTCTTGAGGGCGAAGCATTTCATTTTCCGCTTGCCCTCGGGGTCGTAATAGTCAATCTGCCAGGATACCCCGCTTTTATTGGTGCGCTTCCTTATCTTTGCCATCGCTGTCTCCCGATGGTGGGGGGCAGGGCTCGCACCCTGCCCCGTTGTGGGTTTTGCAACTTGACAGGCTTGGATTTCCTTAAAAATCTTATCGCCATGACATGAACATCCTGTTTAGGTTTGGGTTGTGGTTAGGGCCGGCTTGGGTGCCTCCACACTCGGGCCGGTCTGTTTATTGCCTTGTCCCCTTCAAGTATTCCTCAACATCTGTCCATCTGATTCGCACTACTCGCCCTACCTTATGATGGGGCAGTTCACCGGCACGAATCCGCCGCCAAATGGTATCTTTTGACACCCCCAATTTGTCGGCTACTTCCTTGACCGAAAAAAACTCCTTATCTTCTGCCATCTATCACCCCCCGCCAGTTCGATAAACTTAACTAATTATAGACCGCTAAAATAAGCTTGTCAATGCTTTTATATGCTAATATATGCTATTTGAAGGAAAAAATATGGCGAAACAAGGGATAAATTTATTTCTCCACCTTCGCGACTAATTCCGAAAACCGAAGATGGGACTCCTATCCCCCCCACTGGTTAATGTCTCATCCGGAAATTTTTCCAAAAATCATTCCTGATCAATCCGTTCGCACCTACCTCGCCGGGTTGATGGGACCTTCCCCCAAGATAGTGTACCTGGGGGATTTACCGGGACTCAGGATACGCACTCCAAAAAAGATTTAACCAATTCATACCAAGTTGCCATCTAACGAGTAATATGATAGACTGCTCCAAAAATTTATAAGGGGGCAGTCATGGGAAAAGTAACCAAGAGCATCCCCCACCTTTCCAAAGAGGAGATTCAGGAAAGAATCAAGA
>VGSJ01000111.1 GCA_016875015.1 Deltaproteobacteria bacterium | reverse complement strand
GAGCGTGCCCCCCCTCACCCCAGCCCTCTCCCCCCGCCGGGGGGAGAGGGAGAATTACCGGATATCCTTCTTTATTCCCTCTCCCCCAATGGGGGAGAGGGTTAGGGTGAGGGGGAATTAATCACTTTCTCCCTGTCGTTGATAAATGCGTTCCCGGATTTTTTGAAAGCTCGGGTGCTAAGTGAACAGCATTGGATTTAGGGGGATTATTAGGCACTTATTTAATCCCCCCTTACCCCCCTTTAGAAAAGGGGGGTAAAATATTGGCCTTTATTGGTGCTTTTTCCTTTTTTCTTTTTTCTTAAAGGGAAAAACCATCTTATTTATGAAGCGTCACCCTAGGCCTTAGCTAGGCCCACAGACAACCGAACCTTTTAATTTTGCGCCATTTTTGATACGCTTGCCAGTATGGCACCCCTGGTCAGCGTCATCATCCCCACCTACAACCGGGCCGACCTGGTGCAAGAAGCCCTGGCTTCGGTTAAGGCCCAAACCTACCGGGACTTCGAGGTCGTGGTGGTGGATGACGGCGGGACCGACGGCACCTTCGAGGTTTTGTCCGCCTGGCGGGAGATTCGGGTGCTGCGCCATCTTTGCCGCCGGGGGGTGGCCGCGGCCCGGAACACCGGTGCGGCTGCGGCCCGGGGGCAGTGGCTGGCCTTTCTGGATTCGGACGACCTGTGGCTGCCGGACAAGCTGGCCCGGCAAATTTTTTTGTTAGAGGGCCAGCCGGAGTTGCTCATCTGTCAGACGGAGGAGACCTGGGTGCGCCGGGGGGTCAGGGTGAATAAACCCTCAACTCACCGCAAAGTGGCGGGACGGATCTTTTTGCCGTCGCTGGCGCGCTGCATGATCAGCCCCTCGGCGGTGATTCTGCACCGGCGGCTGTTAGCGGACCACGGCGGTTTCGATGCAACTCTCCCCGCCGCGGAAGACTACGACCTCTGGCTGCGCCTCACCTGGCGCTACGAAGTGGGCCTGGTGGACGAGCCCCTGGTGATCAAGCGGGGCGGCCACCCGGACCAGCTCTCCCGCCAGTGGGGCCTCGACCGGTTCCGCATCCAGGCCCTGGCCAGGCTGCTGGAGGATCCGGACCTGCCCACCCCTTATGCAAGGGCGGCCCGCCAGATGCTGGCCGTCAAATGCGCCATCTACGCCCAGGGGTGCGAAAAGCGGGGCAAGCAAACCGAAGCCGCAAGGTATCGCGCCTTGGCTTGCGGCCTTAATTTATGGCATTTGGGAGATTTTACGCCCCACCGGGGGGTTGTCCCCAGGATGGCTGAAAAACCGGATTGTTAGGGCTCAACGGCCTCATCCCGGCGATTGCTGGCGGGATTGAGGTTTCCTCTTAACTTACTACCCAGGAGGTAAGCATGGACATTTACGAAGCCATTCACCACCGCCGCAGTCACCGGATGTACAAACCCGAGATGCCGCCCAAAGAAGCCTTGGACCGGGTGATCGACGCCGCCCTCTGGGCCCCCTCCGGGGTCAACGCCCAGGCCTGGGAGATCACCATCATGGTCGGCAAGGTTCGGGACGAATTCGTCGACCTGGTCAGCCAGGCCACCAAGTATCTCCTGCCGGAATTAGAAAAAGCGGGCGTCCCGGAAAAAGGCCGGGAGTTTGTGATGAAGTTCTTCAAAAACCTGGGGGGCGCCCCGGTGGTCATCGCAGTGACCATCTCCAAGGATGCCGACCCCGGCATGCACATGGCCAACATCCAGAGCGGCGCCGCCCTGTTCCAGAATTTGCTCCTGGCGGCCCACGCCGAAGGCCTGGGCACCTGCTGGATGACCGGGGCCAATTACCTGGAAAAAGAAATTTTGAAGGTACTGGGGAAAGAGGACAAGCAGCTCCTGGCTATCACCCCCATCGGCTACTCCGCCAAGGAACCGCCGGCGCCGCCCCGGAAAGGGCGCGAAGTCCGCTGGCTGGGGTTTTAGTCAGTGAGCAGTTGCTCATGGGTCGTTGGCCCACCCGAAAAACTGAAAAAGGCTGGTGGGGCGGGCCTCCGTGCCCGCCATCAGCCTGGCGGAATGCTGCGCCGGGCGCTACAAATACTAATCAAGATTTCCCAGAATTTCACCTCATCGGAGAGTCAACTTCGTGAAACCAGTACCGGAACAGATGGCCATCATCAGGCAGGGCTGCCACGACATCATTCGGGAAGAGGAACTTGTTGCCCGCCTGGAGAAGGCCCGGGCCACGGGGAAACCCCTCCGGGTCAAGGCCGGGTTCGACCCCACCGCCCCGGATTTGCACCTGGGCCACACCGTGCTCATTCAAAAGCTCAAGAACTTCCAGGACCTGGGGCATCAGGTGATTTTTCTCATCGGCGACTTCACCGGCCTCATCGGCGACCCCTCCGGCAAGAGCGAAACCCGGCCGCCCCTGACGGAGGAGCAGGTTAAGGCCAACGCCGCCACCTACGAGCGCCAGATCTTCAAAATTCTGGACCCGGAAAAAACCCTCGTCGACTTCAACAGCCGCTGGATGAAGCCCATGCAGGCCCAGGACCTCATCCGTCTGGCGGCCCGGCACACGGTGGCCCGGATGCTGGAGCGGGAGGATTTTCATAAGCGCTACACCTCCCAGACCCCCATCAGCATCCACGAGTTCCTCTACCCCCTGATCCAGGGCTATGATTCCGTGGCCCTCGAGGCCGACGTGGAGTTGGGGGGCACCGACCAGACCTTCAACCTCCTGGTGGGGCGCGATCTGCAGCGGGAGTACGGCCAGGCGCCCCAGGTGGTGATCACCCTGCCCCTGTTGGAAGGCCTGGACGGGGTGCAGAAGATGAGCAAGTCCCTGGGCAACTACGTGGGGATCGACGAGCCGGCCAAAGAAATGTTCGGCAAACTCATGTCCATTTCCGACGACTTAATGATGCGCTATCATGCCTTGTTGACCGACATCACCCCCGATGAGTTGTCCAGGCTAAAGAATGACCTGGCCTCGGGCGCCAAACACCCGCGCCAGGTGAAAGAAGATTTGGCCAAAGCCATGGTGGCCCGTTACCACAGCCGGGCCGCGGCGGACCATGAAGCGCGGGAGTTTATTCGGGTGCTGCGCGAGCGGGAATTGCCGGAGGAGATTGAAGAGGTCGCCCTGACCGTATCCGAGGCGAACCTGTGGCTGGCCCGCTTGATGGTGGACGCGGGCCTGGCGGCCGGAACCTCCGAGGCCCGGCGCCTCATCACCCAGGGCGGGGTGCAGGTGGACGGGGAAAAAGTTACGGACGCCAACCTGGAATTGGCTGCGGGTAAAACTTATCTCCTCCAGGTAGGCAAACGACGGTTTAAGCGGGTGACTTTGGTAGGAAGTTAGAGATTCGGCGCGGCGCTCAGATCGACACATATGGACCACAGGCGGGACGCCTGTGCCCAAACCGGGCATTTACGTAGGGCGCGTCTCACGCGCCATTCTTGGTGCGTAAGACGCACCCTACGAAGGGAAATTACCTTTTTGAGCGCAGATTAGCATTAGCCCTCTCCTGCCTCTCCCCCAGCTCTCTTTTCCCGTCCCCGGCCGCCCCGGGGCCGGCGGCGCCTTTGGCGGCGGCGTTTAGCCGGGGGGGGCGGGGTGGGCAGGGCCTCGGGATTACAGCGTTCCAGCAGTTCCGCCTCCGGCGCGGTCTTGAATTGATGCAGCAGCCAAGTCGCCGAATACAGCCTCAGCCGGGTCAGGCGGGCCGGAATGGGCTGGCCCTTGGCCAACAGCGGCGCCATCCGTGCCTCCAGGGCCAGCATCTGGGAGACCTCGTCCTGCCGGGCCCGGGGAAACTCGATGCCCCCCAGGGCCGCCTTGATCTTCTCCTGGATGAACTCCCGCAGGTCTTTGAAGTCCCGGGGCTGGAGCTCCGGCTCCAGAAAGGCGGTTAAAAACACGGCCCAAAGCAGGCTGTCGGATAGGGGGTAGCCGTTTTGGACCAGGAGGTCCAACCGGCCGACCAACTCCAGCATGCGGCTCTCCCCCGAGGACCCCAGCCTTCCTACCCACGCCGGGAAGATGGCATAGAACAGCCTTGAACTCAGCATCAGTTCGAAAAAGGGCCGGGCCGCGCCACTATGAAAATCCTTCAGGAGTTCGTCCCGCACCCGGGCCGGGGGGCAGGTGCGGATGAGGTGGCCCTTGGCCAGGATTTCCTCCCAGGCCGCGGCGTCGATGGTGAAGCCGATGCGGGCGGCGTGGCGCAGCACCCGCAGCATGCGCACCGGGTCCCGCACGAAGCGTACCGCCGGGTCCCCGATCACCCGGATGCGCCTGGCTTCCAGGTCCTCCATGCCTCCCACGTAATCCACCAGGGAAAAGTCGGCGACGTTGTAAAACAGGCCGTTGATGGTCAGGTCCCGGCGCTGGGCATCCTCCGCCGGGGTGCCGAAGGTGGTATCTTTCGCGGGGCTGGCGTCGTTCTCGGCTAATTCGTCGAATTCGGAACGGCGCCGGAAGGTGGAGACCTCGACGATGTGCCCGCCCTTGAAAAAGACCTGGACCAGCCGGAAGCGCCGGCCGATGATGCGGCTGTTCCGGAAGAGTTTCCGCAGCTCGCCGGGCCGGGCGTCGGTCACCACGTCGAAGTCCTTGGGCGTCTTGCCCAGGAGCAAGTCCCGGACGCCGCCGCCCACCAGGTAGGCGGTGTAGCCGCCATGGTGGAGCCGGTAAAGGACTTTCAGGGCCTCCACCTCGATGTCTCTCCGGGAAACGGTATGTTCGGGCCGGGCAATAATGTGGGGTGGAATCTGGGGAGGCCCTGGGGATTCGGACTGCATTGGGTTATTATAGTTAAATTATCAACATTTTTTAACCCCTTAATCACTAATAATTGTGAAATACCTGCCGACTCCGGCCCCAACTCAGGAAAAAACCGCCGGTAAGGGGGAATTATTGACAAGCGCGGTGAATCCATATATTTCTAAATTGTTAGAGGTTTAAGCCGGTGGGGGCAGAAAACCGTGGTTATCGCATACTGATCCTGGGCCTGGCCACCTGGGGCGGGGTCGGCTTCCTCCCCGTCATGCCCGGCACCTGGGGCGCCCTGGCCGCCCTGCCGTTGTGGTATTATCTCGCCCAGACCGGCCCCTGGGGTTACGGCCTGGGGGTGGCGGCCCTGATCATCCTGGGTCTGAAGGTGGCGGGGCCCGCCCAGGAGATTTTAGGGCGCACGGACCACCCGGCCATCGTGGTGGACGAAGTCGCGGGCCTCTTAATCACCCTGGCCGGCGTCCCCCCGACCTGGGAGCACGCGGTCCTGGGCTTGGTCATCTTCCGGACCCTGGACATCCTGAAACCATTCCCCATCCGCCGGTTCGGAGAGGGAGGCAAGGGCGGCCTGGAAGTAATGGCCGACGACGTGGCCGCGGGGGTGATGGGGCGGCTGGTGTTGGAAGTAGTCATGATTTTTTGGGGGAGGGGCTAAGGGCGGAATAGTGGTCAGGGGTCAGAAAAAGCCGCAACTGATAATGATTCCGATTATGGTTTCTTTAACGTGCGCACTGCGCACCATTGTATGAAGTGGCGTGAATATTTTCCCAATTGAGCCAACCGAATCGAGGCGTTTTAAGTCCCCCTTTTTTAAAGGGGGATTCAGGGGGATTACTAAGCGCCTGTTTAATCCCCCCTACCCCCCTTTAAAAAAGGGGGGAAAACTCGGTTTCATGGTCTTTAAGCTGACCTCTGACTGCTGAAAGCTGACCGCTCTATGATGCAAGGCGAGATCATCACCACGGGCACCGAGTTGCTCACCGGCCGGGTGGGCGATTTCAACGCCCGGTACGCCGCCCGGCGGCTGCACGAGGCCGGGTTGCCGGTGCAGCGCCTCACCATTTTAGGGGATCACTCGCCGTTGTTTCAGGACCTCCTGGTCGAGGCGTTGACTCGCTCGCAGTTCATCATCATTACCGGGGGCCTCGGCCCCACCGAAGACGACATCACCGTGGCCGCGGCGGCCCAGGCCCTGAATCTGCGGCTCTTTTTAGATGATGCCCTGCTGGCCCGCATCCGCCGGTGTCTGGGGGAGCGGCGGATTCCCTGGGAGGAGCGCTACGCCCGCCTGGCCCTTATTCCCGAGGGGGCGCAGGTTTTGGACCCCGGCGGCATGGCCTGTGGCTTCGCCTTGAAGCACGGGGGCGCGCGTCTCTTTTTCCTGCCCGGGGTGCCCCAAGAGATGCGGGTGCTGTTCGACGCCCTGGTGCTGCCCGCCCTCATGGAGTCGGCCGGCGGGGGCGAATGCCTGGCCCAGCGGACGCTCCGCCTCTTCGGCATCTCGGAAGCCCGGTTGCAGCAGGTGGTCTCACAACTGCCGGATTTTCAGCAAGGCGGGGTGACGGTGGGTTTTTACCCCAATTTCCCGGAGACTCACCTGACCCTGACCGTGCGGGGGCGGGACCGCCAGACCCTGGAGGAGACCCTGGACCGTCTGAGTTCATCCCTGGCCCGGGAGGTGGGAGACGTGCTCCTGGGTTCGGACCTGGTCTCCCTGGAAGCCCTGGTGGGACGCTATCTCAAGAAAAACGGCCTCACCCTGGCCGTGGCGGAATCTTGTACGGGCGGCCTCATCGGGCACCGCCTCACCGATGTGCCCGGCGCCTCGGACTATTTCCTGGGCGGGGTGGTGAGCTACAGCAACGACGCCAAAGCCGACCTGCTGCGGGTGCCGGCCGCGGTCCTGGCCCGGCACGGGGCGGTGAGCCCTGAGACCGCTCGCGACATGGCCCGGGGCGTACGAGAGGTCTTTCACGCCGCCATGGGCCTGGCGGTGACCGGCATCGCCGGGCCCAGCGGCGGCAGCCTTGAGAAGCCCGTGGGCACCGTGTACATCGGCCTGGCCACCGATACGGGGGAAGACGTGTGGCACTATCAGTTTCACGGCAACCGGTCAGAGATCAAAACCCTGACCGCCGAGACCGCCCTGGACCGGTTGCGTCGGGAGCTAAGAAAGCTGTTAGCTGTTAGCTGTTAGCTTTTCAACTCGTTCCCAAGTTGCACTTGGGAACGAACGAAGTTTTTGTACAAGGGTGCGTCTTACGCACCATGAAATGAACCTTTCAACGCAAAAGCCGCAACCGCGATTAACCTTTTACAGGAGGACTACCTGCAATGAAGCGAGTGGCATATTTGCCCTTAGTCTTGCTCTTCCTGCTCCTGCTGCCAGGCTGGAGCGCCGCCCAGAACGTCCAGAGTTTCATCGACCAGGGGATCAAGCACAGCCAGGCAGGCCAGTACGACCAGGCCCTCCAGGCCTTTGACCAGGCCTTGAAGCTCAAGCCCAACGACCCGGCCCTCATCACCTACAAAGGCACCGTCTACTACGCCAAGGGCAACAACGCGCAAGCTATGCAAATGTGCGAACAAGCCCTCAAGCTGAACCCCAACTTCGGCCGGGCCTACTACCAGCGGGGCATGATCTATCAGAACCAGGAGAAGTATCCCCAGGCCCTGGAGGACCTCCAGAAGGCCAAGAGCCTCGGGTATGGCATCGACCCGGACTTCATCGAACTGGTCAAGCGCAAGGCGGCTGACCAGAAGTAGCAACCTGGCCTCGCCGGAGGCGCTGAAGCCTGATAGTATCCGGTGCGCCGGCCCGCAGGGGCGCAGAGGTTTGCCCGGCCGGGCCCCTTTTCGGGGCTCGGCTTTAGTGTGTCGAGCCTGCCCAGCACACTAAAACGGATGTTCCATTTTAAGGTGATTAAAAATATCCTATATGCTTATTGCCATTGCTCCTAAAATAAGCTATAATTTACCAAAATAATTAGCTAAATGGAGCAAATATTGTGCAACAAGAAAACCTGAGCCTCCTGGCATTTCAAAAAAAATTTAGGACCGAAAAAGC
>VGSJ01000110.1 GCA_016875015.1 Deltaproteobacteria bacterium | reverse complement strand
AAGACCACCACCATCGCCAAGCTGGCCCACCGGGACCGGGGCCAGGGCCTTGGGACTATGCTGGTGGCCGCGGACACCTTTAGGGCGGCGGCGGTTGAGCAGTTGGAGATTTGGGGGGAGCGCGTCGGCGCCGCGGTGGTCAAACAGAAGACCGGGGCCGACCCGGCCGCAGTGGTCTTCGACGGCCTGGCCGCGGCCGTCGCCCGGGGCGTGGACGCGGTGTACGTGGATACCGCCGGGCGGCTCCACACCAAGGTCAACCTGATGGAGGAGTTGAAAAAGATTCACCGCACCGCGGCCAAAAAAATCCCCGGCGCCCCCCATGAAGTGCTCCTCATCCTGGACGCCACCACGGGTCAAAACGCCCTGAGCCAGGCCCGGTTATTTAACGAGGCCGTGGGCGTAACCGGCCTCATCCTCACCAAGATGGACGGCACCGCCAAAGGCGGCGTGGCCCTGGCGGTGGTCCACGAGACCGGCATCCCCTTGAAATACATCGGGGTGGGGGAGGCCATGGAGGATCTGCGCCCCTTTGAGGCCGAGGCCTTTGTGGAGGCGATCCTGGGATAATCGGGACCAAGGGCCGGGAGCGGCGCGCCCCTGAGCCCCGGTTGCTCTCAGAAAAGTATTTTCAGGTCCGGAGAATGGTTTCCCAAGGCGCTAAAATCCGGCGCGTCTCACGCGCCATTCTTGGTGCGTAAGACGCACCCTGGAGGGAAACACCTTTTTGAGCGCAGATTGGTATGAGACCCGTAACCGCCGATGCCGACGGCGGCCGGACCACTGGCCGGGCATCACCTCCAGGAACTGGCTTTAAGGAGTTTTCCGGAGAATTTTAGACCCCTTGCCTTGCTTGCCGGAATCTTTTTGTCTCTCTTCCTTAATAAAACCTGGCTAAGGTGAGTCTAACTATTTTCAAAGACCGCGTGCAGGGCATCCGGCCAACCCCGCCAGGGGTGAAGGAACCGAACTTTTGGGCATCGCCACACCGATCTGGCGCAAGCCGCTTTTTCTTTATTATTGGTTTCCCCCCATTCTTTGGGGCCTGGCCGTAATATGCATGTCGGGGGATTGGGGTTCGGGGAAAAATACCCTGGGTCTACTCAAATGGTTTTTTTCCTGGTTTGTGGCCCTGACACCGGCCCAGCTTAACCTGGCCAATTTCTATCTGCGAAAAACCGGCCACGTCCTGGCTTACGGCTTGATGTATTTTTTTTGGTTTCGGGCTTTTCGGGGGCATGCGAACTACGGGCCGTGGCGCGCCTGCCTCTGGTCTTTGGGGTGTTGCCTGTTCTATTCCTCGCTGGACGAGGGGCGCCAATGGTTTTACCCCTCCCGGGGATCAAGCGTCTATGATGTCCTCCTGGATATGTCCGGCGCTGGCCTCGCGGCGCTGGTTACGGCCGCGGTGTGGACGCCCCGGCGCCATGTCCTCACCGTACCCGGGATTGCGGGGAGGCAAACGCGCCAAGCGGAATAATCTTTGCACGGCGCCCTTGAAATCCGGCCAGAGAGAATTTACGTTTAGTTCGTAAGTGACTAAAAAATTATGCATATGGTCCTTCCTGACCCCAACCCTCATGATAAAGGCAGTTGAACATGAGACCCTTGGCCCACCCGTAAATTATGAAAAGTTCATGCGTGCTCTTGACCTTGAACCTTGAACCTTGAACTTTTCGGACAGCAACCCTATGACTTTTTTCCCACGGTATCTGAAATTGGGCGGCCCCGGCCGGCGGCGGTTATGGCTGCTGGTGGCCATTGCGGCCGCGTCATGGCTAGGTCTCGCCGCTATCCCCCTCAAAGCGTCGGAGGACGGCAACCTCTTTAATAAGGTGGCGGAGCACAAACTGGCCAATGGCCTCAAGGTGCTGCTTCTGCGCGAGCCCCGGGCCCCCATTATCACCCTCCAGGTGTGGTATCGGGTGGGCTCCAGAAATGAAGCCCTGGGCAAAACCGGCCTCTCCCACCTGACTGAGCACCTGATGTTCAAGGGTACGGCCAAGTATGGCCCCAAGTATTTCTCCCAGGAAGTGCAGAAGGTGGGGGGCACGGATAATGCCTTTACCTCCCGAAATTACACCGCTTACTTCGAAACCGGCCCCAAGGACCAGTTGCGCCACTGGCTGGAAATGGAAGCAGACCGCATGCGGGGCATCAATGTCGACGAAAAGACCTTCGAAACCGAAAAGAAGGTGGTGATCGAAGAACGGCGCCTGCGCACTGAAGACGACCCGGTGAGCTTCATGCAGGAAGCCGCCGTGGCCGCCACCTTTGAAGCCCACCCTTACCAGTGGCCGATAATCGGCTGGCTCCATGACATCGAAAGCATCTCCCTGGATGATTACCGCGCTTACTACCACCGTTACTATCTCCCCAACAACTGCACGTTGGTGGTGGTGGGCGATATTGACCCCAAGGAGGCGCTCGCCCAGATCGACGCGACCTTCGGCAAATTGCCGGCGGGGCCGGAGCCTCCCAAGGTCACCGCCAAGGAGCCGAAACATTACGGGCCGCGACGGGTGGAGGTGCACCGGGAAGCGCAGTTCCCTTCTCTCCTGATGAACTATCACGTGCCCAACTGGGAGAGTCCCGAGGCCTACCCCCTGGAGTTGCTGGCCCGCATCTTGTCGTCGGGGCGCAGTTCCCGCCTGTATCACAACCTGGTGTACCAGCAGAAACTGGCCCTGGAGGCCGGAGCGGACTATAGTTTCGACACCACCGACCCTTTTATCTTTATGCTGGCCGGCCAACCCATGCCGGGCAAGACCGTAGCCCAGTTGGAAGCGGCCCTGGAAGCGGAGATCAAGCGGCTGCAGACCGACCTGGTCGGGGAAAAGGAATTGCAAAAGGCCAAAAATCAGGTGGCGGCCTCCTTTTATATGGCCCTGGATTCCATCTTTTACCGGGGCATGCTGTTGGGGCGGACCGCAACCGTGGCCCGCTGGACCCTGCTCAAAGAGTTCGTCCCCAAGATCCAGCAGGTCACCCGGGAACAGATCCGGGAAGTGGCCAAAAAATACCTGGTGGCCAATAACCGGACCGTGGGGGTCCTGGTGCCGATCAAGAGCGCGAAGGCCCCCGCCGGCCGTTTCAAAATGGGACAAGAGATTCGCTGAGCCCTCAGGGCAGGATTTTATAAATACGCTCACGTCATATATCGCCCCCCTCACCCCAACCCTCTCCCCCCGAAGCGGGGGGAGAGGGAGTAGGTTATGTCGCCGGGTTTTTTATGATGGCAGAGCCTCAAGTCGGTCCCATCTTTTCCCCTCTCCCCCAATGGGGGAGAGGGTCAGGGTGAGGGGGGAGTGATCTTCACGGAGCTAAGAAATACGTTGCCGTATATGAACCATTGTACTCAGGGCTGTTTGTAAGTGGACGGCTTTAACATGGCAGGCGTGATCGTCATGGAGAAAAAATTGCTCAAACGCTTTACTTGGGTGGTCATGGGAGTTTTGTTGTGGAGCGCTGCGGCCCTGGCGGCGCCGGAATCCCAGGTGCTGGGAACCCGCCAGAAACTGTCCAACGACCTGGTGTGGCTGTTTTCCCCGCAGACCGACCTCCCCCTGGTGACCCTGGAACTCCTGATTAAGGCCGGGACCCTGGAAGACCCCCCGGAAAAGGCAGGATTGGCCAACCTGACGGCCTCCCTGCTGCGCAACGGCACCAAATCCCGCTCCTCGGCCACGATTGCCGAAGAGCTGGATTTTATCGGAGCGCGCCTTTCAGTCACGGGGGGCGATGATTTCGCCACGGTGAGCCTTACAGTGCTGAAAAAGGACCTGGGCCCGGCCCTGGACCTGCTCCAGGATATCTTGATGACCCCGACCTTTCCGGCGGCGGAAGTTTTGCGGAAGGTGAACCAGTTCAAGGCGGCTCTGGCCAGCGCCGAAGATGATCCCAAGACGGTGGCTTCCCGAGCCTTTATCAAGGATCTTTATGGCCCTTTTCCTTACAACCACCCGGTCATGGGCACCCCCCAGGGACTGGCGGCCATTACCCGCCAGGACCTGATGAAATTTCACCGGAAGTACTACCGGCCCAATAATGCCGTGTTAAGCGTGGTGGGGGACTTAACCCCGGATGAGGCGCAACAATGGGTCACCAAAACCTTCGGCGCCTGGGCCGCGGCTCCCCTCCCGGCGACCAAGCTGCCCGCCATTCCACCCTTGAACCGACGCCAGGAGGTGGTGATCGATAAAGATATCAGTCAGGCCAACATCATCCTGGGCAATCTGGGCATCACCCGCAACAATCCGGATTTCTACGCTTTTCAGGTGATGAATTACCTCCTGGGGGGCGGGGGCTTTGTCTCCCGGCTCATGGACGACATCCGGGTTAACCGGGGGCTGGCGTACAGCGTTTACAGCTCCTTTTCCCCGGGCCTGGAACCCGGTCCATTCATCGTGGCCCTGGAGACCAAAAACGCCTCGGCGGGCGAGGCCATCACCCAGGTGGTGGAACAACTCCGGCGCATGATGACGCAGCCGGTGACGCCGGAGGAGTTGAAAGATGCCAAATCTTATCTGATCGGCAGCTTTCCCCGGAAAATGGATTCCATCTCCAAGCGGGCCGGGCTCTTGGGATATGTGGAAGTCTACGGCCTGGGCCTCGATTATCCCTGGCGCTATCCGGAACTCATCCAGCACCTGACCCCTGCGGATATCCAGAAAGTGGCCGAAAAATATCTCCAGCCGGAAAAGTATCTCCTGATAGTAGTTGGGAAAAAATCTGCCATGACATCCCTGCCGGGCGCCTTACCCGGCCAGAAGAAAGAGGAGAAGAAGGATGAAGAAAAGCCGACTCATAATTAGTCTCTTAGTAGTTTGGGCCCTGCTGGGCTCAGGCCCCCTGGGCCCGGCCCCGCAGCCGTCGTGGGCCCAGACCCAGGCCCCCGCCGTTTTGGCCCCGGATACCTTTGCCAATCTGGCCAAGCAAGTTTCGGGCGCGGTGGTCAATATCAGTGCCGAAAAAATAGTCAAAAACCAGATGTCGGAAATGTTCAGGGAAGGCGCCAAACGGCCGAAATCGGGCCCCGCCCCGGAAATGCCCTTTGGTCCTGAGGGCGCGCCCCGGGATTTCCGGGATTTCTTCGATAAGTTTTTCGGCGAAATGCCCAAGAGCTACAAAGCTCGCAGTCTCGGGTCCGGCTTCATCATCGATGCCAAGGGCTATGTGGTGACCAATAACCACGTGGTGGAAGGCGCGGATAAGATCAAGGTCATCCTGGTGGGCGGCAAGGCATACCAGGCCACCATCAAAGGCCGGGACCCCAAAACCGACCTGGCCCTGATCCAGATCGTCAATCCGCCCGCGGATTTGGCGTTTCTCAAGCTGGGGGATTCCGACGTCATGCAGGTGGGAGATTGGGTCCTGGCCGTGGGCAACCCCTTTGGCCTGGCTCACACCGTTACCCAGGGGATTATCAGCGCCAAGGGCCGGGTGATCGGCGCCGGGCCTTATGACAACTTTATCCAGACCGACGCCTCCATCAACCCGGGCAACAGCGGCGGCCCCCTCCTCAATCTCAAGGGAGAGGTGATCGGCATCAACACCGCGATCCTGGCCTCCGGACAGGGCATCGGGTTTGCCACCCCCAGCAATATCGCCAAGTCCATCATTCCCCAACTGGAGTCGAAGGGCAAGGTGGTTCGGGGCATGATCGGGGTGCAGGTCCAGAACGTCACGCCGGAGTTGGCCAAGTCCTTTGGCATGTCCGAACCGAAAGGCGCGCTGGTGGCCCAAGTCAACCCCGACTCGCCGGCGGCCAAAGCCGGCATCCAGCGGGGAGATATCATCATCGAATTCAACGGCCACCCCATCCACGAGATGAATGAATTGCCCCGGATGGTGGCGGACACGGCCCCGGGGTCAAAGGCCGCTCTCAAGCTTCTGCGGGAGGGCAAGGAAAAGCCCCTGAACCTGACCATCGTGGAACTCACCGATGAACGGCAGGCACAGGCTAAAGAAGACGGTGGGGCCGAGAAAACCCCTCTGGGTCTGGAGGTGCAGAACCTGAACCCGGCTCTGGCCCAGCAGTTTCGCCTCCGGGACAACCAGGGAGTGGTGGTGATCCAGGTGGAGTCCGGCAGCCCCGCGGCTGAGGCCGGCATCCGGGCGGGAGACCTGATTTTGGAAGTGAACGGCGTGGCCGTCGGCGCGGTTAAAGAATACCGGGAGGCCATTGCCAAGGTGAAAAAAGACACCGTCTTCCGTTTTTTGATCAAGCGCCAGGGGAACACCCTCTATCTGACGGTGGAGAATCCTAAATAATTACGCCCGTCCCCCCTGGGGGACGGGCGCGCTACAAGTGGTTGCGGGAGGGGCGGTGGTTACACCGCCCTTCTGGTGCGCCGAGCATGCACAGCAGTTCGGCGCACTAAAAAGGGCAGACCAATATCTGCCCTGTAGGCGCGCCCTGTCGCGGTCAATCCCGCCGGGACCGGCTGCGGCCTAATTAAGGCAGCTATTGCCTGGTGATGACTACCAGAGTTTTGTCATTCACCAGGGGATAGATCTCCTGCAGGTCTTTATTGAGCAAAGAAATGCAGCCCTTGGTCCAGTTTTCCCCACTGATGTTTTTGTAAGGGTCTTCAGTCCCGTGGATGCCGACCTGGCCGCCGATGTCCGCCTCCGGGGGAATACGCCCCGCCGTTTTAGCCCGGCCGAACTTCAGCCAGTTCTGGGTGTTGGGATAATCCAGCCAGATGAAACTGTCCCACTTGGGGTGGGGATACTTGGCCCGGACCCGGTACACCCCTTCCGGGGTGCAGTTGTCACCCTGGCACAACTTATCGTTGTACGGATCGCTTCCCAGGACCACGGGATACGTTTTAATGGGGGTCAGGCCCCGGTAATAGGTGAGTTTGCGGCTGAGTTTATGGACCACGATGATCGTGGGCTTATCGCGATTAGCGTTGTAACCTTTCTCAGTTAACAGTTGCTTGATGTACCGTTGTTCCGGCGTCAGTTCGGTTTGTTGTTGTTGATACTCCGGCAGCGGCGCTTCCAGGGTGGCGGTTTCGGGCTTCCCCAGGCCCCCGCCGCACCCTGCGCCCGCCGCCAGAAGCAGCACCGCGCACATGAAATAACCTAAGTTACGCATTTTCTCCACATCCTCCCCCATGACTCTGATATAACGTAACAGGTGCTTACTATAACAAGGAAAATTCATAGTTACAACAATATTCTTGCATGAAGGTATTTTTATTGTATTATTTTGGAACGATATTGCCATGCATCTCATTGTCGACGGCTACAACGTAATTAGGCAGTCACCCCGGTTGCAGTTCCTGGATGCCATGGACCTGCAGAGCGGCCGGGAAGCCTTGTTGGAGCAACTGGCCCATTATCGCAGCCGATCCCATCACCAGATTACCGTGGTGTTTGACGGCTGGCAGCACGGCGATCTTAAAGAGAGCCGGGACCGGCATCAGGGCATCTCGATCATTTATTCCCGCCGGGGGGAGCGGGCCGACGAGGTTATTAAGCGGTTGCTGCACCAGGAGCGGGAACGCGCCCTGGTGGTCACCTCGGATCGGGAGATCCAGGGATGCGCTAACCAGGCCAGGGCGGCCTGGATCAACGCCGCCCAGTTTGAATCGTCTCATCTGCACGACCCGGCAGGGGCGGCTGACCCTGACGCCGGGGCGAACCCCTCAGCCCGGGGCCCCCACAAGAAGGGCCCGGCCCGGCGCTTATCCAAGCGGCTGCGCCAGCGCCAGCAGCGCTTAAAGAAGCTGTGACCGCCCGGGCCGGAACCGGCGGGGCGTTACCCTTACAAAAAGACAAAAAGATAAATCGACATAGGTAGGCCCTTGCGGGCTTTCCCTGTCACACCACCGGGCGTACGGGTCCGTACCCGGCGGTTCGGATGGTTAAGCTATCTTTCTGGTGCTAAAGTTGGGAGGCCAAGCGAGATAAAAT
>VGSJ01000109.1 GCA_016875015.1 Deltaproteobacteria bacterium | reverse complement strand
CAGGTCAATACCCAAATTTTCACAGAGCCGCTTGATGGGGATGAAGAGCTGGCCAGCTTGATTTTGAACCATCAAAACGGCGTCTTCGTGAAACGAAACCTCTTTGAGACTCACGTCGGGCGCGACCAAGTTACACCTCCAGGTTAGTAGCGCGGGAAACCAAAGACCCGCCGGCGCGGCTCTCGGGGGCCGGGCGGCGGGTGAGCTGCGCGAGACCTCGACAATCCGCCTGGCGAATCAATAGCATCGGCCTTTGCCGTTTTGATCCCGAGCGAAACGTTCTAAAAGTCGATAGGTAAAACGTTCGGCAAAATGGCGGTCCGGGCAGGTGAAGAAATGGACGCCATATCTCTGGGTCCAGGCGATGACGCTGGCCAGGACGGCCTGGGGGTGCAACCTGGACCGTGCCGGCGGCCGGCGCAGGATGGTTTCCCAATCCGATTCGATGACCACCGCGGCGAACTGGTAGCCGACCATGCGCTCCAGTTCCAGTTGAAACCGGCGGCGCCCCCGGCCGAAGGTGCCGAAGGCGTCGCTTAAACTTTTTCGCTCTAGCGTGATCTGGTTCTCAAAACCCTTCAGAGAATAGTCGCCGGTGGCCAGGGTAGCCACTTCCACCACTGGGGGCGGGGTGATGCAGGCGAAATCGTAGCCGGTTTGCTCCCGGGTGTCCCGGAGGATGATCAACGGCCATCCCCCGTGGTGACAGTCTCCACCATTTACTCCCGCTTCACGCGCCCCAACAAGGACAACTCAGCCAGGTCGGGGCGGAGGTCGTATAAGGTGATTTCACCATCCGAAGCCACCACAATTTTCTTGGCCATTTGCAGCCCCGGCCGTCTTACCCCTCGATTGATCTTGCGGATATAATCAGGGGTGCAGCCGATTCTCTCGGCGATTTTTGGAGGGATTTTCATGTCCTTATTTATAGGACGCAGCGTCCATGGTGTCAAGTCTTTTCAGATACGCAAAAATGTCTTGACACGTGGGACAATTTGTCTTAACATCTGCGCATGACCCCCGGCGACCGAATCATGGAAATCCTGCTGGCCAACAAGCGCCTGAGGCGAAGTCCCAGAACCCACGAGGACCTTGCCATACTGATTGGCATGAAGCCCGATACCCTGCGGAAAAAAATCCGCTGGCGAGGCGTCCAGGAGGCCAACGTCAGAGCCTGGCGGCCAGGGGAAGTGGAGAAGATCGCCCAGGTCTTGGGGGTTCCGGCGGGCTATCTCCTGTTGGGAGAAAAGCCCCGGCCCTTTAAAGCCATTCAACCGGTCATCACCGTCCTGGGGCAATACGCTCAGGTCCCGCCGGAATTAACGCGGGAAGACTATCTGGCGGTGCCCATGATTGAGGCGCAGATTGCCGCAGGTTACCTGGCAGAAATACCGGAGGATTATGTCACCAGTCTGGTGTGGGTCTATAAGCCGGAAATCGGCCGGCGCCAGCACCACAATCTCCGGGCCGTGCAGTTAGCCAAAAATGCCGATTCCATGGTACCCACCATCAGGCCCGGGGACATTATCATCGTTGATCCCACCGAAAGACCGCCGATGAAACCGCTCAACAAGAATGCCATTTATGCGGTGCGTTCCCAAGAAGAAGGCGGGTGCGCGGTGAAGCGCGTGAAGGAGGTTGCCGACTACTGGCTGCTGCTCTCGGATAATAAAGAAAAAGAGCCGATTTTATTAAGAAAAGAACGAGAGGACAACCCCTTTATCGGCCGTGTCATCTGGTCCTGGACCAGTTGGGTGCGGTGAAATGAGCAGCCATGTCTCATGGCCCCGGTCTGTTTCCAGGCTCGGAATATACTCCCCGCTACCCCTAAATCCGCCAATCTGATTTAAGTCACCACGCCCCAGAATACCCCTAAGCGGCTTCGGCCGCTTTTTTATGTCCACCTCAAACCGCCGAGAGCGGTTTTCGCTGTCTTCTCAAATGGTTTATTAAAGAATACGTTTTGTCATAAATTAGCCTTGACATGCAAGCCGCATCGTCTTATAAATAATCGTCAAATCAAGACAGATTGCCTCGGATGGGGTGATCCCTGGATAGAGGCCATAGCACGTGAGTCAGGACATGAAAAAAATCTGGGGCTACCTGAATCGTGACCCGCACCAGGAAGACCCCACCCTTTTAGACCTGTGGATAGACGGATTAGTCCTGGGGCTCCTGGTGGCGGGGTTCGTCCTGATCTGGGTCCTGACTTGAGCCTCCTGGAGCCCGTCGGCGCCCTCTGGTACGACCCGGACCAGGGGGTTGCCTGGTCGGGCCGCATCACCCTGCCCCGGCCCCTGCCCGCCGGCGTCAGCCTCCAGGTGATCGCGGTTCCCAAACCCTTGAGGGGCAGGAAGGAGAAATACGACCTGCACCTGGAAATCCCCTGGCCCCCGCCTCCACCGGAGCCGCCCGGGCCAGACGACATCATTATCCGAGGTGAAATTATGAGCCAGTACTTCAAACCACCGCGCCCCAGCCACCGGCGCCACAAGATACTCATCTGGGGACTCTCAGGGACCGGGAAAACCACCCTGGCCCTGCAGTTCCCCCACTGCGCCTTTATCGATAACCATGGCTCGGCCGAAAAGTATGAGGCCGCCTACCCCCAACACCTCTTTGCCCATCCCACTGGCCCCGACGACACCATGGCTGCAGTGGCCAGTCTGATGAAAGACCCGGCGGACCGCAAGACCCTGGTGCTCGATGACCTCACCACTTATTGGGGCCAGGTGCAGGAAAAATGGGCCGGCCTGTTCCTGGCCCGTCTACCCAAATCCAAGGGCCACCACGCCGAATTCTACTCCTTACAGCCCTCCGACTGGATCCATCCTAAACGCGAGCTCAAGGCCCTCATCATGCGGGCCATCGCCCTGGACATGAACGTCATCGCCGTCGCCCGGGCCCAGAAAGAATACGCCGGCGAGGGTGACAACTTTATGAAGGTGATCGGCGAGACCTTTGCCGGCGAAAAGAATCTTCCTTATGAGTTTGACTACATCATCGAGCTCCGCCGGGAAGGGGATAAGCGGGTCGCGGTAGTCCACAAACAGCGCATCGCCCCCGGGCAGAAACCGTTGCCGGAGAGATTTGAGTTCAGCATCGACGCCCAGGGCAAATCCAATTTCGTGGAATTTATCTCTCAATACGGCAATCCGGAAGATCTTACCCGGGACGCCCAAAGGGTCCCGGACCCGGTGCTGGCCCAGGAACCGCTGCCGTCGGAACCGCCGGCGACCGCCCCACCGCAACCTCCTTCCCCGCCAGGCAACGGTGGCCCCACCGAGGCCCAACTCAACCGGCTGAAGGAGCTGAAAACCCATTACAACATCGACAACGCCGAGTGGGGCCAGACTCTGCAGAAATTCTACGGCGCCACCACTGCCAAGGTCCTGGTCCCGGACCAGGCGGATCATTTTATTCACTATTTAGAAAGCGGGCGCATCCCGTTCTGAACCCACAAGGAGGAATCCCATGGAAAGCCAATATGATGACGGCCTGTTAGACACCCAAGAGAACCTGGAAAACGTTGACTGGGACCGGATTGATGGTTTCGGCCTGGTGTCCGAAGGCAGGCACCTGGTGGAGATCGAAAAGGTGTCCGGGTACTCTTACAACTTCAAGGAATATACCGGTAGCCGGGCAAAACTCAAGATGCGGATCCTGGCCGGCCCGGACGCCGGGAAATTCATCTACGACGACCTCAACCTGCCCCACCTGCAGGAGAAGGCCGGCAACCAGAACCGGCGCCTCCTGATCGCCTCCCGCCTGGGCCTGATCGAAAAGGGCGCCAAAACCACCGTGGGAATCAACTGGAAGCTCCTGGAGGGGCGGCAGGCCGTAGTTAGCGTAGCCCACAATAAGTCGGAAAAGGACGGCAAAACCTATGCCAATGTCGCCTTTGACGGTTATGAGGGTGCGGAAACCTGGCAGATCCACCCTGCAGGCCGGGATGGCGGCAACGGCCAGGACAAATGGGCTGATATTTAACCGCGGGACGGTGACCGACAAGGCGTGATGATCCCAGGCGCGGTGCAGTAATCTCCTGGTAAAACGTTTTAAATACAGCGAGGTCAGGCATGGCAACCCTTCAGGGCGCTATCGATACCGTCACTTTTGCCCGTGACGGTTTCTTGATTGCCCGGCTGCTAAGCGGAGAAACCATCATCGGCAACTGCACCGACCCCGTTGCCGGTCAGCAATATGAGTTCCGGGGTCAATGGACGGATCATCCTAAATTCGGGAAACAGTTTAAATTTGACCATTACAAGGTCGAACTCCCCCAGGATACCGATGGGATTCGTCGGTATATCACCCGGGCCAAGTGGGTGGGGCCCAAAACGGCAAGGCAGATGGTTGAGGCCTTTGGCGAGGCCACCCTGGAGGTCTTGAAAAACGATCCCCACAGGGTGGCAGACGCCATCTCCGGAATAACCCTGCAGCGCGCTCAGACGATCTCCGGAATCCTCCAGGAGCAGGAGGAAATGGAAGCCACCATCATCGAACTGGAATCCCTCCTGGGCGGCCACCGTATCCCCAAACAAACCATCCCGGCCCTGGTGAAACTATTCGGTTCTGATGCCCCGGCTCGGATTCGCCGGAACCCTTATCTATTGACAGAACTCCGAGGTATCGGGTTCATTAGCGCGGACCGGGTGGCCCTGGGGATGGGTTTTGATCGTCAAGGCCGGGCCCGACTCAAGGCCGCCACCTTGCATGTACTGCAAGATATGGCCGACACTCGCGGTCACACCTGCCTACCCCTGGATAAGCTTGAAGACTGCCTGCAAAACCTCATTGGTCTCCCTTCCGACGGGGTGGCTCTGGAACTCTCCCAAACCGGTCATGTCGCCCTGCAGGACGAGATGATCGCCCTGGCGGACCTGGCTCGGGATGAGAAGTACGTGGCCGGCTCGGTGCGGATGCTGTTGGAGAAAGATGCCCTGGCGGATTTCGAACTGGCGGCCGACGGATTGGCCGATGATCAGAAAGCCGCGGTCCGCCGGGTGCTGGATCACAGGGTGTTCATCCTCACCGGGGGGCCGGGCACCGGTAAAACCTTTACGTTGAGGCGGATAGTCGACGGTTTCGCCGCCCAGGGTTATCGCATTCTCCTGGCCGCCCCCACCGGCAAGGCCGCCAAGCGGATGAGCGAGATGATCGGCCGGGAGGCCTCGACCATTCACCGGATGCTGGGCCCGGAGCCCTCCGAGGCCAATGGCGAGGTCAGGTTCAGCTTCCACTATGGAGAAATCTCCCCCTTGCCGGCCGACCTGGTGGTGGTGGATGAATTTTCCATGGTGGACGTCTCCCTGGCCGCCAGTCTATTCCGGGCTGTGGCCCCGGGGACCCGGCTGCTCATCGTCGGTGATCACTACCAGCTCCCGTCCGTGGGGCCGGGTTCGGTGCTCCGGGATCTCCTGGCGGCCGGCGTTCCTTCCTGCGAACTCACTGAGATCAAGCGCAACACCGGCGACATCGTCCTGGCCTGTCATGCCATCAAAGAAGGCCAGCCGGTTATGCCTTCGCCGCAATTGACCCCGGATGAGGGATTGAACTTCCGCCACATTGAAGAATCGGATCCCCACCAGATCCAAGAGATTATCCGGGAGATCGTCACCGTGCGGATGCCCCAGCGGGGGTACGATCCCGTCTGGGACATCCAGGTTATCTCCCCGATGAACGAAAAGACCCTGCTCTCTTGCCTGCACATCAACGAGATATTGCAAGCCGCCCTCAACCCCATGGGTAAGCAAGTCAAAGGCACTCCTTTCCGGCTGGGCGACAAGGTGATCCAGCGCAAGAACGAGTCCATCGGGGAAGTGTTCGTGGTCAACGGCGACCAGGGCACCCTTACCTTCTATGACGATCAGGAACGACGGAACCGGTTTGGCGTCCAGCCGCCCACCTTTAAACTCCAGGTCGAATTTCAGGATCCCGAGCGACAAGCTCATATCCCCATGAAGGACCACCACCTGGCCCTGGCCTACTGCCTGACCATCCACAAAATGCAGGGCAGTGAGGCTCCGGTGGTGATCATCCCGGTACACCAGAGTTTTGGGGCATTTTTCAATCGTGAGATCGTTTATACCGCCATTTCCCGGGCCCGTGACATCTGCATCACCGTTGGCCAATGGGGGGCCCTGGAGGCGGCCGTGGACCGGGTAGGGAATAATCGGCGTATTACCCGCTTGGCAGAGTTGGTGAAAGGAGGCGGATAGATTGGAAACCGTTGCCAGGTGCGCCTGGATAAGAAATACAAAGACATCATACCCGAGCTACGGTTGTATCCGACTTACCCTGGCCCAACGGATTGATCCCTCTTATGATGGAAAACATTGAACGAAAGGCTATGTCTCTTGGCCAGGGTCCGACCCCTGTTAGAGCTATCCGCGAAAAGTGTCTTACGTGCGCCGGCAGCAAAGGTGGGGTCCGTAAGTGCACAGCTGAAGATTGCCCCCTGTACCCTTACCGCATGGGCAAAAACCCTCACAGAACCGGTGTTGGGGGGAACCCCTTTTTGAGGGGAATGTGCCCCTCAAAAACCGGCCCGTCTGAGTAAAAAACTCTAACTCAAGTTGTGATTTTTTAGCGAAAAGGCTTGCGCATGAATAGTCGGTCATGGGACAATCTTTGCATGAAGGGAAGCATACGGACAAAGGAAGTCTGTTCCCAATGCGGAGGGAAATTCAAAGAGGAGCCCAAAGGGCTGTTCTGTCCCAACTGCCGGACTAATCCGTCCAGATTTTTCATTGATTGGTATCTGGGGAAGGGCGAGCGGTTGCGAAAGTTTACCGATGACCGGGGTTATCCCTTCTCTTCATATGATCACGCCTTCCGCTATCTGAACAAGATGCGGGATCAGGTGGATAACGGCAAGTTTGATCCTCGGGAATACGTCAAAGTTGAAATCCAAAAGCATCAGTTTAGCAATTATGCCCGGGCCTGGTTGTCCGGTCGCCGAAATAAAGAGGGCGTAGACCGTCTATCCCGGGACTATCTCCGTTCCCTGGAAATCTATTTCGAGAAATATATCATCCCCTTTTTCGGACAGATTTCTATCAGGGAAATCCATGAGGGGCACATCGAGCGGTTCAAGGAAAGCCTGCCGGCGAAGCTAAAGCCTAAGACCATAAGCAACATGCTGGCCGGGCTTCGCAAGATGTTCCGGGACGCTTGTTTAAAGTACAAGGACATTCTGCACGTTCCCGACTTCCCAAAGGTCCAGGTCCCGGAACCCGAAACCAAATGGGTTTGGGAAGATGAGCAACTGCGGATCCTGGAAGGAATCAAGACCCCCATTTATAAAGCCTGCATCCGGTTTCTGATGCTTCAAGGCTGCCGGCCAGGGGAAGCCCGGGCTCTCCGATGGGAAAACGTGGATTTTGAGAAGAAGATTCCCACCCCTGATGGCCAGATCATCAAAGGAGTAATCACCATCCGAGCCGCCATGGACCAGGAGGTCTATGAGGAACGGACCAAAGAGCGGGACGTGCGGGTGCTCCCGATGCACCCGGAGGTCCGGCAGATGCTCTCGGGCCTCCCCCGGTGTCTCAGCGGCTTTGTCTTCGCCTACCGGGGTAAGCCGATTATCAAGAACTGCCTTACCCGGGCCTGGATTCGGGCAGCCAAGAAAGCCGGGGTGAATATTTCCCTATACCAGGCCACCCGCCATAGCTTTGCTTCCCAGGCTATTAACTCTGGGACGCCCAAGCATTTAATTGGGGCTTTCTTGGGCCACAAAGATCCGAAATCCACCGAGCGATACGCCCACCTGGAAACCGGCCCCCTGGCTCAGTGCTGGAACCGCCCCGAGCAGGTACGGCACCAGATTGGCACCAAGGCCCAAAGTGGCGGAGCTAAGATATTAGAATTTAGGCATAAAAAGTAGATGGTGCGTGGGTTCGATTCCCATGCACTTCCGCCATTAACTTATTAAT
>VGSJ01000108.1 GCA_016875015.1 Deltaproteobacteria bacterium | reverse complement strand
GTCTTGCAGCTCAACCTGTTTCGTACCTGCTCCTTGCAGGAACTTTTTAATCCGCCAGGCCCGGTTCCGGATAATATGAATGTTAATAATCAGTTAACCTTGGCTTGGGCCTAGCCGGACAGAAATGGATAGGAAAGAAAAAACCCAGCCCGAAGACTGGGTTTTTTCAGTTTAATCAGGGCAAAGAGTTTTAATCCGCTTCCACCTTGGGGCGGGGCAGGAGGCCGGCGGTCTCCAGGATCTCCGGGACCTTTTCCTCCCATTCGATGGCCATGAGGTGGAGGCCGGCAATGCCCTTCATGGCCAGGCACTCGTGGATCTGCTCCACTGCAATCTTGATGCCTTCCGCGGCCACCTTGTCTTTGGGCACGCCCTTCAAGCGGGCGATATAGGAGTCGGGCACGTCCAGACCGGGGACGAATTTTTTCATATAGTTCGCCATACCCACGGATTTCAGCGGGGTGATGCCGGCCATGATGTAGCACTTCTCCGTGAGGCCCATGTCGTTGGCCATCTCCATGAACGTCTTGAAGCGCTCCATGTTGTAGATGCACTGGGTCTGGATGAACTGGACCCCGGCGGCGATCTTCTTGCCCATGCGCACCACCCGGAACTCCTGTGGATCAGCGAAGGGGTTGGCCGCAGCCCCGATGAACATCCGAGGCCGGCCCTGGACTTCGGTGCCGCTGATCATCTTGCCGTCATCCCGCATGGTCTTTAAGGTGTGGGCCAGCATGACGGAATCCAGGTCGTGGACGTTCTTGGCCTGGGGATGATCGCCGAAGGTCTGGTGGTCGCCGGTGAGGCACAGCAGGTTTTTGATCCCCATGGCCGCGGCGCCCAGCATGTTGCTCTGGAGCGCGATGCGGTTCATGTCCCGGGTGACCATCTGCATCACCGGTTCCACGCCCATTTCCAGGAGGATTTTCGCGGCGGCCATGGAACAGAACCGCACCACGGCGGTCTGGTTGTCGGTAACGTTCACTGCGTCGACGACATTTTTCAAATAGGCCGCTTTATGCCGGAAATGCTCGGCGTCGGCCCCCCGGGGCGGCCCGCATTCGCCGGTCACCGCCTTCTGGCCGCTCTTAAAGATTTTCTCCAGTTTGCTCCCCGCGGAGTATTCGGCGGTCATTGTTTCAATTCCTCCCGTATCGTGGTGCGTAACCCGCCGTCGCGGCTGGTAGACCAACTTTTATAGAGCTGAACCTCGGTCAGCTTGTGCAGCTCCCCGAGATTTTTCAGGCGGTCATAAATGAGCTGCCAGATGCAGGGGATTTCCCCCTTGCCCACTTCACAGATGCCTTGGGAAGAGCCGCCGCAGGGCCCGTTCAAGAGCTGCTTGGCGCAGCGGGTGATGGGGCACAAACCGCCGAAATTGCCGATGATGCAGTTGCCGCAGGCCTGGCAGAACTCCTTCCAGACGCCGTGCTCCGTGGCCCCGCCGATGCTGGTGGTGTTGAGGCCCGGAAACACCCGGAGATAGGGGTAGCGGGCCGCGACATACTGGGGCCCCACACTGCAGGCGATGGAGACCACGGCGTCAACGCCGTCTATCAGGTCATCCAGCGGTTCGATGTATTCGGGATCGCACTGCCGTTCGCAGGTATATTCGGTTACTTCCAGTTCGTTGCCGGCAGCTTTGCGGGCGATCCGGAGTTCCGAGGCCAGGATGGCCACCTCTTTTTCGCCACCCGCACAACATACGGTCACGCAGCCTTTGCAGCCGGCCACCAAGATTTTTTTGAAATCCTTGACCATATCCAGGATTTCCGCCAGGGGTTTTGATTCCGCTATGACCACTGCGTTCCTCCTCTCCCATTAATCCAGAGCAAAAAAATTCCTGATTTTCCAACGTATCGCTAACCGGGGCTCCCTATGATCCACTTTTCCGGCGGGGGCTGGGAATGCGCTGATTTTCCTAAACCACCAAGGTTACAGCCTACGGGAAAGCCAGCAGACCATGCTTGTACAACTATTCACGTAATTCTATGGCGAAACCAGGGGCGTTGTCAAATATAAAAACCAGAGGAATTTTGAGCTAAGTGGTTTTGGAAGTCAAAAATTGATTGACAAATGCACTTGAGGTCTATTTAATGGGGTACCATGTGAAAAAAAGTATGAGATCTGACTGGACCCTTTCCCGGGATATTTAAGGTCAGAGCCTGCTTTGCCATCACCCGGGCCGCCTGGTGATGTCCATTAACTAGTCAATTATTACCATAACTTAAAGGAGGCAGTGTTTATGGCGAAGTATGATCCGGTAAAACAGAAAGACTGGCAGATTGCTGAAATTGCCGAAGCGGAGATGATTTCTTTTGACGCGATGTGCGATAAGCTGGAAATCCCCAAAGATGAGCGCATCCCTCACGGCCAGAAGATCGGCCGCGTTGACTACATGAAGTGCCTGGAACGCCTGAAGAAAAAACCTGACGGCTACTACATCGACGTCACCGCCATCACCCCCACTCCCCTGGGTGAAGGCAAATCCACCACCTCCATGGGCTTGATCGAGGGCCTGGGCAAACGGAAAGTGAACGTGGGCGGCTGTATCCGCCAGCCTTCCGGCGGCCCCACCATGAACGTCAAGGGCACCGCGGCGGGCGGCGGCATCTCGCTGCTTATCCCCATGACCGAGTTCTCCCTGGGCCTCACCGGCGACATCAACAACATCATGAACGCCCACAACCTGGCCATGGTGGCGATGACCTCCCGGATGCAGCACGAATTTAACTACTCCGACGAGCAGCTGGCCAAACGGAATCTGAAGCGCCTGAACATCGACCCCCGGAACCTCGAGATGGGCTGGATCCTGGACTTCTGCGCCCAGGCCATGCGGAACATCATCATCGGTCTCGGCTCCGTCAAGGCCGACGGCTTCATGTGCCAGTCCAAGTTCGGCATCGCGGTATCCTCCGAGGTCATGGCCATCCTCTCGGTTTTCACCGACCTCGCCGACTTTAAAAAACGGCTGAACGAGATCGTGGTGGCCTACGACATGAAGGGCAACCCCATCACCACCGGCGACCTGGAAGTGGGCAACGCCATGATGGCCTGGATGCTGCCCTCCATCAACCCCACCCTGATGCAGACCGTGGAAGGCCAGCCCTGTTTCGTGCACGCCGGCCCCTTCGCCAACATCGCGGTGGGACAAAGCTCCATCGTCGCCGACCAAATCGGCCTGAAGATGTTCGACTATCATGTCACCGAGTCCGGCTTCGGCGCGGACATCGGCTTTGAGAAGTTCTGGAACGTCAAATGCCGGTTCAGCGGCCTTGTTCCCAACGTCGCGGTGCTCACCGCCACCGTCCGGGGCCTGAAGCACCACGGGGTCAACGCCGGCGCGCTGCCCTGCCCGCCGGGCAAACCGGTTCCCAAGGAATACTTCTCGGCCTCGAAAGAGACCATGAAATGGCTGGAAGAGGGGGTGCAGAACGCGGTGCACCACGTCCGCACCATCAAGAAGGCCGGCATCAACCCGGTGGTCTGCATCAACGGCTTCCATTTCGATTCCGCCGAAGAGCACGCGGTGATTCGTAAGGCCTGCGAGGCGGAAGGCGCCCGGGTAGCGGTGTCCAAGCACTGGCAGTTCGGCGGTGAAGGCGCTCTCGAGTTTGCCGACGCGGTCATGGACGCCTGCAAAGAGAAGAACAACTTCAAGTTCCTGTATCCCAACGAGCTGCCGCTGCGCAAACGCGTAGAGATGATCGCCAAGGAAGTGTACGGCGCCGACGGCGTGGATTTCGCCCCCGAGGCCAACGCCAAGGCGGAGCGCTTTGAGAAGGATCCGAAGTTCAACGAATACGCCACCATGATGGTGAAGTCCCACCTGTCCCTGACCCACGATCCCACCAGGAAGGGCGTTCCCAAGGGTTGGCGGTTGCCGGTGCGCGACTTCCTGATCTACGGCGGCGCCAAGTTCATCTGCCCGGTCTGCGGCGCCATTTCGCTCATGCCCGGCACCGGTTCCGACCCGGCCTACCGCCGCGTCGACGTCGACGTCAAGACCGGCAAAGTGACCGGCCTGTTCTAAATAATCTCTTGTAGGGTGCGCACCGCGCACCTTATCTGAACGTCAAACCGGCTTCCCCAGGCCAACGCCCCGGGAAGCCGGTTTTTTTTAAGATGAATTTTGGGGGGCACAGGCTTTCCAGCCTGTGCGTAGGGCGGGCGTCCCCGCCCGCCGTCGTGATCGCCATTATAGGGCGTGCCGTGCATGCCGGAATTTCGGCGGCCACAGACCGCCCGATGATTTGACAGAATTACAGAATGTAGTTACATTATAACATGCAGGCGGAATGGGATGCGGAGAAATGCCGGGCAAATTTAGAAAAACATGGCCTCTCCTTTGAAGACGCCTGGCAAGTGTTTATAGGTGACACCATCACCATCCCCGATACACGCTATGATTATGGGGAAAACCGCCTGATTACCCTGGGAAGGTTGGAAGGCCGGGTGGTGGTTGTGGTGCATGTCGCCAGGGGCGAAAACACCCGAATAATTTCCATGAGGAAGGCTAATGCGAGGGAACAAGAAATCTATCAAGAGCGACTTGGCCAGGATTGATGCCCTGAAAGATGCGGATATCGACTATTCCGAGATTCCTGACCTGAGCACGTTAGGGGAAGAGTTCTGGTCCAAAGCGGTTGTCACCCGGGCGGAGCCCAAGACCCAGGTGACTATCCGCCTGGACCGTGAGGTGCTGAATTGGTTCAAGTCGCAGGGCAAGGGCTATCAAAGCCGGATTAACGCGGTGCTGCGGGCCTACAAGGAAGCCCAGGGTCGTGCTTAACCCCGTAGGGCGCGTCTTACGCACCAGTAATGGTGCGTGAGACGCACCCTACGACTGTTGCTCGCAGACCTTGACGTAGACGCGGAAAACCGGTGAAAAAATGTCATGGTTGTCCAAAGCTATTTTTCAGGAAAATTGTTCTTTGGGAGATGCGGGGGCCGGGGTCATCCTACCTGGCGGGCAGTGCCCGCCCTACGTGACTGCGGGCCTACAAGGGAGCGAAGGGCCGGGCTTAGGACTCTCTGTAGGGCGGGCACTGCCCGCCGATTAAACGGCCCACAGTTTCTGCAAGGGTCGTTACGCACCCATAATGGTGCGTTAGACGCACAACTGCACAGGCTGGAAAGCCTGTGCCATTGAGTTAAAGAAATTTCTTAGGCCGCAGTCCCGATCATTCACCTCGCCCTCTTACAAAAAACCGGAAACCGAAAACCGAAAATCTGCATTTGTGATATTTATCACTTGCGTCTTTCCCCCTGATCGTGGTAGTAAATATAAGATGTCAAAGCGACCTAAGGTAGGTTCAGACTGGAGCCGGCCGGGGCAGCATACCTTAGGTCTTGCGTCCGGCGGGGCGGCCTTACCCGGCTTAAACCCCAAAGACCACGGCGGCGGCCATAAATTTTCTGAAGTGAGGAGAACTTCGTATGTTTGAGATAGTGGAACGCAGCGAAATGGCCCAGGGCACCATCGTCAGCAACTGGATAAAAGCCCCCAAGATCGCGGCCAAGGCCAAACCGGGGCAGTTCGTCATCCTGCGCGCCAATGAGAAGGGGGAGCGCATCCCCCTGACCATGGCGGACACCGACCCGGCCAAGGGCTTGATCAACATCATTTACATGGTGGTGGGCAAGAGCACCGCCCTTTTCAAGACCCTGCAAGTGGGACAGTCCTATCTGGACGTCATCGGCCCTCTGGGGCAGCCCACCCACCTGGAGAAGGTGGGCAAGGTGATCTGCGTCGGCGGCGGCACCGGCATCGCGGTCCTGTACCCCATCACCCGGGGCTTGAAGCAGATGGGCAACTACGTCTATTCCGTGATCGGGGCTCGCTCCAAGGACCTGCTCATCCTGGAAGACAAGATGAAGGCCGCGTCCGACGAGTTGATGATCTGCACCGACGACGGCACTTACGGCCACAAGGGGTTCGTCACCGACAAGCTCCGGGAAACCCTGGAAAAGCATAAGGACATCAGCTTGGCGGTGTGCATCGGCCCGGTGCCCATGATGAAGTTCTGCTGCAAGGTCACTGAGGAATTCAAGGTCAAAACTTTGGTGAGCCTCAACCCCATCATGGTGGACGGCACCGGCATGTGCGGCTGCTGCCGGGTAACGGTGGGCGGCAAGATGCAGTTCGCCTGCGTGGATGGCCCCGAGTTTGACGGCCATGAAGTCGATTGGGATGAGCTGAATCTGCGCCTGCGGTCTTATATGATGGAGGAAAAGGTCTCCTTCGACCAGTTCAAAGAATGCCACAGCGGCGGAAAATGCTCCTGTTGCAGCTAAGAATTTACCCGTAAAAGCACCTAGCCAGGAGGAGAAGGATAATGTCGGAAGAAGTCAAAGCTCCCAAGAAAGAAAAAATTCCTCGGCAAAAGATGCCGGAGCAGCCCGCCGACGTCAGGCGGCATAATTTTGAGGAAGTGCCCTTCGGCTACACCCCGGAGTTGGCCATGAAAGAGGCGGAGCGCTGCATCCAGTGCAAAGATCCCCGCTGCAAGCAGGGCTGCCCGGTGGAAATTGATATCCCCAAGTTTATCGGCCAGATCAAGGATGGCGACTTCGAAGGCTCCATCCGCACCCTCTGGGAAAAGAACGCCCTGCCCGCGGTGTGCGGCCGGGTCTGCCCCCAGGAAGTGCAGTGCGAAGGCCTGTGCATCGTCGGCAAGAAGGACGCCCCGGTGGCCATCGGCAACCTGGAGGCCTTCGCCGCCGACCATCAGCGTCTCCACGGCCGGGACGTCCTGCCTCCCAAGGCCGCCCCCACCGGCAAGAAGGTGGCGGTGGTGGGCGCGGGTCCGGCGGGCCTCACCGTGGCCGGCGACCTGATCCTCAAAGGCCACCACGTCCACATCTTCGAGGCCCTCCACGGCCCCGGCGGAGTGCTGCTCTACGGCATCCCCGAATTCCGTCTGCCCAAGGCCATCGTGGCCCAGGAATGTAATTTCCTGGAGCGCCTGGGGGCCACGATTGAGGTGAACGCGGTCATCGGCCGCTCCGAGACCGTGGACGAACTCCTGGAACGGTTCGATGCCGTGTTTCTGGGCGTGGGCGCGGGCCTGCCTGTTTTTCTGAAAATTCCCGGCGAGCATTTCATCGGGGTTTACTCCGCCAACGAGTACCTCACCCGCTCCAACCTCATGAAGGCCTACGAATTCCCCATCTACGACACCCCCATCGTCAAAGGGAAGAACGTCGCCACCTTCGGCGGCGGCAACGTGGCCATGGACGGGGCCCGCACCGCCCTGCGCCTGGGCGCGGAGCATTCCTATATCATCTACCGGCGCTCCCACGCGGAGTTGCCCGCCCGTATGGCGGAAATCCACCACGCCGAGGAAGAGGGCGTCGAGTTCCTGCTGCTCACCAACCCGCTGCGCTTCCTGGGCGATGACGAAGGCCGGCTCACCGGCGTGGAGTGCCTGCGCCAGGAACTGGGCGAGCCCGACGCCTCCGGGCGCCGGCGTCCGGTACCCATCCCGGGTTCCGAATTCGTGGTGGAAATCGACACCGCGGTCATCTCCATCGGCTCCGGGTCCAACCCGCTCCTCACCAAGAGCACCCCGGGCCTGGCCTTGAACAAATGGGGCTACATCGTGGCCGACCCCAAGACCGGCAAGACCATGAAACCGAAGGTCTGGGCCGGCGGCGACATCGTCACCGGGTCCGCCACCGTCATCCTGGCCATGGGCGCCGGCCGCCTGGCCTCCAACTCTATCCACGACTATCTAACGATGGGGTGGTAAGTTCTTGGGGAAGGGGGCTAAGGGCCGACGGCCCTTACCCCCTTGCAAAAAAAACCCCAAACCCCACCCCCAATCCCGTAAGTAGGGGCGACCCGCTGGGTCGCCCTTTTTTAGTGTGCCGGGCATGCACAGCAGCTTGGAGGTGAAAGTCCTCTACCCAACCTGATGGAGGTGAAGGGTTAGCGAAGCGCAAGGGCGTCATCGTGAGGTGGGGTCTGAAGGAAGCGCGGAG
>VGSJ01000107.1 GCA_016875015.1 Deltaproteobacteria bacterium | reverse complement strand
TTTTACAGGTAATGAAGGCCTCGATATCCGGGTGGTCCACCCGGAGGATCCCCATATTGGCGCCCCGGCGGGTGCCGCCCTGCTTGATGGTTTCGGTGGCCACGTCGAAGATGTTCATGAAGGAGATGGGGCCGGAGGCCACCCCCTTGGTGGAGAGCACCGGGTCGTTGGCGGGCCGGATGTGGGAGAAGGAAAAGCCGGTGCCGCCGCCGGACTTGTGGATCAGGGCCGTTTGTTTCACCGCGTCGAAGATGCTCTCGATGTTGTCGTCCACCGGCAGGACGAAGCAGGCGGAGAGCTGGCCCAGCTCCCGGCCGGCGTTCATGAGGGTGGGGGAGTTGGGCATGAAGCGCAGCGAGGCCATGAGGTCGTAGAACTTTTGGGCGGTGGCGGCCACGTCCGCCTGGGGGTCGTAGAGCCGGTCGATGGCGGCGATGGTGTCGGCCACCCGCCGGAACATGTCCGGCGCGGCTTCGGTGGTCCCCCCGATTTCGTCCTTCTTCAGGTAGCGCTTCCTCAACACTACCAAGGCGTTGTGGCTTAACGGCAGTTCCCCGGCGATTTCCCTGATTTCCCCCTGCGGCGCCATCATTTCCCCCTTAATTCCGGCGGTTGCCGAAATTTCCTTAAATAGCAATATGTTGTACTATTGATTATAGTAAAACACAATATGTTGGGTGTCAAGGAAAAAATTTCCCTATGCCATCCCCTTTGTTCCACTGTGCGGAAAAGGCGGAATAGGGCGAAATTGTCCAACACTGTCCGGTTAGTTTTTGAATATCCGTAATTTCCTTCGATGCTTGGAGAAATTGGTTGGTGGCACATCGCGGCCTATGGCCGCAACCAAACTGAAAAATGACCTAATTACTTTGTAAAATAATCAGGATACAGGCTAAATCTTGTTGAAAAAACCAGAAACTCAAGTTCAGTAGCACAGGCTTTTCAGCCTGTGCCCGAACCGCCAGGGGCGGCTGCGCCGCATGGTGCGTAAAACGCACACAACACAACTCAGAATGAACCGCTAACGGGATTTTGAGGAGTTGTTCAGCAGGGTTCCAAAAGCCCCGGTCGGAGGCCGCCGGGGGGTATCAACGGGTGCGGCAGGTCATGAGGAACCGACCATTAGCCCGGTGACGGCAATCGTGGCGCGGGTAAGGAAATACCTGGAAAAAAGAAAAGCGTACCGATGGGTCGGTGAAAGAGGGCGTGATTAATCCCCAGCCCTTCTTTTCTCTGGCAGATTTTGAACGATCTTCGGGTCCACCATCATCATCCTGCCGTCCCCCATCGTTACCCATAAGGCTTCTTCCGGGTTGGCGCCGATGGGCAGCCGGTCCACGGTGTATTTGAGGTTGGGGCCGGTGTCTTTAATCAGGTCCGCACTAGGGCCGGCATTTCCGACTCCGCCGGTCCATTTGCAGGGGAGGCCTGAATATTTATATGCGGCGTGCTCTCTCTTTCTGCTGGAAGTTTTCACCTCTTTTTCGATAACTTGCCCCTTGGGGCCCGTCTCTTTGGTTCGCTTCACTGAATCCGTGGTGGTGGTGCCGGGTAGCTGTTCCGGCCCCAACTGGACCCCGGTCTGAGCCGAGACCTGAGGGGCAGGGGCGATAATCAAGATCAATAAGCCCAATCAACCAACGGCTTTCATCCTCTTGGCCTCCACTCAGCTTATCGGCACAATCTGAATGGCCTTAAATCCAGGGTAATCTTAATATCAATTTGCGAGCTCGGCAAAATCCTCAGAATGCCCTCTCCAGGGCCTGACATTTTTCCATATTTTCCATTTTTCCATTTTTTCATAAAAGGGCACAGCACGTTATACCCCCTGGCGTCGGGTAACCGGCCGTTAAGCAGGAAATCAGAGACGCGGGCATTGGTTTCAAGGCCAGGGTAGTATCCCGGTTGGCGCATTTATTAGCGGAGAATTTCGGGGGATTTTCCCCAGGGCTTTGCCAGGGACTTTCCGGGAACACTCGTGGCGGCCCAGACCTTCCCCCCAATTCATTTGCCTTTTTCGCCCTCCTACGGTATAAATTGCTTTAAAACTCCTGAACCTAGAGGGGGTAACGTTGAGCCAGAAGCAGATCGGCATCCTGGGCACCGGGGTCTATGTACCCGAGGCGGTCCTGACCAATCAGGCCCTGGAAAAGCTGGTGGAGACCTCGGCGGAATGGATTGTGGAGCGCAGCGGTATCCATGAACGGCGGATTGCCGCCCCGGAGGAGGACACCGTCACCATGGCGGTGCAGGCTAGCCGCCGGGCTTTGGCGGATTCGGGGATAGAGCCGGAGCAGTTGAGATATGTCATCCTGGGCACCAACACCCCACCGCACATTTTCCCTGCCGGGGCCATCCGGGTCCAGGAGGAGTTGGGCATCGGCGGGAAAGCCGCGGCCTTCGATCTCCAGGCCGGCTGCACCGGTTTCAACTACGCCCTGTACGTGGGGGAGCGCCTGGTGGCCCCGGAAGGCGCCTATGCCCTGGTCATCGGCTCAGATACCAACTCCCGCTTCACGGACTGGACCGATCGGACCACCTGCATGCTCTTCGGGGACGGGGCCGGGGCGGTGGTGGTGGGCCCGAGCCCCCGGGGCCGCATCATCAAATCGTTCATCGCCTCCAAACTGAACATGAACCTCGTATGCGAAACCGAATTCAACAAAGAGGTGAGCCCCTTTCTCCCTATTCAGACCCATACCGAACGTCATTTCCTCCGGATGGACGGGCGGGATATCTTCAAGTTTGCGGTGAACGCGGTGAAGGAATCCATCCCCCGGATCCTGGAGATGGCCGGCATGACCCGGGAAGACATCGATTATCTGATCATCCACCAGGGAAACTACCGCATCCTGGAATCCGGCGCCAGATTCGCCCGGGTGCCCATGGACAAGGTCTTCGTCAACATCCACCGCTACGGCAACACTTCCGCGGCCTCAGTGCCCATCGCCCTGCACGAGGCGCTCCAGGAAGGCAAGATTAAGCCGGGCGACAAGGTGGTCCTCATCAGTTTCGGCGCCGGGGCCACCTGGGGGGCCACGCTGTTGGAATGGTAGGCAGTAGGCAGTGGTCAGTTAAAGAATAACGGCTGGGGTTTTAAGAACTTTGCGGACGCAGCACTGAAGACAAGATAACTAAGCGAAATAAGAGGGGCGGGGTAACCCGCCCTTCTTATTTCGCCTCATGCTGCCATGGCGCTTGGAAACCTCTGGGAACTCAAGAGCCGCGTCGAATTATCTGCTCACTGCTCACTGACCGCTGACCATTGCTCTTACATAATCCGGATCTTGGATGGCTTTTCCGGTCCGGGTTCGGAAGGCGGCGCCGGCTTTTCCGGGGGAGCCGGCTTCACCACCGGCGGCTCGGGGGCCGGTTTCTCCGGCTTGACCGGCTTCACCGGCTTTTCGGGCTTAACGGGCTGCTCCGGCGCCGGGGCTTCTTCTGCCGGCGGTTTGGTCGGCTTGGCCGTCTTGGGGGGTTTTTCCACCGCCGGGGGGCTCGGGGGGCTCGAGGGGGTCGGCTTGGCCTTTTCCGGCTTTTCCGGTTTTTCCATAAAGGGCGGCGGCGTCACCGCCTCAGGCGGGGTGGGCGGCGGCGGCGCCTCCGGCGGGGCGGCCACCGGGGTGGCCGAGAGATACCGGGAACTCACCCAGCCGATGGTACCGTCCAGTTTTACCCGGATCTGGGACCAGTCCGCCGCGTCACCCACTTTTTCCACTTCTGCATTGCGGTCGATAACCGCAATCTTGGGACAATCCATCCCGGGGCAGGCCCGGAGATTGAGGCGGTTGACGGTCACATACAACGTGGGACGGGCGACCGGGGCCGGCGGTGGCGGGGCCGGCGGGGCGTGAACCGCGGGCGGCGTATACACCGGCCTGGGGAACAGGCTTTGACATCCTGCCAGACATAAGGTTAGCCCCAGCCCCACCCACACGGTGCACCAGAATTTACGCATGGCCGCTGCCCCCATGGCACCCTTATCCACCTGCCACTTCCTTGCTGTCACGGATTTTCCAGCCACCCGGACCCTTCTCCAGGATGGTTTGATATTTCTGCCGCACCAGGGTGTAGTCATGGGTGCGGTGATCGTAGAGTTGGATGTTCCAAACGATGTCCGCCGTGGCCTCCTTGTCGTCCACCCGTTGAACGTTGGAAATCCGATAATTGACTTCCTTTATATCATAGTTTTTCCACAGCTCCAGCATCTGGTTCTCCACCCGCCCGAGATTGGGATAGGCGGAGTGGTAACAGCCGAGCCACTTGTTGATATCCTTGTTGAGATGGGCGGAGCGGATCTTTTCCGATATTTTTTCTACTTCCGAGCGCAGGTCGTCTTGGGGTGCTGAGATGGGGGGAATCCGCTCTTTGCTGCGGCCTAGAGAGGGCAGATGGGGCCACAGGTAAATCCCGCCCACGACGAGGAGGGCCAGAGCGATGAGTGACAGCAAACGGCCGGGGCGCCGTTGGCGGCGACGAGCCATGGTTTCAGGTCTCCGGGGGTAAAAGAGCGGCGGGCGGCTGGGGGCTTCTTCCTCTTCCTGGTCGACCCGGGCCACCCGGAGCGGCAGGCCGCATTCCGTACAGAATTTCTGTCCGGGCCAGATCAAGGTGCCGCAACGGGAGCAAGGCCGGGCCGCGGTAGTGGGCGAACCTTTCAACAATTGGCCGCAACGCTGACAGAATCGCTGTTCCTCACCGTGGATTAACTGGCATTGATTACAATACGGCATATCTTCTCACCACGAACTCCATAAAAATGTCTACCACATTCTCCCGTCAAAGCAAAGGAAATTAGCTTTTCGGCTTGGGGAAATGGCGCAGGAGAACGGTCCGGCCGCGCCTATCTGACCCGGTTTGGGCCAATCCGGTTTGGTTGCACCCATAACGCCAACCTAAACCGGGGAATCAAGGCGATTGATTGTCTATTGATATCATTAAGTTATCCGTGCAGCCATCTAAAGCTCCGGCATAATCCCGCGACTCTTTGAGAAAAAACCCCGGTAAATGCATGGCAAATCCTCCTGGCCCCTTGACAATCCCCCCTGCACTCCGATATAAATATATGGTTATGATTCAGGAGTCGCACTTATGAAAAATATGAAAAATATGAAAAATATGGAAACTATGAAAAGTTATACCGCCCGGACGGGGGAAGTGTTGCGCGCCTGGTACATGGTGGACGCTCAGGACAAGGTCCTGGGTCGTCTGGCCAGCCGCATCGCCATGGTGCTGCGGGGCAAGACCAAGCCCACCTTCACGCCTCATATCGACACCGGGGACTTTGTGGTCGTGGTCAATGCCGCTCAGGTGCAACTGACCGGCAGGAAATTGGACGATAAATTCTACTACCGTCATTCCGGCTATCCTGGCGGGATCAAAGAGATTTCCGCCCGGAAACTCCTCCAGAAGAGACCGGAGGAGATTTTGCGTCGTGCCGTCCGGGGCATGTTGCCCAAAAACAGTTTGGGAAGGCAGCTGCTGAAAAAATTGAAGATTTACGCCGGCACGGACCATCCGCACGAGGCGCAGCGGCCGGCGCCCCTTCCCTGGGAGGATTAATGGCGGAGAAAGCAGGCATCCAGGCCACGGGTAAGCGCAAGACGGCGATAGCCCGGGTTTATCTGCGTCCCGGCAATGGCCGGATTACCGTGAATCAGCGGGAGTTCGAAGACTATTTCCCCATGGAGACCACCCGGAACCTGGTGCGCAAGCCCCTGCTCCTGGTGAATGTCGGCCCGGAGTTTGACATCCTGGTCAACGTCAGGGGCGGCGGGCTGGAAGGACAGGCCGGGGCCGTTAAACACGCCCTGAGCCGGGCCCTGGTCTTGTTCAACCCGGAGTTGCGTCCTGTCCTGAAAAAAGCCGGTTTTCTCACCCGGGACGCCCGCATCAAAGAGCGGAAGAAATACGGCCTCCGGGGCGCCCGCCGCGGCTGCCAGTATTCCAAGCGTTAAGCTATTCCAGCGGCGAACTTCCGGCCTTCACCCTGAGAAGGGGAAAAAGGGGGAAAGGGAAAGCGGCGAAAAGGGGAAAAGACTTCCTTTGCCGTTGCCCCTTTTTACCTTTTCCCCTTTTATCCTTTTCCCCCCAATTATCTCGGGAGAAAAGGGGCCACGGAAGGATTGATCCCAGTGGTGGACAAGATTAAAGTTGCAGTCATCGGGGCTTCCGGTTACGCCGGGCTGGAGTTGGTGCGCCTCCTGGTGCGGCATCCGGGCTGCGAGCTGGCGGCCCTCACCTCCCTGGAATATCCGGGCCGCCCCTTTTCCCAAATCTTTCCGGCCCTGGCCGGCATAGTTGACCTGCCCTTCAGCCAGGATCCGGCCCCGGCCAAGATCGCGGCCGCGGCCTCGGTGGTCTTCACCGCGGTGCCCCACCAAACCGCCATGGGCATGATCCCCCGTTTCCTGGACCTCGGGTGCAAAGTGGTGGACCTGAGCGCGGATTTCCGCTTCCGGGATGTCAGCCTCTACGAGAAGTGGTATCAGCCGCATACGGCGCCGGATTTAATCCCGGAGACGGTTTATGGCCTGCCCGAACTGCACCGGGAGGAGGTGCGCCGGACGCGCCTGGTGGGCAACCCCGGCTGTTATCCCACGTGCGTCATTCTGGGGCTGGCGCCTCTGGCCCAGGCCGGGTTGCTTTCGCCCCATTCGGTGATTGCGGATTGTAAATCCGGAGCGAGCGGCGCCGGACGCCAGGCCCTGCTGGGCATATCGTTCTGCGAAGTCAATGACGGCTTCCGGGCTTACAAAGTGCTGGAGCACCGGCATACCCCCGAGATGGAGCAGGAGCTGAGTTGGCTCGCCGGGACGCCGGTTAATGTCACCTTCACCCCGCATCTGGTTCCCATGAGCCGGGGCATCCTGGGCACGCTTTATGCCAACCTGACGGCGCCTCGGTCCGAAGGGGACCTCCGGGAACTCTACCGGAAATTCTATCAGGGCCATCCTTTTGTGCGCCTCCATCCGCCGGGAAGCCTGCCCGATACCCGGGACGTGCGGGGCGGGAATTTCTGCGACCTGGCCCTCCGGGTAGACCGGGACGGCCGGCGGGTCATCGTCCTCTCGGCCATCGACAACCTCACCAAGGGCGCGGCCGGCCAGGCGGTGCAGAACTTTAACCTGATGATGGGCTTCCCCGAGACCATGGGCCTGGAGACAGCGCCGTTCTTGCCTTAAAAAGAAGGGCGAAAAGGGGAAAGAGGCGAAAAGGGAAAAAAACTACGGAGTACTTTTTGCTTTTTAACCCTTTCCCCCTTTCGCCTTTTCCCCTTTTACCCCCCTGGCTATATCCCGGTTCATTTCGCACAATAACCTTGGGGTTATGAATCCTCTCCGCAACATCCGCCTCCTCCTGGAATATGACGGCGCCCGCTACCACGGCTGGCAGCGCCAGTCGGACGCGGCCACCATCCAGGGGGTGGTGGAAGCGGCCGTGGCGCGGCTGACGGGGGAGGCCATCGCCCTCATCGGTTCGGGCCGCACCGACGCCGGGGTTCACGCCTGGGGCCAGGTGGCCAATTTCCGCACCGATAGCGCCATCCCCCTCAAGGCTTTTCATCAGGGCTTGAACTCCCTGCTCCCCAAAGACATCGCGGTGCTTTCGGCCACTGAAGCGCCGCCGGAGTTTCACGCCCGGAAATCAGCCCGGGCCAAGACTTACGAGTACCGCATCCTCAACCGGGGAACCCGCTCGCCGCTGCACCGCCACTACGCCTGGTGGATCGCTTCCCCCCTGGACCTGGCGGCCATGGCCGGGGCCGCGGCGGTTCTCCCGGGAGAGCATGATTTTACCGCGTTCAGGGCCTCAGGCAGCTATAATAAAAATCCGGTGCGCCGGGTGCTGGCGGCAACCTGGCGGGATGAGCCCGGCGGCTGGCTCAGTTTCACCATCACGGCCACCGGGTTTCTCCGGGGCATGGTGCGGAGCCTGGTGGGCACCATGGTCGAGGTGGGGCGAGGTAAGGCGCCGCCGACTGTCTTGGCGGAGTTGCTGGAGAGCCGCGCCCGCCACCTGGCCGGCCCCACCGCGCCGCCGCAAGGGCTGTACCTGGTAGAAGTGTTTTATGGAGAGTAAGCAGTAAGCAGTTGCTCATGGGCCTTTGGCCCACCCGTAAAACATGAAAAGTCAGGTAGGGCGGGCGTCCTCGCCCGCCGCCTTCGGTGGCACAGGCTTCCAGCCTGTGCGCTGCACCGGCAAGATGCCGGTGCCACCAAGTACTTTTTGGAATAGGGTACCGGACTATTTTCTGAGATACTGAATACTCAAAACCGACGGGTAAAATTTAGATATCCAGATATCAAGCGGCTTTCTTCCATTTATTTATCTCCAGTCTGATGGAATGTTGAAATTGTTTCTGGATCAGGTCCATGGTGAAGTTGGTTTTGAG
>VGSJ01000106.1 GCA_016875015.1 Deltaproteobacteria bacterium | reverse complement strand
TTAATTTATTAATCGTGTGCCTACAGGTTTTGGCCAAATATACCCCTCCGTTTCCATAACCACTTATAATCACTGACTTTCATAATTACGAAAGCCCTTAAATATGACTACTAACCCGAAATGCAGGTCTGAGAATTTGGGCTGCAAATCGCTCTTTGATGTCATGCTTTCGCCTTGAGAAATCCGCGTCCTCCGAAGGCAGCGTCCAGATGCAATGCAAGTGATCGGGCAAAATGACCATGGCCTCGACAGTGAACGGTTGACGTTGACGGGTCTTCTTGAACACAGATGCTGAAGGCGGGATGCGCTTCGCTTTCCCGCCCTACGGCTACTAGATCGTGAGGGTTTGTTAAAAATTTCAGTCGGGGGCGCGCGGCGCAGCAAAATATTGTTAATTAACTGGTATTACACAATAATTCACCGGCCCGGAAGAAATGCGGGGATTTACACGAAAGAGGCGTCAGTCTCATCCGCCAACTTCCCTCTATCACAGGGAGACCGCCATCCGGCGGTCCCATTAATTCCCTTCAATCACCTCTCCCGGCCCCAAATCAGGTTTGCAATCTTTTTTCAGATTGAGGTATCATCACACATCGATGGTGGACCAACTATAGCAATTGCCAAAAGTTTTTCCGACATGGGAAGCCTTATAATCCCCCCTGCCCCCTTTAAAAAAGGGGGGTAACTGCAAGAAATGGCATGTAAAGTCCCCCTTGGAAAAAGGGGGATTTGGGGGGAGTTATTGAGAGAAAACTTTATGCCCAAAGTTAGCAGGCGGTTTGGCGCGGCGGAAGCCGCCGCCCCCGCGGGCTACACCCCCCCGGCTAACCCAGAGGCCGAGCAATCGGTCTTGGGGGCCATCCTGGTGCGGCCGGAGGTGTTGGACCGGGTGGCGGATCTCATCGAACCCGCCGATTTCTACCGGGAGGCCCACGGCCGCATCTTCCAGGCCATGCTGGACCTCTACGGCCGGGGCGAGCCGGTGGACCTGGTGACCGTCTCCGCCCTCTTGAAAGAGCGGGGGAAGTTGGAGGGGGTGGGGGGGCCGGTGTTTCTGGCCGGGCTCAGCGAACAGGTGGGGTTCGCCACCAACGCCGAATATTATGCCAACCTGGTGCACGACAAGTCGGTGTTGCGCCGCCTCCTGGACTGCACCCAGGAGATCGCCGCCTCCTGCCTGGCCCCGGTGGAGAACATCGCCGAGTTCCTGGACCGCGCCGAACACAAGATCTTCCAGGTGGCCGAATCCAAGGTGCGCCCGGGCTTTTCGCCCCTGAGCGCCCTGGTGGACACCGAGATCGCCACCCTGGAGGCTATCTGGGGCCGGAAAGACGGCTCCCTCACCGGGGTGACCAGCGGCTTCACCGACCTGGATAATTACACCGCCGGGTTCCAGGCCAGCGACCTGATCATCCTGGCGGCCCGCCCCAGCATGGGCAAGACCGCTTTGGCCCTGAACATTGCCTTTAATGCCGCTTACGGGCGGCGCGGCGGGGCGGGACAGTCGATCCCCCCGGTGCCGGTGGCCTTCTTCTCCCTGGAAATGTCCAAGGAGCAGCTGGTGCGCCGCCTGCTCAGCAGCGAGGGCCGGGTGGACGCCTCCCAGATTCGCCGGGCCGCGTTCCTCACCGGCCAGGAGTGGACCAAGCTCCAGGAAGCCGCGGGGATTCTCCTGGATTGCCCCATCTATATCGACGACACCCCGGCCGCCACCGTCCTGGACATCCGGGCCAAGTCCCGCCGCCTCAAGGCCGACGGCAAGCTGGGGTTGGTTATCATCGACTACCTCCAACTCATGCAGGGGCGGGCGGAACTCTCCAGCCGGGAGCAGCAGATCTCCGAGATCTCCCGCTCCCTGAAGGGCCTGGCCAAGGAACTGGCCGTGCCGGTCATGGCCCTGTCTCAGCTCAGCCGCGAGCCCGAGAAACGGGAACGGAAGCGCCCCCAACTGTCGGACTTGCGGGAATCAGGCGCCATTGAGCAGGACGCCGACGTCGTCATGTTCATCTACCGTGACGAGGTTTATCGCAAGGATTCGCCGGACAACCAGGGGATCGCCGAAGTCATTGTCGGCAAGCAGCGCAACGGGCCGATTGGCACGGTGAAGATGCACTTTGAGGCCAAGTTCACCCGTTTCGACGACCTGGAACGGGACCAGGCCCCGGAGGGCTATTAAAAAAAGTCGGGGATGGAGGTTTTAAGTCCCCCTTTCCTAAAAGGGGGATTTATACCGTGTTCGTTTTGTAGGGGCGGGTTTGAAACCCGCCCCTACGAGAGATATCAATAGGTTATCTGGATGGTTTGTTTCATTTCACAGGGAACACGGTATTAGGGGGATTATCAAGCGCTTATTTAATCCACCCTGCCCCCCTTTAGAAAAGGGGGGTGATTCTTTTCCAAACTTAAGCTCCTATAGTTGATTCAAAATGACGCCGAAAATCGGTTTTGAAATGCCTTTTAAGAAAGGAACCTTAATGGCTTTTCCCTGGAACGACATAACCTGGGTGCTCCTGGACATGGACGGCACCCTCCTGGACAAACACTTCGACGATTATTTCTGGGAAACCCTGGTGCCGGAAGAGTACGCCCGGCGGCAGGCGATGGGCCTGGCACTGGCCCGGGACCTGGTGTTCGCCCGCTACCAGCGGGAGGAAGGCACCCTCAACTGGACGGACATCGATTTCTGGTCCCGGGAGCTGGAACTGGACATCCCGGCCCTAAAGGAAGGCATCCGCCACCTCATCGAAGTGCACCCGGACACGGCAGGTTTTCTCGAATTTCTGAGACAGAAAGAGAAGCGGGTGGCCCTGGTGACCAACGCCCACTACAAGACCCTGAGCCTCAAAATGAACCACATGGGACTTTTGGGGTATTTCCACGAAGTAGTTTCTTCCTTCGACCTGGGCCACCCCAAGGAAGCGGTGCGCTTCTGGGAGATCCTCCACGACCGCCTGCACTTCGACCCCAGCCGGGCGCTGCTGGTGGACGACAACGCCGCGGCCCTGGCCGCAGCCAAAACCTTCGGCATCAAGTACCCCTACTTCAAGGCCAAATCCAGCTCCCGTCAGGACGCCGAAAGCCACCCGGACTTTTTCTCCATTGAGAGCTTCCTGGAATTGATGGACTGAGAAGCAGGGGAGGGCGGGGCTTTTTCGTATGTGCTCTTAGCCCCCTCCCCCAAAAATTACTGCGGCATTCTTTTAATGCGCGCCCCCAGGGCCGAGAGTTTCTCCACCAGTTGGGCGTAGCCCCGGTCCAGGTGGTAGACCCGGAGGATTTCGGTGGCGCCTTGTGCGGCCAGTCCGGCGATGACCAGGGAGGCGCTGGCCCGGAGATCCGTGGCCATCACCGGGGCGCCGTGGAGGTGGCGCCGTTCCCGGACGATGGCGTGGCTGCCGGACACGGTGATGTCAGCCCCCAGGCGCCGCAGTTCGCTGACGTGCATGAAGCGGTTTTCGAAGATGGTTTCGGTGATGACGCTGGCGCCTTTCGCCAGGGCCATGAGGGCCATGTACTGGGCCTGCATGTCCGTGGGGAAACCGGGGTAGGGCCGGGTCTTGACGTCCACGCCGGTGAGGGACCCGCCCGGCTCCACCATGATCCGGTTGTCGGCGGTACTGAGCCGCACCCCGGCCTCGTGGAATTTTTCCAGCACCGCGGCCATAGAGGGAATCGGCGCGTTGGTGATGGTGACCCGCCCCCTGGTGATGGCCGCGGCGGCGAGATAAGTCCCGGCCTCGATGCGGTCGCTCATGATGGTGTAGGAGGCCGGGGTCAGCGCCTTGACGCCGTGGATGGTGAGGACGTCGGTGCCGATGCCTTCGATGTCCGCGCCCATGGCCGTGAGAAACCGGGCCAGATCCGTCACTTCGGGCTCCTGGGCGGCGTTGATGATTCTCGTGACGCCCTTGGCCAGGGTGGCGGCCATCATCAGGTTTTCCGTGCCCGTGACCGTGGGCAGGTCCAGGGTGATGTCGGCGCCGTGCAGCCGTTTGGCTTTGGCCTCCACGTAGCCCTGGTTCAGGGTGATCTTCACCCCCATGGCCTCGAGACCTTTGAGGTGCTGGTCGATGGGCCGGGCCCCGATGGCGCAGCCGCCGGGCAGGGAGACGCTGGCCTGGCGGGCCCGGGCCACCAGCGGCCCCAGGACCAGGACCGCGGCCCGCATGGTCTTGACCGTCTCGTAGGGGGCCATCCAGCCGGTGAGGCGGCTGGAATCAACCACCAGGGGCTCGCCGTCTTCAAACTGCACCCCCATGAGGCCCAGGAGCTTTTTGGCGGTGCGAATGTCGGCCAGGGGCGGCACATTGTAAAGCCGGTGCACCCCCGGGGCCAGCAGCGTGGCCGCGATGATGGGCAGGGCGGCGTTCTTGGCCCCGCTGATGGAAACTTCCCCCGAAAGGGGTACCCCGCCTTCAATGACGATTTTGTCTATTGAAGAATCCCCCTTTTTTCTTATTCATAATGTATCCGATTAATTTTTCTGAGGTTTATCAATAAAATTTTCCTTTACTTCGACCTGGATTGTTGGATTATCACCAGCAATCATATCCACTGCTACGGGAAGGAGTTGTTCCTTAAGCATCCCTTTTTCTAAGCTCTCGGGTTCAAACAGGTTAGAGGGGAGATTTGCAACATTCAAGACCTTTTTTACCCAAGCAGGAATTTCATTCAACAATTGCTTGATAATATCTAACTCAAATACCTTTTTTAACTTTATAGCTTTCCTCGCAATTTCTATTTCAATTTCTTTCATATCATTGTCAAGTTTTACTGATCTCGTTTCCTCTTTTAATCTTTCCTTCTCAACTTTCCAAAGTTGAATAACTCTTATTAAAATAATTAGAAGAGCTATTAATTTATAATCTATAATTACTATTAGCTCTCCTGGAGAACTAAACTTGATTGACGATAAAACCGGTGGCGATATCTTAACATCTACATTAATAACCTTTGCGATATGTTTTAAGAGCCCAGACGATGCATCAATAAGTTTTTCAGTTTTGGCCATCAAATTATAAATTTCTTGCCAACTTATTTCAACTTTTGAACTTTCTCTCACAATGAGTTTGCCCATAATCCTACTAGGACGTATTTTATCTTCAGTAATTCGATATGTTTCAATGAATTCAATAGCTCTAACGCCAAACCTTATGCGTTTATTGTCAGCTTTTTTCCAGACCAATATCGCCGGGATATCGTGATATTGTTTCATACGGATCCAAATGGGGTCGCCATCTTTCATTGGAATATCTTGAAGGGTTGTCATGCCAAAACCAACTAAGGATTTATCAATCATAATAGCTGAAAACCATATATTCCGGTCTGAAGATATTTTAGTATCAATATTTTTATTCTCTCGCTCGTATCTTCTTCTATCAGGTGAAATTGGTAGTTGACCTAAAGTTCTAGAAACATCGAATTGATTAATTGGGAAATATGAACTAAATCCATATCTCTTAAGGCTTCGGTAATGGTTATAGGTTCTTTGTGAGATATGATTACGATTATTTTGTCCTAAAAAGTCATTGACGGTTTCAAAAGAAGCCTTGCCGCTCTGGTCTATGTAATACTCATATCCGAGTAGTGCGTCGACGAAGTTTGCCATTTTAACCTCCTTCTTTTGCTCTAACGGTTTTAAATAGCTCGGCTTCCAACTTTTCTATTCGTTTTTTGGCTGACTGAAAGTATTTTCGATTGTTTTCATAACCAACATAATTTCTTTTGCTCTGAAGAGCTGCTATAGCCGTTTGACCGCTCCCCATAAAAGGGTCAAGAACCACCTCTTCTTTAAAAGTATAAAGTTGGACAAATCGATAAGGTAACTCTACCGGAAAAGGCGCTGGGTGTCCCACCCTCTTGGCTGACTCGGCAGGAAAGGTCCATACGCTTTTAGTGAACAACAGAAATTCTTCCCTGGATATAGTGGTCCTGCGCTTTGTAAGGTTTTGCCGGGAGAAGGTATCTTTTGAAAAGATCAATATATATTCGTGAACGTCCCGTAAGGTAGGGTTAGCGGGAGACTGCCAACTCCCCCAGGCGGTTGACGGCGACGCACTATTGCCCTTGTTCCAGATGATTTCTCCTCGCATGAGAAATCCAATTTCTGCCATTTGTTGAATAATATACGCGTGCAACGGAATATAAGGCTTACGGCCCAAATTGGCGATATTAATGCAGGCCCGGCCTCCCGGCACCAGGACCCGGTGGACCTCCTGCCAGACCCGTTGGAGAAATTCGAGATACTCTTCTAAGGTGAGATCCTCATCGTAGTCTTTTCCCACGTTGTAGGGGGGCGAGGTGACCATCAGGTGGACGCTGTGGTCCGGGATTTCCGCCATGGACTCGGAAGATTTGGCCAGAATCGTGTTCAGGTATTCCGGCGGCACCGGATTTTCGATATACTCACAGGCGGCGGCCGGAGCGACTTGAGAGTACAATTTACTGGCATAGAACGTGGAGGAATCGTGGGATATTCTTCCCGGGGCGCCGAACGCGCTGGTTCGGGTCTTCTTTTTGACGGGATTATGCTTCATTTTTCAGGATACCGGCTTAATTGCCGCGATGCTAAGACTTGAATTCCCGAAATCTTGACGATGTTTGGCATCAATTCCCCCCTTTTTTAAAGGGGGGTAGGGGGGATTATTTAACCCCCTGATAATCCCCCTGAATCCCCCTTTAGGAAAGGGGGACTTAGGAAAAGCCCTCGGAAGAAGGCGGTGAAATAATCGGATGCAACGCTAGTTCTAAAATTATCTTTGTATCATCAGGAGGCCGCAGGCGCCGACGCCGCCCTCCAGGCCCCCCCATGTCCCTGATTTTACCTTGGTTTATCCGACCCTCTCTGGTAGAATAATACATTGAGGCAGGTAAGGCAAGGAAAGGATATTTTCATATATGGATTGGTGGTTGTTGGCCGGGGTGCCCGTCACGTCGTTCATCGTGGCCCTCTCCGGGGCCTTGATGCCCGGGCCGTTGTTGACTCTCACCGTGGGCGAGGCGGCCCGCCGCGGCTTCTGGGCCGGCCCCCTGATCATCGTGGGCCACGCCTTGCTGGAGTTGGCCCTGGTCCTGTTGATCCTGGCCGGGGTGGGTGTCTGGCTGCACCGCCCTTTGGTGCTGGGCCTGGTGGGGGTTTTGGGTGCCGGCCTGCTCTGGTGGATGGGCCTGGGACTGCTCAAGGCCTCCCGCCACGGGCACCTGGAAATCGACTCCAAGGGTGCATCGGGCCTGAACCCCATCGTGGCCGGGGTGCTCATGAGCGCCGCCAACCCCTACTGGCTCATCTGGTGGCTCACCATCGGCCTGGGCTACGTCATGTTTTCCATGAAATACGGTTGGCTGGGGGTGGCCCTCTTTTTCATCGGGCACATCCTGGCCGACTTCGCCTGGTACACCCTGGTGTCCGGGGCCGTGGCTCAGGGGCGCCGCTTGATCTCTGACCGCCTCTACCAGGGCTTTCTGGCCGGATGCGGCGTCTTTCTCTTTGGCTTCGGAGGCTACTTCGCGGTCCAGGGAGTGAAATTTCTGCTCAATTCTTGACATGTAGGGGCGGACCCATGTGTCCGCCCTGTTTGCGGGCGCACCCGCAGGTGCGCCCCTACAGGGGGCAACCATAAATGATCCAAAAAGCTCTGATGGTGGGTTTACTGGAAGTGAATTGCTACATCCTGGGCGACGAGGAGACCAAAGAAGCCGTGGTCATCGATCCGGGGGGCGACGAGGCCGCGATCTTAGAGGTCCTGAACCACAACAAATTCCAGCTGAAGCTGATCATCGACACCCACGGCCATTTTGACCACGTGGATGCCAACCAGCCCCTGAAAGAAGCCACCGGGGCCAAAATCGCCATCCACACAGCCGATGCCCAGATGCTGGACAAACCCTCGGCGGAGGCCATGTTTTTCACCGGCAACCGCCTGCGCCTGTCCCAGCCGGATATCCTGTTGAAAGAGAACGACATCCTGACCTTCGGCGCCTACCGCTTGAAGGTCCTCCATACTCCGGGACATACCCCGGGGGGCATCAGCCTGCTTCTGGAAGATCACCCTTACGTCTACGTGGGCGATACCCTCTTTGCCGGGTCCATCGGCCGCACCGACTTCCCCGGCGGGGACTATGACGCCCTGATCAACGGCGTGAGAACTAAAATATTTCCCCTGGGAGATAACTACACCGTGTACCCCGGCCACGGCCCCGTGACCACCGTGGCCCAGGAACGGAAGTATAACCCGTTTTTTTAAAACCGGGGGGGTAAAAGGGGAAAAGGGTAAAAGGGGAAAAACCAGAGAAGACAGTTTCATTTAAACTTTTAGCTTGTTGCCACCCGATACCATTCCTAGTGTGGCGTTCCACAATCAGTGCGGTATTAAAGACCAAGAATTAGCACCCCCCTTTTCTAAAGGGGGATTTAGGGGCAATACGGTTCACTTAAGGTTTGGCTATTTCGATGGGTTGCTGGGGCGAGGATGCCCCCCCTCACCCCAGCCCTCTCCCCCCGCCGGGGGGAGAGGGAGAATTACCGGAT
>VGSJ01000105.1 GCA_016875015.1 Deltaproteobacteria bacterium | reverse complement strand
CTATCGTGACTGGTTCGGGAAAAAACGCGGTCAGATTGTTTCCCTGGGTCCATACTCTGATCGCCAACGTCAAAGGCAATATCCGTGGAGTGTATCATGGCGTCAGTGACAAGCACCTGCCCCGTTATCTGGCGGAATTTTGCTACCGCTTCAATCGACGCTTCTGGGAACCCCAAATGTTTAACCGGATGATCACGGCGTGTCTTAATGCTCAAACCGTTACCTTTTCGGAGCTAAGGCAATAAGCGGTTAGTAAATTTTCAGCCAACCCCCCTTGACTTATAAAATTATAATAATTATTAGAGAATAACAGTTACTAATTATAAAAATTCACCTTACCATGATAGGAATAAACTGATGAAACAATATACCTGCCAGGTATGCGGTTATGTTTATGATCCGGGTTCAGGGGATGCAGACGGCGGTGTTGCCCCTGGGACCGCTTTTGAGAATTTGCCTGACTCCTGGTCCTGCCCGGTATGCGGTGCGGGCAAAGATATGTTCGAGAGTGAGTGAGCCTCTGACTTATCCAGGGAAAGACAGCTCTAACGGTAAATAGCGCCTTGGAGGCCGATGATGGATTTGCGCGACTACTTCGAAAACGCTAAAGGACATGGGGTGTTGGCCACTTCTGACGATCAAGGCCGGGTGAATATGGCGATTTTTTCCAGGCCCCACGTTTTTGAAGATCAGACCATAGCTTTCATCATGCCCCAGCGTCTGACTCACAGTAACCTCCAGTCCAACCCCTACGGGGCCTATCTCTTCATGGAAGACGGCCCGGGTTATAAGGGCAAGAGGCTTTACTTGACCAAAATAAAGGAAGAACAGGATACCGAACTCTTGCGCTCCCTGCGCCGGCGGACCTATCCTCCCGGACAAGAGAAGCCGGGGCCCCGTTTCCTGGTTTTCTTTCAAGTGGACAAAATTCTACCGCTTATTGGGGCAGGCGCTGACTCAACCGCTCCCTGATTCTTCGGAAACCGAACCCCACAGAGGTAAATAAGGAGCAAACTTATGGAAAAAGTGATCCGCATAACCGCAGAGGAAACTCACCAGAAGCTGCGGACGGGAGACGCTCTGCTCGTTTGCGCCTATGAAAGTGAAGAGCAGTTCAGGAGCCTTCAATTGGCAGGGAGCATCTCCCTTCCCGAGTTCAGGGCAAAGCTTCCTTCCCTCTCTAAGGACCAGAATATAGTTTTTTACTGTGCCTGAAGCAGTGAGCACACTTCTGCCCGGGTGGCAGCAGAGCTCAACCAGCAAGGGTACGTGAACGCCAGGGCACTCCTGGGCGGAGTGGCAGCCTGGCAGCAAGCAGGGTTCCCGGTCGTCGCCGCCAACCCGTGAGAGAACCTGGCGATAAGCTAACAGAATAGGCAAAGGAGGGGTAAGCTATGAGTCCGGAATTCGACCGCAGGGCTTTCCGGGATTTAAGCTATGGTCTCTATATCGTTACTTCGCTGGATGGTGACCGGTTGAACGGGCAGATTGTGAACACCGTCATCCAGGTCACTTCCGACCCGGCCAGGGTGGCGGTAATCCTCAATAATCAGAATCTGACTCATAAATTTATTTCTAAAAGTGGTCTGTTTGGAGTATCCGTGCTGGATGAGTCGGCGCCCATGACCTTCATGGGACTTTTCGGTTTCCGGTCGGGCAGGGATGTGGACAAGCTCAGCCAAGTGGAGTTCAAAATGGGGGTTACCGGCTGCCCGCTGGTGCTTGAACATGCCTTGTCGGTTCTGGAGGCCAAGGTAATTGACCGGATTGATTTGGGTACCCACACCATCTTTATCGGCGATACGGTCAATGCCGAGGTCTTGAAAGAGGGCCGCCCTCTTACCTACCGGTATTACCAGGAATCCCTCAAAGGAAAAGCACCGGCAACCGCCCCAACCTACAATCCGGTCAAATGACCGGTTATCATATAATCATGTAATCTTGTTCGCTTCTGGATGGGAAACGGGGGGTGAGTTTACGCGTTATCCTTAATGATTGCGAAAATCTCACCCCTAAGCCCCCCACCACCTGTACTTCACCATAGTGAAGCCTGCTGAACAGATTTACTTGCCCCAGGGAGAGGTATCCGCGTCCATGACGACCTGGGGGCCGCCACTATGCAGTCACTCCTCCAGTTCTCTCTGGGAAAACCGCCAAGACCGGCCTTCCTTGCTAGCCGGAATGACCCCGGTACGGGCATGCCGGAGTAATATTTCCGGGGAGATTCTTAATAAATCCGCAGCGGCGGCTAAGGTCAACAATCTTTTCGGCCTGGCCTTTTCTTGAAGCCGGGCCATGAAACGGTCGAGGTTGATAATTGCCCTGATGTGTGTGCCTTCGCCAATTTTTTCCCGCTCGTCGTGAGCTTCTACCTTAAATGTTAGCTTTCGTCCGTCAACGGCCACCAGTTCAGCCCGGGCGGTGACCCGCATCCCCACCGGGGTGGCCGCGAGATGGGAAACATTTAGATTTACTCCGACGCTCATCTGCCCCTGGTCAAGCTCGGAGTTTACCGAGGAGCGCGCTGCATCCTCCATCAGGGCAATCATAACCGGTGTCGCCAATACCTCAACCCCGCCACTGCCCAGATGACTGGCAGTATGGGTTTCTTCCACCGTAAGCTCGGCTTACCCAACAAGCCCTGATTCAAGATTTGCCATCACATCCTCCGTGGATGAAACAACTTTATGTGATTTAGTTAAAAAGTTGCGGGGTCATCCCCTGGTTTGCCCCCAGACCGCGTAAACGGGGTCCGATACAGGCACCTGCGGGAAGTAGCGGTCCGAAACCGGCCGGGGCCAGCCCCTGGCAGAAAAGGTATGGAGATGGTCGAAGGCGCCGTTGAGCAAGAAGTACTCCAGTACTAATCCGGTCCGTTCCCATTCCAGCAGTTCAGTCCAGATCCTGACAACCTTAGGCGGAAACCAGCGGTTAGAGAAGGTGTGGATAAAATAGCCACCGGGTTTCAAGATCCTGGCCACTTCCCGGAAGATCTCATCAGGATGGGTAAGATACTCCACGGATACCGTGCAGATCACCGCCTCAAATTCCTGGTCTCCAAAGGGAAGGACAGGATTGCCATTGAGGTCGTGGACCACATAGTCGGATAACCGGGGATTCTGCGCCAGTTCCTCGCGGTTCAGGCCCAGCCCGGTTAATTGCGCCAGTTCCAGAGATTCGGGCAGGTGGGAATTCCAACTGCTCATCAGGTCCAGGACCCGGCTGCCGGGTTTCAGCAAACGCCCATAGAGTGAACTGATGGTGGCGTCGGCCTGGTCATCAATGTGGTTTACCAGTCTGGGTTTCTCGTAAAAATGCGCGTCGTCCTGCGCATCAGGCCGGGCATAAGGGTTGTCGGTAAAGAAATCCGTGGGCGTCCGGGACTGCCGAACCTGCATGCCGGGGCCCTCGCAAATAATCTGGAGCCAGTCATGGCAAATCCCGCCGGTATCAGCCCGCTTTTTGTACCTCGTCCACAGTGATTTCGATCTCCAAATTCTGGTTAGCCATAGGGTGGTTAAAATCGGCAGAAAACCCGACATCGCTGATTGACCTGCACCGGAAAGGCTGGGAGTTTTGAGCGTAGCCCGGGAGGAAACCCCGGGGATAAAACCGTCCCAACCTTGGCGCCCGCCGGCCTTGGGCGAAACTCTCTGGCGGGAACCATCTCACCAGAGACTCATTATGGCCAGGCACCAGGCTCCCGGGAGAAAATGAGGCCTTGACGACGAATCCCGCTCTCTGCCCTGGAAGTGCCTGGGCCAGAGAATTGGGCAAAAGTTCCAGTTCCCGCCAGACATTCAGCGGAACGTAAAACATCTCGACATGACTGGCAAAATCGCTCTGCCACCGTAAGTTGACGTGCAAAATAGCGAGACTTTTCGAGTCAATTATGTCATGTATGAAAGATCTCCAGGGGACATTTTCTTTAATGTTAGGACAATAATCCCTTGGGGTAGAATAAGCACCGGCAGTTTCGTTGTCAAAATTTGTTCTGGATAAATTGACTTCCAGATGAGTGCAGATTGTCAACACCGCAGAGGAGCTTGAGTTTATGGTGTCGAACAGTTTCACCTGGATGGAATTCGTGGGTCTCTACCTCCACCTGGCAGGATTTATAATCGGCCTGGGGGCGGTCACGGTCATAGATCTCCACGGCTTTCTGGGCAGAAAGTCTCCTTACTGGACCGAAGCCACCACCCGCACCCACAAGGTGACCAAACCCCTCATCTGGCTGGGAATGACCCTGGCAATAATGGGAGCGGTTGTTTTTCACTATCAGCGCGGCTGGACCTTTTCGTTAGCAGTGCAGGCAGCCATCATGTTCGTGCTCATCGTGAATGGGGTTTTCCTTTCTTTCTCCGTCAGCCCGTTTCTCCTCCGGCGGGAACGCGAGGGGCGGGCCTCCGAGCTCCTGCCAGCGGAAATGCAAAAGAAGATCGCCGTCGCTTTTGTGCTTTCCTTTGTCGGGTGGTGGAGTGAATTGCTGCTGACGGTCTATCAGGTACTGGCAAGGAGGTAATTCCCAGAGCTGATACCTCTCAACCCGACGTATTTCAAGGGAGACTTAAAACTCAGGCAGAACCATGGACGCGGCGGCAATAATTTTCCCACACCAACTATTTAGCGATAATCCCTGCCTCAAGCGGGCCCGGATCATTTATCTGGTGGAAGACCAGTGGTTTTTCTGGGACCCGGTGAACCTGATCAAATTCCACAAGCAAAAATTAATGTTACACCGGGCCAGCATGCAAGCTTACCGGGACTTCCTGGAAAGCCGCGGCTACCTCGTCCATTACCTGGAATTTGTCCAGGACCGGCGTATGGGGTATCTTTTTTCCCGTCTTCGGCAGAACGGTGTCAGCGAAATAGTGACCTGCCAGCCGGTGGAACGGGGCTTGACGGAAAGATTGAGCCGCCAGGCCGCGGCATGGGGGGTGAAGCTTCATTCCTTGGCAACTCCGGGGTTTTTATGCTCTGAAGACGATATCGGGGCATTTTTTCAGGGGGGCAAAACCTTTCACCAGACCAGTTTTTACATATATCAAAGGCGGCGCTGGAACATCTTGCTGGAAGAAGACAAGCCTGCAGGCGGCCACTGGACCTACGACCCCCTGAATCGGAGGAAATTGCCCCGTGGCCTCGAAGTGCCGGCCTTACCGGATCCGGGAAATGAGCCTTACGCTTCTGCGGCCAGGGATTACGTCTCCCTGAAATTCTCCGACCACCCTGGCGAGACCTCCCAGTTTCTCTATCCCGTGACCCATGCCGCAGCCCAAAGGTGGCTGGAAGATTTTCTGATGCGCCGACTTTGGAATTTCGGGGACTATGAAGATGCCATCTCTGCCAGCCAGCCCTATCTTTTTCATTCGTTGCTTTCTCCCCTCCTGAACATCGGTTTGCTGACTCCGAAACAGGTGCTGGAAGCCACCCTGGCTTTCGCCGGGGAACACCCGGTGCATCTCAACAGCCTGGAGGGCTTTGTCCGGCAGATCCTGGGCTGGCGGGAGTACGTCCGGGCAGTCTACCTCCTGGCGGGGGAAAAGCAGCGGGCCGGCAATTTCTGGGGCCACACCAAGACCTTGCCCCGGGCTTTCTATACCGGCGACACCGGCCTCCCTCCCGTGGACACCCTTATCAATCGCCTTTTGACCACCGCCTACGCCCACCACATCGAGCGCCTCATGGTCTTGGGCAATATTTTGCTGCTGGCGGAGATAGATCCCAATGCGATCTATCAATGGTTTATGGAGATGTTCATCGACTCCTATGATTGGGTTATGGTCCCCAATGTCTATGGCATGAGTCAGTTCGCCGACGGTGGCCTGATCATGACCAAACCTTATGTGAGTGCGAGCCACTACCTTTTGAAGATGAGCGACTACCCGGCAGGTCCCTGGTGTCAAATCTGGGATGGATTATTCTGGCGGTTTACTGAGAAACACCAGGATTATTTTCAACAAAACCCTCGTTGGAAACCCTTGGTCCGATACCTCAAGCGCATGTCTCAGGACAGGCTGAGAGAGCTGATTCAATCTGGGGAAAATTTCTTGGATGGGTTGCAATAAGCTTTATAAGGTTTTGATATTATAAAAATATAATGCATTAAAACTTTCCAGGTTAATGAATTGCCAGATATAATACGCAATCTTTAGACATGGTTGCGTAATTTCAGCTCCAATGGATGGGGATCTAAATAATACTGGCTCTTTAGATAAGTCTGGTCATATTTCCACATGTAATGATTAAGGAGAGTTACCGGGACGATGAGGGGAATATAGCCTTTTTGGTAGTTATTAACAATTCTCAATAATTCCTCTTTTTCAGCCGGCGACAGATTTTTCTTGAAATAACCCATCACATGTAGCAATACATTGGCATTTTTCTTAATAGTCGTTTTGAGACGCAGGGCTTCCATTAACAGAGTCTGGTATCGCTCATACATCTCCGGCAGGGGAATTTCCTTCATCTGAGCCACCAACTTCCCCAAAACCCCGTAGTGCTTGGGACTGTGGGACATGATGAGCAGCTTGTGGCGGGTGTGAAAATCCACCAGATGTCCCCGCTTGGTCCCTAAAGCCCGGGTTTCTCGCCAGCGCTTCATAGTAAAAAGACTTTCCAGGAAGTTTTCCCGCAGGCCGGGATCATGCAGGCGCCCTTCCTCTTCCACGGGTAACAAGGGGAAATGCTGCATGAACTCCTGGGCGAAGAGGCCAACCCCGGTCTTGTCCGCCATCCCTTTGGCCGAGTAAATTTTTACCCTCTCCATGCCACTGCTGGGGGAGTCGCTTTTGAAAATGAAGCCACACAGATCTTCCTGCTCCAGCTCCACGACACGTTTCTGGGCCCAAGCCCGCATGCGCTCGGTGTGATCCATCTGGGTGCGGATGGTCACGAGCCGAGGCCCCTCAGGACTCGATGACAGGTGCATGGCCTCCCGGGGAATTCCCAGGCCGCATTCGACTTCAGGGCAGACCGGGACAAACTCCACAAATTTCCCCAGCGTTTCGGTAATAAAATGATCCAACTTTTGCCCGCCATCATAGCGGACTTTTTCGCCCAGCAAGCAGGAGCTGATTCCCAATCTTATTTTAGTGAGCATAGCGATGGTCCTAAAGATATTTGTTGATATAGGCTGTCACGTTAAATTTTGATTTGCAGCCATTGTAGCTCATATAACGAATTTTGCCGAAAACTTTGCGCGCACCCCAGGTCCGGTCGTGGACCCCGCCCAGGCTCCAGGCGATGCCGGTATAGCCATTGGGGTCCCGGCCGTCCAGCTCATAGCGGTCATTGAGATAAATGGCGATCTGCAAGGCTTCTTCTGGAGAGCGGGTCCATTCCAGGATTTTTTTGGCCCAATACATCCTCATGTAGCCATGCATTTTGCCGGTCTGCACCATTTCCATTTGCGCCGCATTCCAAAGGTTATCGTGGGTCTGAGCCTGCTCGAACTGCGCCAGGGTATACAGGTATTCCCTGGGATCGCGGCGATGCTCATTCAGGGTCTTCTGACCCCACGAGGGAAAACCGTCAAATGTGTCGTACTGGAGATTGTAAAAACAGAAATTATCAGAAAGCTCCCGCCGCACGATCAGTTCTTCCAAGAAAGCTTCTTTCGCCTTTTGTCCCGATAGGGAGTCCTCCACCTCCAGGGCAATTCTTTGAGCCGATATCTGGCCGAAGTGCAGGTAAGGGGAAAGGTTGGATTGCCCATCCCGGGTTGGATCATTTCGCCCTTCAAAATAAAAAGGCAGCTTATTTTCTAAGAAATCCCCCAATACCGCCCACGCCGCCCTTTCTCCCGGCTTGAACCCACTGACTTCGGACACGGCGCGGTCCACGCTCAATCCAGCCAGAATCCCCTGCCAGTCTATGGGGTCGGTTGGTTCTCCCCAGACCACCTCCTGTTTCTGCAGAGGCGGAAACTCATCCAAAAATTCCGGCAAGGCGCGTAAAATCTTGGGGCGTATGGTATAAGCCCCATATTCCTGTTTATCCGAAGCTACCGAGCAGGGGACGATGTTGTGGGCATCCACCTCCAGAAACGGGATGTCGATTTTTTTCGCCACCGCCTCCTTCCACTCCCTTTTCAGGCGCAGGGGATCGAAATCCGTGATCAGACAACCAACCCCATATTTTCTTATAAATTCGGGTAGCTCCACTTCCGGAGAGCCGCAGAGAAGATAAAAGGGGATATTCTTTGCCGCTAAGTTCTGCTCTACTTCCGATAGTCCCTTAATCATGAAGGAGTACTGCCGGAAAGTGGCCCCTAAAAACTGCGGCATCAGACAAAAAACTACCGCCAGCGGTTCTTTTGTCTTCAAGGATTGTTCTTGGGCAAACAATAAAGCCCAATTATCCTGGGCGCGCTGGTCGCGGCTCATCCAGTAGACCACTGGACCTTTTCTGAGGTTCCCCGCCTTCAAAGCTCTCAAGCGTTTAGGGTTCATAGCTGCCCCATTTGGTGCTTTTATTTTTTGGCGTGCCGGCGGCTACTAATCTTGCATGGTTCGGGGCCTTTCACTACCGGCTTCCCCACTGCGGCGGCAATGGCGGCTAACATGCCCCGATAAGCCCACTGGTGGAAGGGAACCAGACTGTACCAGTAACCTATACCTGCCAAGCCCCGGGGCAAAAATCTTGCGGTTTGTTTACTCAAAACCGACGGGTAAAATTTAGATATCCAGATATCAAGCGGCTTTCTTCCATTTATTTATCTCCAGTCTGATGGAATGTTGAAATTGTTTCTGGATCAGGTCCATGGTG
>VGSJ01000104.1 GCA_016875015.1 Deltaproteobacteria bacterium | reverse complement strand
TCGTCAATATCAATTTTCATGATGCCTTCCTCCTTTGTCCACAGGGTAGCTTATCAGTTTACTGCACAGTAAGCTGTGCAGTTTCATTTGTCAAGAAAAAATTGGAGGGAGGCAAAAAATATGAAAAAGGCAGAGGAATATCGCTCCCCTACCTGCCATCCCCCCATAAAAAATCCAGATGATCCTTACGAAAATGGAGGGATAAGGCTTGAAAGTCGCTGGCTACCATATCAGCGTGTGAGGAAACCCCACTAAGGGAAGCTGTCGCGATCTGCCCTCTATGCGCTCTCCAAGAGGATTTGAAAGGATTTTGTTATCCAGATCAAAGGTGGCATTTTTTCGGGGAAGGTGCTAATTGTCGGACATGGCAAGTCTGCATAAGCCCATCAGCCAACTTCAAGCTCTTTGGCCGATAGAGATCTCACGATTCTGGGAGGGCGTGGGGGTGAGATTCCCCCACGCTACTCGACTATTGTCGGTTAATTCTTGACACCAGCCCTATCTGTTCCTTATATTCCTCAAAGCCTCTTTTTTTTCCCTCCACCGAGCCAGATCTAAAGGAGTCAGCATGCCAAAGCGTCAGGATATCAAGAAAGTTATGATTATCGGGTCCGGGCCCATCGTCATCGGGCAGGCCTGTGAATTCGACTATTCCGGCACCCAGGCCTGCAAGGCTTTGCGCCAGCTGGGTTACGAGATCGTCCTGGCCAACTCCAATCCCGCCACCATTATGACCGACCCGGGCATGGCGGATGCGACTTACATTGAGCCCTTAAATCTCCAGACCATGATCGAGATCATCAAGACCGAACGGCCCGACGCCCTCCTGCCCAACCTGGGTGGCCAGTCCGGGTTGAATCTTTCCTCGGAGTTGGCCCAATCCGGAGCCCTGGAGGAATACGGCGTTAAGGTGATCGGGGTGGAGGTGGATGCCATTAAACGGGGCGAAGACCGCCTAGCCTTCAAGGAGACCATGAACGGGCTGGGGATCGAGATGCCTCAAAGCGCCATCGCCCTGACCGCGGAGGAGGCCGAGCGCATCGCCGACGACCTGGGTTACCCGGTGGTAATCCGGCCGGCCTACACCATGGGCGGCTGGGGCGGCGGCTTGGTGTACAACCTGGAGGAATTGCGTACTATTGCCACCCGTGGCCTCTCCGCGTCTCTAGTGGGGCAGATCCTGGTGGAGGAATCGGTCCTGGGCTGGGAAGAGTTAGAGTTGGAGGTGGTGCGGGACGCCAAAAATCAAATGATCACCGTCTGCTTCATCGAAAATGTGGACGCCATGGGGGTGCACACCGGCGACTCCTACTGCACCGCCCCCATGCTGACCATCGACCCGGAGCTGCAAAAGCGGTTGCAGAAATACTCATATGACATCGTGGAGGCCATCCGGGTCATTGGCGGCACCAATATCCAATTCGCCCACGATCCCAAGACCGGCCGCGTGGTGGTCATCGAGATCAATCCCCGCACCTCCCGGTCCTCGGCGCTCGCCTCCAAGGCCACCGGCTTCCCCATCGCCCTGGTTTCCTCCCTCCTGGCCGGGGGCCTCACCCTGGATGAAATTCCCTACTGGCGCAAAGGTACGTTGGAGAAGTACGAGCCCTGGGGCGATTACGTGGTGGTGAAGTTCGCCCGCTGGGCTTTTGAGAAATTCCCCGGCGCCGAGGATAAGCTCGGCACCCAGATGAAGGCCGTGGGCGAGGTGATGAGTATCGGCAAGACCTATAAGGAGGCCTTCCAGAAATCTATCCGCTCTTTGGAGATCGGCCGCTACGGCCTGGGTTTCGCTAAGGATTTTCACAAGAAATCCATGGATGAACTCTTGAATCTCCTGAACGAGCCCTCCAGCGAGCGCCAGTTCATCATGTATGAGGCGTTACGGCAAGACGCCGGCGTCGATACCCTTTATGCCAAGACCTACATCAAACCCTGGTTTATTCAGCAGATGAAGGAACTTGTGGAACTGGAAGAGGAGATTTTGAAGTACCGGGGCCGGGACCTGCCGGAGGCGCTCCTGGTGCGGGCCAAAAAAGACGGCTTTGCCGACCGCTATCTGGCCCAACTGCTGGGCTTGCCGGAACACCGGCTCCGGGAAAGCCGCCTCTCCCTGGGGATGGCCCAGGCCTGGGAGCCGGTGCCGGTGAGCGGGGTGGAGAACGCGGCCTACTATTTTTCCACCTACAATGCCCCGGATCAGGTGGAGGTAAGCGAAAGGCGCAAGATCATGGTTCTGGGCGGGGGCCCCAACCGCATCGGTCAGGGCATTGAGTTTGATTACTGCTGCGTGCACGCCGCCTTAGCCATTCGGGATGAGGGCTTTGAGTCCATCATGGTGAATTGCAACCCCGAAACCGTGTCCACGGACTATGATACCTCGGACAAGCTCTATTTCGAGCCCCTGACGGTGGAAGACGTCTTGAGCATCTATGAGAAGGAGAAGCCCGAAGGGGTGATCGTGCAGTTCGGGGGGCAAACGCCTCTCAACATCGCCAATGAACTGGCCGCGGCCGGGGTCAAAATCCTCGGCACCTCTCCGGATATCATCGACCTGGCGGAAGACCGGGACCGTTTCCGTCAGATGATGCGCCAATTGGGAATCCCCCAGCCGGAGTCGGGCATGGCCGCCAACCTGGAGGAAGCCCTGGCGGTGGCGGGCCGGATCGGTTATCCCCTCATGGTCAGGCCCTCGTATGTCCTGGGGGGGCGGGGCATGGAAGTGATCCATGACGAAGCCATGTTCCGGCACTATGTGGCTGCGGCCATCGAAGTAAGCCCGGAGCGCCCCTTGCTCATCGACAAGTTTCTGGAGAATGCCATCGAAGCGGAGGCCGACGCTATTGCCGACGGCGCCGACGCCTTTGTGCCGGCTGTTATGGAGCACATCGAGTTGGCCGGGATTCATTCCGGCGACTCCGCCTGCGTCATTCCCCCCATCAGCATCCCGGCCAAGCACCTGGACACCATCAATGAATACACCCGCAGAATCGCCACGGCCCTGAAGGTCGTGGGCCTGATGAACATCCAGTATGCCATCGCCCAAGATACCGTCTATATTCTGGAGGCCAATCCCCGGGCCTCCCGCACCGTGCCGTTGGTCTCCAAGATCTGCAATATCCCCATGGCCCGCCTGGCCACCCAAATCATGTTGGGGAAAAATCTGGCCGATCTTAACCTGCAGTCGAAGCCGATCCCCCATTTTGGGGTCAAGGAAGCGGTGTTTCCCTTCAACATGTTTCCGGAGGTGGACCCGCTCCTGGGCCCGGAGATGCGCTCCACCGGCGAAGTCCTGGGAATGGCGGACTCTTTCGGCATGGCCTTTTACAAAGCCCAAGAAGCCGCCAAACAAACCCTGCCCTGCGAGGGCGCGGTCTTGATCACCGTGTCCGAAAATGATCGGCCCGGCGTCCTGGAGGTGGCCCGGCAATTTGTCCACCTGGGGTTTAAAATCAAGGCCACCCAGGGGACGCATAAGTTTCTGACGGAACAGGGGATCCAATCAGAGCGTATTTCCAAGCTGCACGAGGACCGGCCCCACATCGTGGATGCCATCAAGAGCCAGGAAATCAACCTGATCGTCAACACCCCCAGCGGCAAATTGAGCAAGCATGACGACTCTTATATCCGCAAGGCCGCGATCAACTATAAGATTCCCTACATCACCACCCTGACCGGGGCGCTGGCTGCGGCCAGGGGCATTGCGGACTTTCGCCGGGGGCGCAGCCAAGTCCGGTCCCTCCAGAGCTATCATGCCGGCATCGGGTAACGTAACCCATCTTGAAAGCCGCCGGGCGGCCTCCGGCAGATGGGTGAGCACTGCCCCGATATAAGCCGGCGACATATCCGTGGCCGGACCGACTACTTTAGCGGCGCCAGGCCAGGTACCGGGTGAAAAGGCGTTTTAGCCCGGGGGTCAGCCTGGCGCGGTTATAAAGGTCCCCAGTCTGCCGGATGGCCTCCGCCTGGGTGGGATAGGGATGAATGACCGCGGCCAGGGCTCCCAGCCCGACTTTCCCCGCCATGGCCGTGGATACCTCGCTGATCATCTCCCCGGCGTGCCGGGCCACGATGGTGGCTCCCAGAATCTTGTCGGTCCCGGCCTTGACCATAATTTTCACGAACCCCTCTTCCTCACCGTCCAAAATAGCCCTATCCACCTCACGCAAAGGCTTCACGAAGGCCTGGACGGCAATGCCTTTCTTCTGGGCCCCGGATTCTGACAGGCCCACGTGGGCCACTTCCGGGTCGGTATAGGTGCACCAGGGAATGGTCAGGGCGCTCAGCTTCTTGCGTCCGAAGAACAGGGCATTCTGGATGACGATGCGGGCCGCGGCGTCGGCCAGGTGGGTGAATTGATAGGGCAGGCAGATATCGCCGGCGGCGTAGATATGGGGGTTGGTGGTCTGCAACCGGTCATTGACAATGACGCCCCGGCCTTTACCTCCCTCATATTTTACCCCGGCGGCCTCAAGTTTGAGGCCCTCCACATTGGGAGCCCGGCCGGCGCCCACCAGGATCTCGTCCACCTCGATTTCCGCCGCTTGGCCGTTGCTCTCGTATTGCACCACCTTCCCGGCCGCAGTCTTGAGAACCCGCAGGGGCTTGGCGTTGAGGATGAAATGGATACCGTCCTTCAAGAAGACTCTTTGGATGAGCTCAGCCGCCTCGGGGTCTTCCTTGTTCATGATGCGGTCGTACTTGTGCAGGAGCGTCACCCGGCAACCCAGACGCTGCAAGGCCTGGGCAAACTCGCAGCCGATGGGCCCGCCGCCCATGACCAACACCCGCTCCGGGCGCTGTGTAAGGGAAAAAACCGACTCATTGGTGAGAAAGCCGGCCTCGGTCAGACCTTCCAATTGGGGATGCACCGCGCGGCCGCCCGTGGCAATGACCGCCTTCTTGAACCGCAGGGTTTTACCGGCTACCTCCACGGTGTCAGGTCCAGAGAAGCTGGCATTTCCTAAGAACACATCAATGCCTAATTCCTGGAAGCGCTTAACCGAATCATGACGGCTGATCTCCGCCCGGAGACGCCGCATCCGCTCCATGACCGCCGGGAAGTCCACCTCAGCGCTTTCCGCGACTTTTAACCCGTACCTACTGGATCCCCGGATATCGGCATAAACCCGGGATGAGCGAATGATCGCTTTGGAGGGGACGCAACCGTAGTTCAGGCAGTCTCCTCCTAAAAGATGCCGCTCCACCAGGGCGACTTTAGCTCCCAAACCCGCGGCCCCGGCCGCGGTCACCAATCCGGCGGTCCCTGCGCCGATGACCACCAGGTTGTAACGGGGGGCCGGCGCCGGGTTCTCCCAGGCCGGAGGATGGACATTGGCCAGCAAGGCTTCGTTATACTGATCCAAGGGGCTTACTTCTGGCTCCCGGTAGGGTTCGCCGGCGTCCGGGCTGCCGGCCTCGGTCTGCACAAAGGTGGGGCGGATTTCCAGATGGCCGCTTTTAAAGGTGCGAAAGGCGCGTTCCACCTGGGCCAGGTCTTGGTAGCGTTGATGAATGGCGGCAGCGGCGGCGGTTTCCCCCGGCACAGCGCTCTTGATCACATAACAGCCGTCCAACTGGGTTTCATGCGTCCAGGCCGCCGGATCAATCGAAAGCCCCGGGGTCCGCTTGCTGAGTGTTACTTTGGCCCATTGGTAAATTTTAAGTAACTTATGCATAGTCAGCCAGTTCACTTTCAAAAAGATGCATTTGAAAAGCGCCGGTTTTAAGCAGTTGGCGAATCTGCTCAGTAACGGTTTTGGGGTCCTGGGTGTTGCCGGCAAACACCCGCACCGCCGCCGGCGCGCCTTCGGGACCGGTGAGCAGTCCGATCACCATCTGCTGCTTGCCTTTTTTGCCGTCCCGGTTGTAACCGAAAGCGGCCAAGACGTTAAGGCGCAGACCATCCGCCGTGACCGCTTCTTTTGAAGGAGAACTCGACCGCTGCCTTTACCGGCTTGCCGCCTATTTCCAGCACGGGATAGGCCAGAAAATTTATCGGGCCTGAAACGGGCCCCGGTTCAACCACGAGGTCGCGGCCGCGGCTGAATTCGATGCGGTTGGCCGGATGGTGGCCAAAGTAGTAGGTGGCCAGACTCGTATACTTGTCGCCCTCGCTGATGTCAACAGGCCACCACTTGCCGTCGGCAAAGAACTCCGCCCAGCAGTGATAGCCGTCCACCCCGCCTTCGTTCCGGTCCGACGGGATGGCCGCGCCGATGGCGAAGCGCGCCGGGATGCCCACCGACCTGGCCAGGGCAATGAAGTAGGAGTGGAAATCCGTGCAGTTGCCGGTGCGGGCGTTGCAAGCGTAGACCGCGTCGCCCTTACCCCAGCCGTCGCCGTACTTCATGTAGCGCATGCGGTCGATGATGTGGTCGTAGAGCGCCCGGGCCCGCACCAGATCGCCCTTCTTGCCCTGGACGACCTCCTCGGCGATCTGGCGGAAATTCTCATTAGTCGGCACCAGGCGCTCCGGGTTGAGGTATTTTCCCTGGTCGGGCGTCGGCGCCGCATAGGCGGCCTTCTCCAGGCGCTTCACCTGATAGCGGATCTCGACCTTTTTGCCGCTGTCCTCCGGGCCAAGCTCGAGGAAAAGGACTTGGTTGGCGTGTTCCCGCTCCGGCAAGATGCTTTGCTTCCCCGGAGCGTTGATGAATTTTATCTCCACGGTCTGGAACGAGTCCGTGGCCGCCAGGGGAATCCACATGCGGGCGGGACCGGTTATCTGGGGCAGAGTGGCCCGGTAGAAAAACTCGAACTCGTCGCGATCTCTGATGACACCCAGGTGGCCTGCTGAAGCTTCTTTCATGGGGAGGCGACGCCAGGTGCCGTCACTTTTTTGCTCCCAGGCGTAGAAGGGCTGGCCGTTTATTTTATGGACAATCGTTTCGGTGACCTGCATCGCCCCGGGATCACCGGCCAGAAAGAAATCAACGTCATACACGTCGCCGCTGAGATCCACCAAGTCCACACAGGCGAAATAGCGGTTAGGACCAAGTTTCGACAGGTATTCGGTGTGGACGCGGACCAGCTTGAGAAGGAGTTCCTGGTCACGGAAAGGAAGCTTGAAATATCCTCCTCCCCGGCGGACCTGCGCCTCGATGTGCCTCTCGATGCCTGCCTGGATATCGGCGGTTGCCAAGTTGGGCCCGGGCGGGGCAGACGCGGCCGGCGCGTCTTGCCGCCCGCCACCCGCAAACACAAAGCAACCCACTACTGCCGCGGATATTATTGTGCGCCAGTTCATAGAAGTTCCTTGCCTGGGCCGCTAGGCCGCAATCAAGAGCACGGACCTTACTTCGGGTGCTCGCCCTTCGGGTGCTCCGGCTTCTTTTGCTCCGGCTTTGGGTGCTCCGGCTTTGCTGGATCGCCCTTCGGGTGCTCCGGCTTTGCCGGATCGGCCTTTGGGTGCTCTGTTTTTGCCGGATCGGCCTTTGGGTGCTCTGTTTTTGCCGGATGTTCCGGCTTGGCTTGCTGGGCCATGCTCCAGCCCGACATAGACACGAGAAACACTGCCGCCAATAACACCCTGCTCATAGCCTTGATCATGGTTTGAATCCTCCTTTTTTCAGCCGGGCCGTTCCCCGCAACCGAATGGCAATGTGGTAGTTCAGCGTCCCCGGCGCCGCGCCGGTATATTATTTTGAAAGATAATCAGCGAGGTAAACTGAGTCAAGGGAAGGTGTCATTGACCATCATCTTGAGTCCGTGCCGCGTTGAACTTGAAAAGACCCTGCCCCGAGAGGTTGATCTCCTGAATGCCCGACAGGTTTCCACGGTATTCCAGAAGGAAATCATCGGCTGCGGCCGACGGATCCATGGCGCTGACCGGTATGCCGTGGATGAGTTTGAAATGCTGGTCATTTCCTACTATCAGAAATGCGAACATGGTATTACCCGTGAACCGGTGGAGATGTTCAAGGCCATGCCCGGGGACTTCCGGCGGTGAAGATGTTTACCGATGCAGGGCGGCAAATCGGGGCCATTAAAAGGGGATTCACCACGGCCGGCAGGGGGCGGGGATAGAGGGCTTCACCTTTCACGACCTGCGGCATACGGCGATAATAACTGGCGGTTGCAGGGGCATGACTACTTTCGTGTAATGACGGCGACCGGCCATAAAACCATGAGCGTTTTTAAGCGGTATAATTCGGTTAGCCGGGAAGAATTAAAGGCCCTGGTGGGGAAAAATTAAGGGGATATATTCACTAAAGAACCTTAACAGCCCGCAAACCCACGCCCCCGTAGCTCAGTTATGGATAGAGCAAGGGATTCCTAAAGCATAACAAGGGGGTTAGCGGGGGTAAGGCTAAATTAGGTTTAATTAGATATTGCAATAAGTTAAGCCTTGCGCTATTGTATCAAATAAGATTGAATTATGGTAGGCATGGACACCTATATGGACACCTAAAACATGAACAGACGTTCATAACCAACTTGTCCCCCTCACCTGGGGTTGATCCCCCCAGGGACAGGGCGGCAATCTCCACCGTCTTGGGGGGCAATCATCTTGGAGAGCCGTTAGGAGACGCGGCAATGAGCAAGCCTAAAGACGAGTGCGATAAGCCGGAAAAATCAAGTGACAAGACTCGGGGGGCGTTTAAGCGGAGTTCCATTTATCGACAGGAGTGGGAGGCGGCGTTCCAATCTTACCTACAATCCTTACCCCAAGACCGTAAGACACTGCCTCTCAATGAATTAGAGGATTACTTTTGTAGAATCTTCCACTGCCTGCATTTCGGGTTAGTAGTCATATTTAAGGGCTTTCGTAATTATGAAAGTCAGTGATTATAAGTGGTTATGGAAACGGAGGGGTATATTTGGCCAAAACCTGTAGGCACACGATTAATAAATTAA
>VGSJ01000103.1 GCA_016875015.1 Deltaproteobacteria bacterium | reverse complement strand
TGGGGGAGAGGGTTAGGTTGAGGGGGAATTAATCACTTTCTCCCTGTCGTTGATAAATGCGTTCCCGGATTTTTTGAAAGCTCGGGTGCTAAGTGAACAGCATTGCCCCTAAATCCCCCTTTAGAAAAGGGGGACTTAAGTACAGGCCTTCCATGGCTTGGCTTATAGGGGGCGCAGGCTGCTCTTGCCCCTTCCAAGAACCCAAAACCCCTCTCATTCCCCCAGCCGCCGGCTCGCCCCTTCGGGGCGGGCGAACAGAGGCGCGAAGATATCTCTATCCAGGTCTTCCTTGAACATGGCCCGGCCCACTTCGCCCCTCAGGCGCCGCACTTCCCGCATACCCATGGCTCCCAGGATCTCCAACAGCTGGTTGTTCCAGGCGCCCATCAGGTTCACCATGCGCTGGGCCCCCCGTTTAACCGTGAGGTTGTCCAGCTCAATGGGACAGGTGCCGCCCTGGCCGCTCTGGCAATTCCGGCAGAGGCGGCACTCCAGGGCCAGCAGCAGGGGGATATCGACGATGACGCCGTCGACGCCGCAGATGATGGCCTTGGCCACGTGCTCCGCCAGGGCGATGCCGCCGCTGGCCAGCAGGGTGACCGCGTCCCTCAGCTGGTGCTCCACCAGTTTAAGGTGGGCGCGGCGGATCAGGTCCTTGAGATGGACCTCGCCGGCCTCATTCGGTCCCCGGGCCTGTTCAGTGGCCGCCAGACGGATCACCCCCGCCCCCGCCGCCGCCAGGGCCGCCACCCGGTCCGGGGCCCGGAGGTCGCCGGGCACCTTGATCCAGACGATCAGTTGGGGATAACGCTGCTTCACGGCCTCCAGGTGGCTGATGACCTCGGGGTGGTCCGTGAGTTCCAGGGCCCTGACCTTCGACAGGAGCGGGTCATCCAGGTCCATCTGGCCCGCGGGAAATTGCGGCACCAGGGAGAGAGCCGCGTCCATCAGGTCGGGGGTGACCGCGTCCCGGGCAATGAGGGCCACGGCGTCCAGGGTCTGGGCCGCGGCGGCAAGCATCTGCCGCAGGCGCAGAGGGTTAGCCCCCAGCGGCGGCTCCGCCAGAACCACGGGCAAGGGAAGTTCCATCAAGGACGGCGGCTCGAACATCAGATTGCCGGATTCGTCAAAGACCAGGAACATGGGCTTGCGGCCCAGGTCGATGGAAGTGCTGATGTATTCCCGGCCGTGAATGCCGTCCCGGGTGGGCCGGACGATCTCCGACATGTCGGTCCACATGGAGTCGAAGCCCTCGCCCGCGAAGACGCCGCCGTAACCGGCGCCGGAAACCGGGATCTTGCCGGTTTCCGCCTGGTACCAGGTGGCGCCGATGATCTCCGGGGTGTAGTAGTCGTCGCCCAACTGGCGGTACTGGGGGTTCATGGCCTTGAAGACCAGTTCCCTGGGGCAGCCCTGGACGCACCGGTAGCAGCTCCGGCACATCTCGTCAATGGTGTCCACGAACTGCTTCCGGTCGAAATCCCGCTTCTTGTAGGCATCCACCGGGCAGATCTCTTTGACGCAGCGCTGGCACCGCAAACACCCTTCATTCCAATCGATGATCGTGGTTTTGGCCAAAGTCGTTAAGCGGGGCGGCACCCGGCGCACGGGAATATGATATTTTGCTGGCAAAACTTCCTCCGATAAATCCTTGGGGGGAAAAGGAATAACGGCTATCAAACTATTCCTTAAAACCTTTTCGCCCTTTCGCCTTTTTACCTTTTACCCCTGCTTTTTCAACGGGCTAGGCCCCAGGGCCTCGGCCTTCGCCTTGATGTCGGCCAGGGCGGCGGCCAAGCCGGGGGCGTCCCCCGGGATCACCACCGAGCGTCCCACCCGGGCGCTCTCCAGGCCGATCTCTTCCAGGTAGCGCTGGGTGTAGGCGATGCGGTTCCCCAGACGGTGGCTGCCTTCGTTATACCGGCAGAGGTCTTCGGCGCAGCCGATGACCCACACCAGGTCCGCCGGGGTGGCCAGGGTCCGGAGCAGCTGAAAAGCCTCGATCTTGCTGCTGCACGGTTCGGGGAGCACCTGGAGCCGGATATGCTCCTGGCCCCACTGGGTCCTCAGAAAATCCGGGGTCGGGACGGCTTGTTGACAGGCGTAGATTACCACTTCCGTTGCCATAGATGGTCTGCCTCAAAAGACCGGCCGGGGCCGATTAAGGAAAGGCGCCCGGCTGCCTATAAACAAAATTTATCCTACAGAAATATTATGTCATTCGACTCTGACCCGTGCAACAAATAGATAATGCTCACCTGGATTAGCGGCAGGTGATCCCCTAATGGCCTAAGTCTTGCCGCGATGCTTTCTCTCGTCGATGTCGCCGGGGTACATCACCGCCTCGTGACCCCGTTCCCGGGTACGGATGCGGATGGCCTCCTCCACCGGGTACACGAAGATGAGCCCGTCCCCGGTTTCGCCGGTGGAGGCGGAGTTGAGGATGGCCTCGATGGTCTCCTCCAGGTTGTGTTCGCTCAAAATGATATTGAGTTGCAGCTTGACGAGCATGTCCACCTGGTAACTGCCGGAGCGGCCCACCAGGGTGACACCCCCCTGGCGGCCGTGGCCGCGGATTTCAAAGACGTTCAAACCCACGATGCCGATCTCCCGGAGGGCCTCCTTGACGTCGTTGAACTTGTCTTCCCGAATAATGGCCTCGATTTTTTTCAACATGGCAAAAACCTCTTAACCACCGATGAACGCCGATAAACGCGGATTTAGATTTATTATTTCTTAATCGGTGTTCATCGGCGGTTAAATTTACGAATAAGCCCGCTCACCGTGGGCGCTAATGTCCAGACCCACTTCTTCTTCCATGGTGGTGACCCTGAGACCGATGCTCATATCCAGCACCTTGGCCACCACGTAGGTGACCACGAAGGTGAAGGCGATGGTGACCACCACTCCCAGGAACTGGAGCGCCAGTTGCTTGGGGTTGCCGTAAAACAGGCCGTTGGCGCCGGCGCTATTCACTTCCAGCGTGGCAAACAGCCCGGTGGCGATCATGCCCCAGGTGCTGGCCATGCCGTGGCAGGCCCAGACGTCCATGGACTCGTCCAGGTTGCGGTTCTGCCGGAACCGGATGGCATAATAGCAGATGGGCGCGGCCACTGCGCCGATGAGCATGGCCGCCAGGGGTGAGACGAAGCCTGCGGCCGGGGTCACCGCGGCCAGGCCCACCACCATGCCGGTGGCTATCCCCAGGGTGCTGGGGCGGCCGTCCAGCCAGCCCAGCACCATCCACACCAGGCCCGCAGCCGCGGCGGAGGTGTTGGTGGTGAGCAGGGCGTTGACCGCCACGCCGTTGGCCGCCAGGGCGCTGCCGGCGTTGAACCCGAACCAGCCCACCCACAGGAGGCCGGCTCCTAAAACAGTGAAGGCGATGTTGTGAGGTTCCATGGGAACTTTGCCAAAGCCTTTACGGGGGCCGATGACCAGGGCGAAGGCCAGGGCCGAATAGCCTGCGGCGATATGCACCACGGTGCCGCCGGCGAAATCCAGGACGCCCATGGCGCCCAGCCAGCCCCCCTTGCCCCAGACCCAGTGAGCCAGGGGATCATACACCAGGGTCATCCAGATGAGGCTGAAGAGCAAGAACGACTTGAAGCGCACCCGTTCCACGAAGGCGCCGGTGATCAGGGCCGGGGTGATGACCGCAAACATCATCTGGAAGGCCGCAAAGAGCCCGTGGGGTATGGTCTTGGCATAGTCCGGGTTGGGCAGGGCCCCGACGCCGGCGAACCCAAGAAAGTTGAGCCCCCCGATCAGTCCGCCGATATCGGTCCCGAAGGCCAGGGAGTAGCCGTACAAGACCCACTGGACCCCCGCCAGGGCCATGAAGATGTAACTCAGGGTCAGGGTGGACAGCAGGTTCTTCCGGCGCACCATGCCCCCGTAAAACAGGGCCAGGGCCGGAGTCATCAGCAGGACCAGCGAGCAGCACACCAACAGCCAGGCGGTGTCGCCGGAGTTAAGGGTCCCCTCCATGCCGTCACTCCTTTCAACAGGGTTATTGGCCCGGCCAAAACGACAAATTTGTCAGATAATCGGCCAGGCGCACAGGTAGGCCGGGGGAGGATGTCCTCCCCCCAGCCTACTGGATTAATTGGCTATCAGCAGCGCTGCCGGTTTGGTGATGCGGCGCTTACAGAATCGGGAGATAACGCTCGATCTCGTAGTTGCTCACGTGCATCCGGTAAGCATCCCACTCAATCTTTTTGTTTTCCAGGAACTTGTTGAAGATGTGGTCGCCCAGGGCTTCTTTGACCAGGGCGCTGTTTTCCACTTCGGTGATGGCCTCGTGGAGGCTGCCGGGCAACTCCTGGATCCCCAGCTTCTCGCGTTCGGCTTTCGTCATGTGGTAGATGTCCACTTCCACCGGCTCGGGCAGGGGATAGTTGTTCTCGATGCCCTTGAGCCCGGCGGCCAGCATCACCGCGAAGGCCAGGTAAGGGTTGCAGGCCGGGTCGGGGGCGCGGTATTCGCACCGGGTGGCGGTTTCCTTGCCGGGCTTGTACATGGGCACCCTTACTAAGGCGGAACGGTTCCGCCGGGCCCAGGCGACGTAAACCGGAGCTTCGTAGCCGGGCACCAGGCGCTTGTAGGAGTTCACCCACTGGCTGCAGATGCCGGTGATCTCCCGGGCATGTTTCAGCAGGCCGGCGATGTAGCTCTTGCCGATGGCCGAGAGGTGATACTCGTCGTTGGCGTCGTAGAAGGCGTTCTTGTTGCCCAGGAACAGGGACTGGTGGGTGTGCATGCCGCTGCCGTTGATGCCGAAGATGGGCTTGGGCATGAACGTGGCATAGACCCCGTTGATCATGGCCACGGCCTTCACCGTGGCCTTCATGGTCATGGTCTTGTCGGCCATGAGCATGGCCTCGTCGTAGCGCATGTCGATTTCGTGCTGGGAATCGGCCACTTCGTGGTGACTGTATTCGATGCGCACCCCCATGCTCTCCAGGGCGAAGATGGTGTGGCGCCGTAAGTCATTGCCGCCATCCAGGGGCGGGGCGTCGAAATAACCGCCCCGGTCCAGGACTTCGGTGCCGCGGTTGTTGGCGAAATAAAAGTACTCCAGTTCCGGTCCCAGGTAATTGGTGTAGCCTTTCTCCGCAGCCTTGGCCAGCATGCGCTTCAGGGCATAACGCGGGTCGCCCGGATAGGGGGAGCCGTCGGGCGTCAGGATATCGCAGAACATCCGGGCCACAGGTTTCTCGTCAGGGCGCCAGGGCAGGACCTGGAAGGTGGAGGGGTCGGGCTTGGCAATCATGTCGCTTTCTTCAATGCGGGAAAATCCCTCGATGGAGGACCCGTCAAACCCCATACCCTCGGTCATGGCCTCTTCCAGTTCGGAAGGGCGGATGGAAAAGCTTTTCAACACTCCCAGGATGTCGGTGAACCAAATCTGGATAAAGCTTACCTCTTTATCCCGGACAATGCGGGAAATATCCTCTGCGGTTTGGCAGGTTTGGCAGTGCACGGTATTCCTCCTGAACAGATTATTTAGAACAATCGAAGCAATTATTGTACCACAGAAGTTTTTTAGCAAAATCAAAAACTTAACCGAACCTGTCTTTACATTATTGTATGTTTTGCAAAAATATGTTGACAAGGTTGTCAATATTCCCCCGCAATTAAGGGGAGGACAAATCCCTGTCTGAAATGTGTAGGGCGGGCACTGCCCGCCGATACCTCTATAACGACATATAAATCGCTCTTACCTCTCACATCGACATAGAAAACTGTCATATAGGTCGTGGTATGGTTACTATCCTCCCGCGGGATTACCAATGCGCATCCTATGACAATGAGTCAAGCGGGGCAGGCATCCCTGCCCCGCTTGACTTAACCTGACTTCAATAAGCCATTATCAAAACTTCTTAAAAAATTACAAATAGTTGAAGCTATGATCCCATAACCGCCATGGGCGCTGCCGGTGGGAAGATGCCCGGGTCCTGGGGGTAAGGCAATGATCCGGTCGGGTTTTGATTATTATCCCTGACCCTAAACGTTGAACCGAATCTCGATGATGTCCCCGGCGTGGATGGTGTAATCGCGGTCCACCAGCTTCACCAGGCCTTTGGTCCGGGCTTCCTGCATGTTGTAGACCTGCATAAAGTCGTCGTAGTTGATAATATCGGCCTTGATGAACCCCCGGGCCAGGTCGGAGTGAATCTTGCCGGCGCAGGTGACGATGTCCGAATCCCGCGGCACCGGCCAGGCATGCACCTCTTTCTTGTCCGCGGTGTAGAAGAAGATGATGCCGGATTTTTTCAGGATTTGGGTAATGGCGTTATTAAGCTCCGGTGCCTCGGCGGCGACCAGCGTGGGCTTTAAACTCAGGGGGGCCAGGGTCTTCAAGAGGGCCAGTTCCGCTTCGGTGAACGGCGCGTCGCACAGCGGCACTTCCTGCTCCAGATACCCCAGGCACTTATCCAGAAGCTCTTGTTCCTCTGCATCTGCGGTCCGGTCCCGCCGGGCCTCCAGCTTTTCCAGGTCCAGGATCAGGAGATCCCAGATTTTCTCCCGGGCTACGAGAAAGGCGTCGCAATGGTTGACGTCGTCTTGGGTGAACTCAACGTAGAAGGGGGTGATTTTCTTGGGGGATAATTTCTGGTCCAGGGTGATGACGAGATCGTCCTGATACTTCACTTTGCCCTCGGGCAGGTCGAATCCAATGCAGCATATCTTCATTGACTTTTACCTCTCTGAGGTTCACGCACCCGCACCCGGATTGTCCAAGCGCGTTGCCGCTTCTTTTGCCTCAATGGCTATCCTTGGTCTTGGCTGAAAGCTGAGAGCTATTCCCACAGAAAAACCGGCAAGACCTCGTGGACCTTGCCGGCATAAGGTTGCTTTATCGGCGCCGTTCTCGACGGAGCCGGTGGCTTACCGGTAGCCGCCGCGACCGCCGCCGCCGCGACCACCACCGCCGCCGCCGCCGCGACCGCCGCCGCCGCCGTAGCCGCCGCCGCCGGTGCGAGCCTGAGGTCTGGCCTCATTGACCGCCAGAACCCGGCCCTCAACCTGGTGACCGTTCAGCATGGAGATGGCCTTTTGCCCCTCCAGTTTGGTTTCCATTTCCACAAAACCGAAGCCCCGGGGTTGGCCGGTCTGCCGGTCGGTGATGATTTTGGCTGAGGCCACGTTGCCAGCCTGGGTAAAGAGGTCTTTTAATTCGGTTTCGGTCATTTCCATGGGCAGATTGCCCACATACAATTTGATCGTCACTCTCTTCTCCTTAAGCGGCGACACAATTCCCCTGTCCCGATGGTGTCGCCCGACCCGATCTGGAGGAGATTCCGGTTATTCCTCAATAGTGCCTTCTTCCTGCGCCTTGGGTTCTTCTTGGGTTTCTTCCGCCGCAGCCTGATGCTGGCGCTTTTTCATCTTCTCATCGCTTTTTTGCTTCCGGGCGATTTCCTTGGCTCGTTTTTCCCAGCCATATCGGTTGCGGGCCACGGCTCACCTCTTTGGGGTCAATATGGCGGAACTCCGGGGCCTGAGGACCGCCGGAGTTCCCAGCCTCAAGTGGTTAGCGATTATAGCTTGGTGACGTTTTGCGCCTGGGGTCCTTTTTGACCCTGAACCACCTCAAACTCGACCTCCTGATCTTCCGCCAGGGTCCGAAAGCCATCGCTCTGGATGGCGCTGTGATGTACAAACACATCGGGGCCGTTCTCTCTGGAGATAAAGCCGAATCCCTTGGAATCATTAAACCACTTAACTTTTCCCCTTTCCTTCATGAATGAGGAACCTCCTAAATTTTGTAACACTTAATCCCGCCCCAGGAGCAGGTCCGCGAGAGCAGCCAGGCAAAAAAAAGGAAAGGTGATTAGCATACCCTTCCGATCTATGGCCAGGGCCCCCGCCCTGCCTTCAGTCTGACATGCTATCTGCAAAAAAAATTTACCGCAAGAATCAGGTAATGTCAAGTAAAATGAAGGGAAAAGTCCGGAGGCCGCCCGCCCGGCCAGGGGCCCAGCCAAGACGGCTCCGGTCGTAAGTCTAACCGGTTTGATTTAAATCAATAATTCAGATAAATGGCGTCCCTTGAGGATACCCGAAGGCCGCGGCTCCCGGGGAAAGGCCGGGCGCGTCCCGCCCACCGGGTCAATGGGTCCGGGCCAGCAGTTCTTCGGTGATGGCTGAAAAGTAGGTCTTTTCCAGGGAGGGGGGAAAGGTCTTCAGGTTTTCCTGGGCCGTAAGGGTGTAGCTCCGGGCGACGGTGCGGGCGTAGTCCAGGGACCCGCACTTATCGAGGAGGCTCCGGAGTTCCGGGGCCGACTCCGGGGTCAGAGCTTGGGCGATGGCTGCCAGGCGCTCCCGGTCCGGCGGCGAGGCCTGGGACAGGGCGTGAATCAGGGGCAGGGTGACCCGGCCTTCCCGCAGGTCGGCGCAAATCTCCTTGCCCAACTCCCTTTCGTCCCCGGTGTAATCCAGGATATCGTCCACCACCTGGAAGGTGATCCCCAGGTTCAACCCCATTTGGCCCAAGGCATCTTCCTGGCCGGGGGGGGCCCCACCCAGGATGGCCCCGATCTGACAGGCGGCGGACATGAGGATGGCGGTCTTGCGGGTGATGACCTCGAAGTATTCGGCTTCGGTGATTTTCAGGTTTCCCGCGTGCAGGAGCTGAAGGATCTCCCCTTCGGCCATCATGGTGGTGGCGTGGGACAGCACCTGCAGGATCTTCAATTTATTGGTGGTCACCGCCAGGGACAGGGCCTTGGCCAGGAGAAAGTCCCCCACCAAAATCACCGCCTGGTTGCCCCAGATGGTGTTGGCGGTGGACGCCCCCCGGCGCACGCTGGCCGCATCGATGACGTCGTCGTGCAGCAGAGTGGCGGCGTGCAGGTATTCAAAGATGGTGGAAAAACCGGTCAAGTGATTGCCCTGGCAGCCGCACATCCGGGCGCTCAAGATAAACAGCAGCGGCCGGATGCGCTTGCCGCCGCTGAGCAGGATATGGCGTCCCACCTCGGCAATCAACGGCACATGGGTCTGGAGATTGGCCAGCAGCGCGCCATTGATCGCGGCCACATCTTTTTCCAGGTCCTTGAGGATACTTTTGCCCCGGGCAGCCATGTGAATAAATTAACTTACTTCGCACGGGAAGTCAATGGATTAGGGGAGCAGGGAGAAGTGAGCAGTTGGTAGTTGGTAGTTTCCAGAGGCTTATGGCCCTTTGGCTCACCCGGCAAGCAATCCAGTCTGAAATGTTGATGGGCTCTGGTTTTTAGCGGTAATGACCAAGATTTGAGCTGATAATCAGCAAACCGAGTTCAGCTTAAATCTGACGTTGATGGATAAAGTTTACAATCCAGGGGGATATGAGTTCCACATATGATTCGCAGATCGAAACCCTTCGGAACGATCTTCAGGAGCGCATCAATAGCAGATACCAGCGCCCATAGTCGCAATGTTTACCCTTTTGGCCCCCAATCTTGTCTTAGGAAAAAAGGCCAGGAAGAACCCTTTTGCGACGGTCTCAAAATAAGGAATACGCTTATGACCTCAGCTCCGAGAATTTAATACTCGATGTATTTAAGCACGCATTAAGCATCCGGTTGAACGTTTGATTTTTTAGCAAGCTCAGAGAACGTCTTAAGTTTTCGAGACCTATAAATCTGCTTTACTGCCCAGAATAAAGAAGATTATCAAGTTTTCCATAGTAACCTAAAATGTTTCTCGTGTTGCGGCCCCAGTCCACTACTTGATTCGGAGTCCCGGATGATACATCAACTTTTGCTGAGTTCATTTCTGTCCGGCTAGGCCCAAGCCAAGGTTAACTGGTTATTAACATTCATATTATCTGGCACCTGGCCTGGCGGATTAAAAAGGTCCTGCAAGGAGCAGGTACGAAATAGGTTGAGCTGCAAGACACGCATGAAGTTCTGTAAAGTAACGCTCAAGTTACAGATGAACTTGGTGTAACAGAGCAAAAGATAGACGATGAGGGCCGCATAGATTTGGCTCATCACCGCGTTCTCGG
>VGSJ01000102.1 GCA_016875015.1 Deltaproteobacteria bacterium | reverse complement strand
GCATCTGGAAGCAACACCGCCTTAAACCACATTTGCTCAAGACCTTCAAGCTCAGCCGCGACCAGCACTTTGTCGAGAAGTTGGCCGACGTCGCCGGGCTCTATCTCATACCAAACTGCGATCATACAAGTAATTTATCTTTTGTAGGGGCGGACCCATGTGTCCGCCCTCAGGATGGGCGCACACGCGGGTGCGCCCCTACAGACCGTAAGCTTTTCTTACTTCTATGAGCGCAACTTGGTATTAATCGTGCACAGCCTGGAAAGGCTGTGCCACCAGCCCATACCCAATTTTCATGAGTTGCGGGTTGCCCCAAGGCCCCGGCCTTCCGGCTGAAGCTCCCCAACCCCTTGCATTTTGGCGGTGATCTGGTAAAGTAGTCCCGCCGGTTGCCCCAGGCATGACTATCCCGACCGGCCACCCGCTACCCGACCGACATGGCCACGATTAACGATTTGGTGCTGGTCCACCTGGACCGCCAGCCCGCATTCTACGCCCGCATCAACGATATTGCCCCGGATGTCAAGCGGGGGTGGTATCAGGTGGAATTGCTGGTGCTCTCCCTGCCTCCCCAGACCCTGGTCTGGATCCTGGAGGAGACGCACCTCCAGGGAGAGGAGTACACCATGGGGGGGCGGCCGGTGCAGCTGAAGCTCATTCCCCCCCTAGCTCCGCCTCAACCCGGCTCTCCGGCTCCGGAAGGCAAAGCCAAGGTAATCCCGCTGGTCCGCAAGACCTGAGCCGGAGGTTTACCGGCCGGGCTCTCTCGTTTGGTACATCCAATACTTCTGCCACCAGGGCATCTTGCGCCAGATGAACAGTAATTTCAAGTAATAGAGGTACCGGTGGCGGGCGACGGCCCGCCTGACCTGCCCGGCCACCCGGGGGTCCACCCCAGGCGGTTGGGGGACGCCGGGGCGGGCCAGGACCTGGAACGCGTCCCGGCGCCACACCCGCAGCTTTTCCTCCTGCCAGCCGGCTTTCGTGAGCAGCCACCTTAGGGTCTGGGGGGCAAAGTAGAAGTTGTGGGCCGGGGAAAACATCCGCCGGAAGCTCACTTTGGGGGCCATGACGTTGGGGGTTTCCAGGAAGAGCCAGGTTTCCGGGTGGGCCCAGGTCCGGGCCTGGCGCAGGAAGGCCAGGGGCTCGGGGAAATGCTCGATGACGTGGGAGGCCAGGATCAGGTCAAAGGAGGCAGGTTCGAAGGCCGCCGCCTCGAAGCGGCCGGCAAAAACCGTCAGGCCGTGGTGGTCCCGGGCATAGGCGGCCTGCTCGGGGTCGGGCTCCACCGCCCAGACCCGGGCTCCCAGGCTTTTCAGCCTGGCGCCCACCAGGCCCAGGCCGCAGCCGACCTCCAGGACGCGGCAGCCGGACTGGAAGACCGTCCGGATCAAGGGCCACTGGAGGTTCCAGCGTTTCTCCAGCTTGCGGAGTTGGCGCGGGAACTCCGAATCACCCGTGTGCCACTGCCGGTGACTCACGGCCAGTTCGAGGCGATCCTGGTCCTCGATCACCGGGTTGTGATAAACGAGGCCGCAATCCCGGCACGCAACCGTAGTGATGGTGAGGCCCCGTTCCCGGCGCCGGGCTACCAGGGAGGTGTGATCGTGATCACAGAGCGGGCAAAGGATATTTTGCATGGGGTCGTCCAGACAATTGTAACCATATATGCTGATAAATGCCCTCAAGTCAACCTTGCCCTCCGGGCCCCGGAAACTTATTATAAGTTGTAATTCACTGACTATCTTAATAAAATATTGAGAGACGGCTCGCTGGCCGCAATTTTGGGGCTGGAGTTTTTTTAATGAGAATTTTGCTGATCCAACCCACTACCAAATACCCTAACCTGAAGCCTCTCCGCAGTAAAACCCGCTGGCTGGTGGGTATTACCCTGCCGTACCTGGCGGGTCTCACTTCCAAGGGCATCCGGGTGGACCTGGTTGATGACCGCCTGTCACCCATCCCGTACCACCGGGAGTATGACCTGGTAGGGATCACCACCACCTGCGCCACGGCGGAACGGGCCTGCGAAATTGCCGGTGAGTTCCGGCAGCGTGGCCGGCAGGTGGTGATGGGCGGGTTTCACGTGTCCTTACACCCCGAGGAGGCCTTGGCGCATTGCGACGCAGTGGTGGTGGGCGAGGCGGAATCGGTATGGACCGAAGTGCTGGAGGATGCCCGGGTCAAACGCCTAAAGCGCCGCTATCAGGCGCCGGGGTTTCACGATCTGGAGGGGCTGCCCCGGCCCCGGCTGGAGTTGCTGGATTATCGGCGCTACCGGGTCAAGATCATCCCTACCCAGACCTCTCGGGGGTGTCCCTATCACTGCGCCTTCTGCGAAGTCCCCATCGTTTACGGCCACACCTACCGCCGGCGGCCCCTGGGGGAGGTGATCGCCGAGATCAAAGCCAACGTGCGCATCACCGGCTTAAAAAACATATATTTCATTGACGACAATCTCACCGGCCACCGGGAGTACGCCAAGGATCTGTTCAAGGCCCTGAAGCCCTTGAACCTGAAGTGGAGTTGCCTCTGGACCATCAACACCTCCCGGGACGAGGACCTGCTGGACCTGGCCAAGGAGTCCGGTTGCAACCACGTCAACATCGGCATCGAGAGCGTCTGCCAGGAGAGCATCTCCTCCATCGAGAAGGTGCAGAATCCGGTGGCCGAGTATGAGTGGCTCTTGGGGCGTTTACGGGAACGGGGCATTTTTTACTCCCTGAACTTCATGTTCGGCCTGGATGGGGACCACCAGGAGCTGTTCGACGAAACCCTGGCCTTTTTGGACAAGATCAAGGCGCCTATGGCCTTCTTTAATGTGGCCACGCCGCGGCGGGGCACTCCCATGTGGGACCAGCTTAATGCCGAAGGGCGGGTCCACAACCCGGACGCCGAGAAGTATTTGGGGATGGTGTGCAACTTCTTCCCCCGACACATGACGCCCGAGGCGTGCGAAGCCGGGGTCTGGCGCTGCTTTCAAAAATTTTACTCGTTTCCCTCCATCTTCCGCCGGCTGCTCATGCCGCCGACTAGCTATATCTTCCAGGGACTGCCCAGCAATCTCTTTTTCCATTGGGCGGCGGCGCGCAAGATCGACCCGGTGGATTATTATTAGGATAGTGATGCAGGGCAGGAAAGGCCGGAATCAAGCCCTCGATGACGAATTGCACCGCCAGGGCGGCCATGATCAGGCCCATGATCCGGGGGGCCGGCGGTTCTTGATGATGAACATCGAGATCAGGCTGGTGACGAGAAACACCCTGTGAACACCCAGAAAATCAGGTTCCATGATGACAATCGCCTCGCGGGAGAAGGGTAAATTATGGCCAACTGCCAAGTGAATAAAACCTACCAGGAAATCAACGATAAAATCAGGCGGGGTCAAGCGGTGGTGGTCACCGCCGAAGAGATTATTGACATCGTGCGCCGCAAAGGCGAGGTGGCCGCGGCCCGGACCGTGGACGTGGTGACCACCGGGACCTTTTCCCCCATGTGCTCTTCCGGGGCCTTCATTAATTTCGGCCATGCCAAGCCCCCCATCAAGGCATCTAGAGCCTGGCTCAATCATGTGCCGGCGTACGCGGGGCTTGCGGCGGTGGATGTCTACATCGGCGTCACCGAACCCTGTGAGGAAGATCCCCTGAACAAGGTGTACCCGGGGCAGTTCAAGTACGGCGGCGGCCACGTTATCCAGGACCTGGTGGCCGGCAAGGCCGTTCATCTGGTGGCGGAGGCCTACGGCACCGACTGCTACCCCAACAAGCGTCTGGAGCGGGAAATCACCCTGAGCCAGATGACCAATGCTATCCTGTGCAACCCCCGGAACTGCTACCAGAATTACAACGTGGCGGTGAACCTGTCGAACCGGACCATCTACACTTATATGGGGCCGCTCAGGCCCCGGGCCGGCAACGCCAATTACTGCACCGCCGGGGAACTGAGCCCCCTGTTCAATGACCCGTACTACCGCACCATCGGCATCGGCACCCGCATCTTCCTGGGGGGAGGGGTGGGCTACGTGGTCTTCCCCGGCACCCAACACAACCCCAAGAAACCTCGGGCGGAAAACGGGATACCGCTGGGTCCGGCCGGGACGCTGATGGTACTGGGGGACATGAAGCGGATGGACCCCCGGTACCTGGTGGGGGCGAGCTTGTTGGGCTACGGCTGTTCCCTGGCGGTGGGGATGGGGATCCCCATCCCCCTGTTGAATGAGGAAATGGCCCATTTTTGCGGGGTCAGCGATGCCGAGATCATGGCTCCCATCGTCGATTACGGCAGCGATTATCCCGCGGGCACGGGTCAGGTATTGGGGCAGGTGAGCTACGCGCAACTGAAAAGCGGCGCCCTCTCCCTGGACGGCAAAGAGGTGCCCACGGTGCCCCTGTCCAGCATGGTGCGGGCCCGGGAGATCGCCCAGCACCTGAAACAGTGGATCGAATCCGGCCGGTTTCTCCTGGGGGAACCGGTGGAACCTCTGCCCCTGGATAACGAAGCCCCCTTTCTCAGCACCACCAGCAGCGACAGCTGAAATCCAGACGCGGAGCACAAGCAGGGGCGACCCGGCGGGTCGCCCCTGCTTTCCCCGCATATTCGGGAGATTTGGTGATTAAACCCCTGGATAATTACCTCCGGCGCCACCGGCGGGCGGCCCTGCTGTTCTCCGGGGGACTGGATTCCAGTCTCCTGTTGGCCGCGGCGGCGAAGGCCTTGGGACCGGGGTTGACCGCCATCACCTTTACCGGACCCCACACCGTGCCGGGAGAGTTGGCCGCGGCCTGGGCCCTGGCCCGGCGCTTCCGGGTTGACCACGTGGTGCGGGAAATTGATCCCCTCAGCCTCCCGGAATTCCGGCACAATCGCCTGGAGCGGTGCTACGCCTGCAAGCGGGCCATCATTACCCGGGCCTGGGAGATTGCGGCCGCCCGGGGACATTCGGTGCTCTGGGACGGCACCAACGTGGACGACCTGGCCGATTTCCGTCCGGGGTTCAGGGCGCTCCGGGAACTGGGAGTCGAAAGCCCGCTCCTGGCGGCGCAACTGGGCAAGGCGGCCATCCGCGCCCTGAGCCGGGGCCTGGGCCTCGACGACGCGCGGCCCGCCCAGAGTTGCCTGGCCACCCGTTTTCCCTATGACACCGAATTAACCAGGGATGGCCTGACCCGGGTGGGCCGGGGGGAAACCTGGCTCAGGCGCCGGGGCTTTTCCCGGGTGCGCCTCAGAGTCCGGGGGGACCGGGCCCGCCTGGAACTGGCCCCGGAACAGTGGCCGGCCTTCCTGGCCCCAAGGGTGCGCCGCCGCTTCACGGCCCTTATAACGGCTCTGGGCTTCACGGGGCTCTGCCTGGACCGAACCGCCTGATAACCAGTTGTTCTCTAAAATCCGTGGCGCGTCTCACGCGCCATTCTCGGTGCGTAAGACGCGCCTTACAATAACTGACCATGACCAAGACCATTCGAGCCCTGGGGCTCTTTTCCGGAGGGCTGGACAGCATGCTGGCCGCAGCGGTGCTGCGCGCCCAGGGGATCGACGTCACTCTCGTCTGTTTCGTGACGCCGTTTTTCGGGGCGGCGCGAGCCCGGGAATCGGCCGCCCACCTGGGTCTGCCCCTCAGAGAGGTGGACTTCACCGACAAATATCTGCCCCTCATTTATGATCCGCCCCACGGGTTTGGCCAGGGCCACAACCCCTGCATCGACTGCCACACCCTCATGCTCCGGGAGGCCGGGGCCTTGATGGCTGCCGCGGGGTTTGACTTTCTCTTCACCGGGGAAGTCCTGGGACAACGGCCCATGAGCCAGAACCGGGGTTCTTTGAACCTCATCGCCCGGGAATCGGGGTTTGCCGACCTGCTCCTCAGACCGTTGAGCGCCAAATCCCTCAAGACGACGGCTCCGGAGATCCGGGGCTGGGTGGACCGGGAACGGCTGTTGAACCTCAGCGGCCGGGGGCGCAAACGCCAGATGGCCCTGGCCCAGGAATACGGCATCACCCGGTATCCCGCCCCGGCGGGGGGATGTCTCTTGACCGATCCGGGCTACTCGGCCCGGCTCAAGGACCTGCTGCGGCACGTGCAGGAGGCCTCCCGGCAGGACCTGGAACTGCTCAAATATGGCCGTCACTTCCGCCTGCCCGGCGGGGCCAAGGCAGTGGTGGGGCGGACGGAGCGGGAAAATGACGCGATTGAGACCTTGAGATCTACCGGGGATTCCCTGCTGAAAGTAGATCAATACCCCGGCCCGCTGGTGCTGGTCGGCGGGGCGGTCTCGGGCGAGGACCTGGCGGCGGCGGCGGGGCTGGCCGCGGCCTACAGCGATGCGCCCCGGGGCGCGCCGGTGACGGTAAACGCCGAGCCCGGCGGCCTTCCCCGGGTCTTTAACCTCACTGCCCCGAATAAAGACCGGTTTAAACCCTGGCTGGTGTGATGGGGTCGGGATAAGAGGACAGGGATAAACATAAAGGGAGGGGCTGCGGCTTACCGCCCCCTCCCTCAGATTGCGGCGGTGGTTAATGGATCGTGATCGGCCGGTAGAAGGCCACGCCGCCATCCCGCCAGCTCAGGACATACCTCACCCCCTCCAGGGAGATATTTGGTGTCACCATCAACAGGAACCGTTCCACCAACCGGCCGTGGATGGGATGCGCGAAGACCGCGGTTATCAAATTCAAGGCCTCGGGAGATTCCGGGCCCTCATCAATATTTTGGCCAGACTCAGTCAACATGCGATCATCCTTCTCAGCAAACCCGGATGCAGGTCTACTCTTTCGGTGAGATTGTTTCCCGGCAAGCAAAAACTTCGCCAAGACAGAGACTAGGTTTGTCTCCTTTATTTAATAGATAATCATTGCGGACGGCAGGCGCCACTATCAGGCGGTTGAAAACGTCTCTTTTGGTCATCCTGAGCGAAGGATCTTATACAAAGTTGCAGTCAAAAAACTATGAAAATTCGTGTCATTCCGAACGGAGCGCCGCGGAGTGAAGAATCTCAGCGGCTTTAAAGGAGAGATTCTTCGCTGCGCTCAGAATGACAAAAATCGTCTTTTGATTGCTCATCGGTATGAGCCGCGAGATGCTTCGCGCCGCTCAGGATGACAGTTGAGGCGGCAGCGCCGCTTTTCAATACCTGGTTAGCGGTTTTTTCTTCCCAAGGCTTCACAGAGGCGGGGCGCCAGGTGGTTGAAGTCGCCGTTGGACATCATCAGGACCACGTCGCCCGGGCGCAGGGTATGGAGCAGGCCCTCCAGGAGCGCGTCGGTATCGGGGAAATAGAGGGCTTCCTGGCCTTCGGCCTGGAGGTCGGCTATCAGTTCCCGGGAGGAGAACTGCTCTTCGGGCGCAACTTTCCACAGGTCCGGGGGTTCCCGCACCAGGACCAGGTCCGCGTCTTTAAAGGCCCGGGCGTAGGGTTCCTGAAAAATCCGGCGCCGGGAGGTGTTGGTGCGGGGCTCAAACGCCGCCACCAAACGCCGCTTGGGGTAGGCCTGGCGGACCGCGGCCAGGGTTACCCTTACTGCGGTGGGATGGTGGGCAAAGTCCTCCACCACCAGCACCCCATCGAACTCTCCGGCCACTTCCTGACGTTTTTTGACCCCCTTAAACCCGGGCAGGGCTTTTTGTAAGGGGGGGGCCTCGACCCCGACTTCGGACAGCACCGCCAGGGCCGCCAGGGCGTTCAAGACGTTATGCTCCCCCACCATGGGCAGGAAGAACTCTCCCCACCGGGCGCCATCCTTAAGGACGGTAAAATGCATGCCGCCGGGGCCGGGGCGGAGCATTGCCGCCTGCCAGGCCACGTCGCCGTTTAAGCCGTAAAAGGCGACCGGGGCGTGGTTGCGGCCGCAGACCTCCCGCACCAGGGGGGCGTCCCCCCAGGCCAGGACCCGGCCGCCGGGTGCGATGGTGGACAGGAAGGTCTCGAACGCCTGAATGATGACGTTGAGGTCGGGGTAGATGTCGGCGTGGTCGAACTCAATGGAGGTGAGCACCGCCGCCCGGGGGGTAAAGTGGACGAACTTGGGGCGTTTGTCAAAAAAAGCGGTGTCGTATTCATCCCCTTCCATGACCACGTGGCGGCCGCGGCCCACCCGGTAATTGGCCTGAAAATTTTTGGCGATGCCCCCCACCATGAACCCGGGATCAAGCCCCAGGGCAAAGAGGAGCCAACTGATGAGCGCGGTGGTGGTGGTTTTGCCATGCGTGCCGGCCACCACAATGGATTGCCGGTCGCCCACCAGGAAGCGGTTCAGGGCCTCGGGCAGGGAGAGGCGGGGGAGGTTTTGGGCCAGGACCGCCTGGGCCTCGGGGTTTTCCCGGCGGATGACGTTCCCCACCACCACCAGGTCGGGGACCGGCGTCAGGTTCTCCGGGCGGTAGCCGTTTTGGAGGGGGATTCCCAGGCCCTCCAGCATCGTGCTCATGGGCGGATAGACGTGCTCGTCGGAGCCGGTCACGCGAAAGCCCTGCTCCTTCAAAATGCCGGCCAGGGCGGCCATGCCGGTGCCGCAGATGCCCAGGAGGTGGATGTGGGTTGCTGCGTTCATGGTCATTTTTGGAAATGATGAGATCAGAAGTAAGGGCGCGCACTGCGCACCATGCCCTTTATTAGGAACAGCCGGGGGCGGCTATTCTCCATCTGCCTCTGGTCAATAAGGCTGGTTGAAACCCAAAGCCCGGGACGCGGCCTCGTGGAAGCGGGGGCGGAAGGCGGCAATCCTGGCCTTATCGTCCCGGCCCAGGTGCACCCGGTTCGTCAGTAAGACTACCATCTGACCGGAGTCCAGGTCCAGCCAAAAAGAGGTGCCGGTGAAGCCCAGGTGGCCGACGCTCCGGGGCGAAAAATAGCGCCCCGCGGCCCGCCCGCCCGGGTCCGCCCCGGGGGTGTCGAAGCCGCAGGCCCGGTCGGCGCCGGCCGGGACCGTCAGAAAAAGCCTGACCGCGGCCGGGGCGAGCGGCCCCATCGGCTCGCCGCCATAAGCCCGATAAAGGCAGGCCACCATATGAAAGACCTCACGGCCGGGGCCGAAGAGACCGGCGTGGCCCGCCACCCCGCCCGCGGCCCAGGCGTTTTCGTCATGCACCGCGCCCGCGCCGGGGCGTCCCGGGATGAGGCCCGGTTCGGTGGCGGCATAAACGCGGTTTTCGGTTTCCGGTTTTCGGTTTTCGGTTGCCAGAACAGCTTGGGCTGTTTTGGGTAAAGGGATGAAACCCAAAATATTCAGTCCCAGGGGCCGGTATATTTCTTCCCGGCAAAACTGATCTAAATTTTTACCGCTAAGCCGCTCCACCACGGCTTTCAGCAGCATGAAGCCCAGGTCGCTGTATAGGGTCACCGTATCCGGGGCGTGCTCCAAGGGGGTGGAGGCGGCCAGGCGTTCCAGCCGGGCAGGGCGGGCCGGGGCAGGCGCGGCCAGAACTTCTTGATAAAAAGGGCGCCAGGCCGGCAGACCGGCGCGGTGGGTGAGGAGGCTTCCCAAGATCAGGGGATGCTTGTCCGGCGGCAGCCATGCGACTGGGAGAACCTCTTTAAGGGGGGCGGCAAAATTAAGCTGCCCCCGGTTCGCCAGGACCATCAGGGCCAGGGCCGTGGCCAGGGGTTTCGTCAAGGAGGCCAGGTCGAAGACCGTGTTTAGGGTCACGGCCGCGGCGCCCGGGTCCCTGGACAAAAAGCCGCCGGCCCCTTCCCACCGGAGCTTTCCCCCAAGCCCCACCAGGGCCACCGCGGCGGTAAAGACGCCCTGGCTGACGCCATCGTCCAGTAGTTGCTGCACGGGAGCCCATCGGTCCGGCATGGGGGAGCCTCGGTGGTTTTGATACTTAGTCGTGTTCAAAGGGCTGCTTTAGTAGCCGCAGGCTTTACCGTGAAAACTCAAATCCCCCTAAATCCCCCTTTGCTAAAGGGGGACTTTTAAACCCAATACTGTTCAGTTAATATATTTATAGCTGTTTGGAGGTCGATTTTGGGCATTCGATCAGAGCCGCGACGGCGCAGAGGGAAATTGCTCATCTTGCGCTTGACGCCGCGTGGGTTACGCCGATTGC
>VGSJ01000101.1 GCA_016875015.1 Deltaproteobacteria bacterium | reverse complement strand
GGGGTAGGGGCCGTGGGCCCCTAGCCCCTTCCCCCAGGTTCACCCTACCACAACTTTTACCCCGCGGCCAGGCGTTTGAGGCGGGTGTAGCGGTCCCAGGAAAACTGCGGCCAGCAGGGGAAGAGGGAATTGTTGTGGAACAGTGGATCCGCGGTCAGGTCGTAGCGGGAGGTGGCCTGCGCCCGGGGCCACAGGGCGGTGCCGGGGATGGGGGAGTACTGGGCCAGGACCGGGGTGGCGCCCAGTTCCTTAACCCGGAGGATGGAGGCCGCCACCTCCGCCTCCTCCTGGTCCGGAAGGCCGATGAGGAGATAGACTCCGATCTCAGCCGGGGCGAACCCGGCCTCCCGGAGGTGGGCCAGGGCGGCTTCCAGCTCCCCCGCCTGGAGCTTGGCGTCCAGGCGGGCGGCTCCCAGGGCGGTGGTCTCCACTCCCAGACGCAGGGTGGCGAAGTTGGCCCGCTTGAGCCAACGGGCCACCTCCCGGGTAATGAGGCGGGCCTGGAGGCCGTTGGGGGTATGGAACCGGAAGGTGCGCCCGCGGCGTTCCAGTTCTGCCAGGATCACCAGCAGGTGGTCCGCCGCGGCCAGCAGCAGGGCGTCGTCATAGAAGGCGGCGTCGGTGAGGCCTAGCCGGTCCTGCCAGTGAATCAGCTCGGCCGCCGCGGCCAGGGGGTCGCGCCGCCGGTAAGTCGGCTGCAGCTGCCGGGAGGCGCAGTAATGACAATCCAGGGGGCAGCCCCGGGAGGTGAGGAGAGGAATAAAGGACGGGTGGTCCAGGAGGTCCAGGGCCGGATAGGGCAGGGGGGCCAAAGCTTCGCAGTCCGGAATGCGGGGCCCCGGCGGGGGGAAACCGGTGATCTCCTCCAGAATACCTACTATGGCCGCTTCTCCCGGCCCGGCGACCACCCGGTCGGCGCCGCTGTGGGTTTGGGCGTGCCCCGGGCAGAGGGTGGCGTAGACCCCCCCCAGGATGACGGGAACGTCGGGGAAACGCTCCCGGGCCAGGCGGATGGCCGCGGCCACCCCAGGGTACCAGTAGGTCATGAGGGAGGTCACCAGAATGGCCGCGGGGGTGGGGACCCGGGCCAGACGCTCTTGAAAAGCCGCCTCGCTGATGCCGTAGCGCCCGTAGCGCCGGGTGATTCCCGCCAACGCCGGGGGCGGCGAGATGATTTCCTTGGGGTAGCGGCCGGCGCCGAAAAGTCCGGGCCGGGCGTGGGGCGCGCCCAGGCAATCCAGGAAGTTTACCGCGTACCCCTGGGCCTTAAGCAGCCCCGCCAGATACAACAACCCCAGCGGCCGGGCAAAAAAATCGTAGGCCGCAAAATCGTAGATCCAGGGGTTGATCAGGAGGAGCGGCGGACCGGACTGCGCCAAGGAAAAGACCTCTTATACCGTGTTCGTTTTGTAGGGGCGGGTTTGAAACCCGCCCCTACGAGAGATATCAATAGGTTATCTGGATGGTTTGTTTCGTTTCAAAGGGAACACGGTATTATGCCGAACAATACCTCGTTCCCAAGTTGCACTTGGGAACGAAATTCTAGTTTCCAAGCTCAGCTTGGGAATCGGAATAAACTCCCCCGCCTTCCCCTCAAACTCCCTGCCCAGCCCCCTGTCAGGGTTTGGGGGAGTTTTTGGCAAGTGTAAGGGCAGGCGCCCATAGCCCCCTCCCCAAAGGCTTTCTCAACCCCGCACCCGGCGCAGGATTTCCCAGACGCGGGCCGTGTCGGGGTTGGTGGGCGTAACCGTGATTTCCCAGAGTTCCCGGCTGTCGGCAAGGAGTTTCACCGGGTCGGCCACCCTTAAGCCCGCCACCCAGACAATCTCCCCGGCCGCGGCCACCAGGGGAATATGCGGACGAAGCCAACGGGGAATCTTGGCGTCCACCAGGAAATCCTGAAGTTTTTTGGGCCCCGGGGCGCCCTGGGGCCAGAAGCGGTCCCCGGGCCGCCAGGCGCGCGCCTCAAGGGGCCAGGAGAGCCGCTCCGGATTCAGCCAGGCCTTCTCCGGGGGCGGCCAGGGGTCGCCGGGCCGGCAGGCGCACCGGGACAGATGCCAGCGCCAGCCCGCGGGGGAATCAACCGTAGCCGGGCAATCCGAAAGCCTGGAGGCTTCCCGGGGCGGGTCCGGCAGGGCTTGCATGATATGCAAGACGGCTCCCGCCCGGGCCACCTGGACGTTTTCCCCCAGCGAGATCAGGCCGCCGCTCCGTTCACTCCGGGCCAGGGCCAGGAGCGATGCCACCTGGGGGGCCGTGAGGGTCAAATCCGCGCCGAGTCGGGCCACTCCGTCCCGCAGCACCCGCGTTTGCAAGGCCGGCTCCAGGCTGAAAAACCGGTTCAGGTCTAGGGCGAAGCAGTCGGCAGCCAGTCGGCCGGCCACCCGGTCCCAGGCTGCGGCGGTCTCCCGGGCCAGGAGACGCTCATCCTCCTGGAGCAGGGCCTGGGTCCGCCAGATGGTCTGGGCCAAACGGGGGTTGTAGCCCCGGGTCAGGTGGGGCAGAAGGTCCAGGCGCACCCGGTTGCGCAGATACGCCCGGCTCAGGTTGCTGGCGTCAACGCGGTAAGGCAGGCCCTCCTGCTCCAGCCAGGCCAGGAGAACCGCCTTGCCCACGGTCAACAGCGGCCGCACCAGGCCCTCGGGGGTGGCCGGCCACATGCCCTTCAACCCCTCCAGCCCCGCGCCCCGGAGCAGGCGGAGCCAGAAGAGTTCCACCTGGTCGTCGGCGGTGTGCCCCAGGGCCAGCTTGGCGTAACCGTGGCGGCGGCGGGTGTCCTGAAAAAACTGCCTTCGCAGCTTCCGGGCCGCCATCTGGAGAGAGACCTTGTCCCGACGGGCCGCGTCGCGTACCGGACCGCGGCCTTGGTAGCAAGGAAGCGTCAGGCCCTGGGCCAGATCGGCCACAAACACGGCGTCAGCCCGGGAGTCCTCACCCCGGAGGCCGTGGTCGAAGTGAGCTACGCCCAGGTCCAGACCCAGCTCGGGGGCCAGCCGCACCAGGAGATGGAGGAGGGCCACCGAATCCGGGCCGCCGGAGACCGCCACCAGGACCCGGTCGCCGGGGGCAAACCGGCCCTCCCGGCGGGCATAGGCAAGCACGTAATCCGGCAGGTCTCCGGCCGCGGCGGGGTCTTCGAGAAACGCGGGGTTCACGGAGCCGGAAAGGGACAAAGCTGGGCGACCACCTCCAGAATGGCGTCTTTGGAGAAAGGCTTGGCCAGAAACCGGTCCACCACGGCCTCCTGGTCGGCCAGGGCGGCCAGGTTGGGAAGCTCGGAAGAAATCATGACGATGCGGCAATCCGGCTGAAACTGCTTCAAGCGCCGGGCCACCTCCAGGCCGTTGAGGTGAGGGAGGTGATAATCCAACACCGCCACCTGATAACGCTCCGGGAAATTGCCGGCTTCCAGTTCCTGGCCAAACCTCTCCAGGGTCGTGACCCGGTAACCGGCCCGCCCCAGAATGGACACCAGGGCTTCCCGGGTCCAGCGGTCATCATCGATCACCAAAATCCAGGGGGTCGGGTCCACTTAAGCCTCCCATCGCCCTGCCGCATCCAGGTGCACGTTAAAGGTTGACCATCGTCCCGTCAGGGAGCCAGACGCCGGATTTTTAGGTGGGGAAACGCCTCGGATTTCTTTCTTTAATCTTATCCCACGCCTTGCCCTTTGCGCAAGTCAGGGGTTTGAGGTTCGGGAGCAACCGGCGGCTCCTCCTGCCCCGGCGCGGCGGGAGCTTCCCGGACGGCAGGAAAAGCCAGATGAAAGGCGGCTCCTTGCCCCAGGAGGCTCTCCGCCCAGATGCGGCCCTGGTTGGCCGAAACCAGGGTTTTGCAGATATAGAGCCCCAAACCCGACCCGTCATGTTTCTTATTGGCGAGGCGGTACTTTTCGAAGAGGTGCTCCTGGTCCTCGGCACTCAGGCCGCAACCCGTATCCGCCACGACAAGTTCAACTTCCCGGCGGTCAGCCCCGAAGAGGGCTTTCACCTGGATTTGGCCGCCTCGGGGCGTCGCCGCCAGGGCGTTGACCAGGAGATTGGCCAGGACGCGATCCAGGGAAGGCTCATCCACCCTGATGGGGGGGAGGTCCGGCGGCGCCGAGGCCACCAGGTTTACCCCCTGGTGCAGGGCCAGCGCCCCGAAGTGATGGAGCAGACGCTGGATGATAAAGCCCGGGGGCGCTGGCTCCGGTCTCAGGACCAGACCTCCGGATTCAAACCGGCTCAAATCCAGCACATTGTGGAGGTGCAACAGGAGGCCTTCGCTCCGTTGGATGATGCCCTGCAGCTTGCGATGGATGTCAGGCGGCAGGGTTTCGTCCTCCAGGGCCTCGATGGTCAGGCGCACCCCGGTCAGAGGCGCCTTGATGTCATGGACGATCATGGCGAGAAAATCGGCGTTGGCGGCGACCCGGTCCCGCTCTTCCTGGAGGAGCCGAGTCTTGTCCCCCAGGGCCCGGATCATGGCATTGAAGGACTCCGCCAAATCCCCCAACTCATCCCGGCTGGTTACCGGGATATCTCCGGCCAACTCCTCCAGGGCGGCTTTCCGGGTGCCTTCGGCCAGGTAAGCGATCTGGCGGCGCATGCCGGAAGAGAGCCAGAAGCTGAGGAGCCCGCCGATCAGGGCGGCAGCGCCCCCCACCCCGAAAATGACCAGCTTCAGCGTCAGCAGCGTGGGTCCCAACTCCCGCCGGCTGACCCCCACGACGATCAGGCTTTCCCAGGGCTTATCTCCCTCTTCCAGGGGGAGATACGTGATGGTATAGTCCTCATTTCCCAGCTGGAGCTGCTGCACCCGGTCAACCGGACCCTGGGCCGCGAGATCGCGGTGGTGCAGTAACTGGTTCAGGGCGCTTTCCGGCAGGTCCTTAAAGGAATTGACCACCAGGCGATTGCCATAGAACATGGCCACTTCGGCCCCGGGGCGGGACAGAGATTCCAGAAAACCCCGGTCGATGAGGAGCCCGGTGAGGACCACCCCCACCGCCTTATCCTCGTACCGAATGGGAGCCGAGGCGCTCAGGGCGATGGAATCCTGCCAGTGGGTCATGCGGGAGGCCTTTTTGCCTTCGAGGCCGGCCCGGACCTGGGGATTGCCCGAGATATTGACCCCCAGGGCCCCGGGGTCATGCGCCCGTACCTGGATGACCCCCTGGTAGTCGGTAATGGTGAGGATATGGAGGCCGGTGGCCGCCATCATGGGGGTTACCAGGCGCCTCAGCGCCTCCGAGTTGCCGGTGGCCAGAAGTTCCCCATAGGCGGGGTTGTCGGCCAGGAGGCTGGCGGCCTGCTCCACCCGCTGAATCTTGCCCCGGTATTCGGCCAGCACCAGCCGGGCCACCAGTTCCACCCGCTGCCGGTGCCACAAAAGGACTTGCTGGGTGGCCAGGTATTGGATCACCAGGAGCAAACCCACCAGGGCCACCAACAAGGAGAACAGGGTGACCCCTAAGAGCTTGCTGCCGACTTTGCTCCTCCGCCACATGGGTGAAATAATAGCATATTTAGGAGGATGGGGGAACAGCATCAGAGAGCCGCCGGGCCCTGACCGCAACCAGGGGGCTTACAGAGGCATCAGGCCGGAATCGCGCCTGGCGGCGGGGACCGGCTGCCGGCGGCCGCCCGTGGTTGGTCTGCGTTTTGCCGGGGCAGGACCTGGCGCAGGCCACGCCCATGACCTGGACCGGAGTGGTCCGGGCCGGGTCATCCGGCCAGGCTTATCCCAAGGGCAGGCTCAGGGGAACTAAAGGCTCACGCCGCCTCTGCCCCCAGGACGTCATAGACCCAGCTCAAGGCCGCGGACGTATGGGGAAAGCCGATGGTGCTGGTTAACAGGATGACGGCGTGGTAGATCTCCGCCGGGGTCGCCCCGGCCTTTAAGGCTCTGCGGGTGTGGCTGTGAACCGCCCCCTCCGAGCGGCTGGCCGCGGCCGCCGCCAACTGGACCAGGTGGGCGGTCTTGTCATCCAAAGGCCCTTCCTGCCGCACCGCCTCGCCCAACTGCTCCAAGGCCTTGATGAAGTTTCCGTGTTTTTCTTTAATGAACGAGTACCAGCCGGGATACTTTTCTTCGGACATGATTTTATCCTCCGGGTCTTGGCCGCAGCATTTTTCGGTCCTTCACCATGGTTGTGGCGGGACTAACCTTTACGTTGGGCATCTCGCGCCCTAATGTCAAGGAACGCCTGACCCCCGGTTCGCTCCCACCGGCCTGCTCTGCCCCTCGAATAAGTCGATAATTTTTCCTGATAGATTTTGCTTGCTTACTGCCTTGAGGGGTTATATTTTTTACAGTATTGATTTGTCCATCGCCAATAACCGATGGGTTGACAGTTCAGGGCGGGGGGAGCGGCCCCCCAGCCGGCCTTCCCGGCCCTGGCCCCCGGAAGGGAAGAATCCTGGCCCGGACTGCGGCATTGCCTGATTAACTTTGAAAAGCTGGAGGTACGATGTTCAGATTCATCCTCACCACCATGCTCCTGGCGGCCATCCTGGGCTGCGGCGGTGATAGCGCCGACAAGTATACTCAGGAAGGGTTTGTCTATTTCCAACAGCAGAAGTATGACGAGGCCATTGCCAGCTACGAAAAGGCCATCAAACTGGAACCTAAGGCCGCGGCCGCCTACAACATGATCGGCATGGCCTACCGGTTCAAGTACAACAAGCTGGGGGCGCCGGAATTCCGTCAGAAAGAGATGGCGGCGTTTCAAAAGGCTGTTTCGATCGACCCGAAGAATTGGGTGGCCATGATCAACCTGGCCACCGGCTACTATGCCGACGGCGAGAAGGGCAAGGCCGCGGCCCTGTTCAAAAAAGCCCTGGAATTGAAACCCGATCACCCTGAAAAGGCCGAAATCGAAAAAATGATTACGGCAGGTGAATCAAAGCCTTGAGAATTCCGGCGGCGCTGGGGTTGGCGCTGGCCTGCCTTCTGGCGGCCTGCCCCGTTAGCCGGGCTCAGACCCAGGGGCCCCAGGGGGCCGAACTGGCCGGGCGTTTGGGCTGCCTGGCCTGCCACTCCCTTAAAGGGCAAGGCGGCAAGCTCGCCATACCTTTAGACGGGGTTGGGACCCGATTAACCTCCGGGGAATTGGCAATCGCCATCGCTTATCCCCGCCAACGCCACCCCCGGGCCAAAATGCCCAGCTACGCCTACCTCCCCATCATGGAGCAGGCGGCCCTGGTGGATTTTCTGGGAACCCTCAAGTGATCACCGGGGATTATTTCGGACCGTTTTCCCATAGAAGGCGCCGCCCCCCGCCGCTCCCCGGTGAGCTGGATAAACACGTCCTCCAGGTTGGCCTGGCGGATGATGACCCCGGTTGGCTCCGTTTGGGCCCGGGCATAGGCCTCATCCTTGTCCCGGACCAGCAGATACTGCCGCCGCCCGCTGTTGAGGGTTTCCACCACATACCCCCCCCACCTGGGCCACCAGGGCGCCAGGGGTGTCCAGGGCGATGAGCCGGCCCCGGTTCAGGACCACCACCCGGTCACACAGCATCTCCGCTTCTTCGATATAGTGGGTGGTCAGAATAATGGTGATGCCCGAAAGCTTGAGTTCCTGGATGAGGTTTCACATCTGGCGCCGCACCTGGGGGTCAATATCTTGATGGTGGTGGTCTTGCCGGCGCCGTTGGGGCCCAGCAAGCCGAAAATCTCTCCCGGGGGAATCTGCAAAGATAGACCGTCCAGGGCCACCAAGTCCTGATAGGACTTATACCAAGTTGCGCTCATAGAAGTAAGAAAAGCTGTTGTCGGGGCGCACCTGCGTGTGCGCCCTCTTGTGGGCGGACACATGGGTCCGCCCCTACACAAGAAAAAGGTAAATTACCTGTATGATCGCAACTTGGTATTAATAATCTACCAGATATGATTGACTATTTTGGGCCAGAATATGGAGCAAGGATTGTTTGTGGGAATAAAGTAGATCGAAAGAGTCCCAGTGATATATATAGCGATTGCCAAAAGTTTTTTCCGATATCCGATAGCGGAATCATTCTAATCCCCCCTAACCCCCCTTTAGAAAAGGGGGTAACTACATAGAATTGCTGGGAAAGTCCCCCTTTGAAAAAGGGGGATTTAGGGGCAATACGGTTCACTTAAGGTTTGGCTATTTCGATGGGTTGCTGGGGCGAGGATGCCCCCCCTCACCCCAGCCCTCTCCCCCCGCCGGGGGGAGAGGGAGAATTACCGGATATCCTTCTTTATTCCCTCTCCCCCAATGGGGGAGAGGGTTAGGGTGAGGAGGAATTAATCACTTTCTCCCTGTCGTTGATAAATGCGTTCCCGGATTTTTTGAAAGCTCGGGTGCTAAGTGAACAGCATTGGACTTAATCCTCCTCCCTTCTCATAATCAATGTCTGGAGCTTATGGAGGCCCACGGCATGCTCCCCAATATCCGGGAGCATAGTTTCCAGGTTATGGAAGTAGCCCGCTTTTTGGGCGAGGCCCTGGCGGAGGCCGGTTTTGACCTGTTTCTGCCCTTGGTTACGGCCGGCGCCCTCCTCCACGACCTGGGCAAGACCCAGTGCCTGGGAACCCTGACGAACCACGCCGAGTTGGGGGCCGGCATCCTGGAAGAGTTGGGCTACCCCCACCTGGCCCAGGTGGTCCGGGAGCACGTCCATCTCGACGCCAACATTATGGACCCCAGGCCGTTGCGGGAGGCCGAGGTGGTTAATTACGCCGACAAGCGCGTCCTTCACGAAGTGGTGGTCACGCTGACGGTCCGCTTTGCCGACCTCAAGATGCGCTACGGCCGCACTCCCGAGGCCCTGGCCCGCATCCAGGCTACGGAAGTCAAGAGCCGGGCCCTGGAGGACAAGTTGTTTGCCTCCTTGCGCCTGACTCCTCTGGATTTGCTCCGGGTCAATGGGAAAAGAGGCAATGGTGCGCGGTGCGCACCCTACGACAAACTTTTCAGGACAGCCTTGGAATGAAACGTGGTCTTTGGCTGAAAGCTGACTGCTGAAAGCTGATAGCTGTTTCTTAGCCGGAGGGAATCATGGGAAAAATGCGGCTGGCCCTCATTGCCGGGGGCAAATCCTCGGAGCGGGAAGTCTCGCTGAAAAGCGGCGCCCAGGTCTATCAGGCCCTCAACAAAGACAAATACGACATCCGGCGCTACGATCCCCTGACGGACCTGGAGCGTTTGGTGCGGGAAGCCAAAGAGCTGGACGCGGCCCTCATTATCATGCATGGCCGGGGCGGGGAGGACGGCTCCCTGCAGGGTCTCCTGGACCTCCTGGAGATCCCCTACCAGGGCTCCGGGATCCTGGCTTCGGCCCTCGCCATGAATAAGGAACTGAGCAAGGCCATCTATCAAATGGCCGGGCTCAGGGTACCCGCGGCCCTGGCCTTTCACCGCGACAAGGCCCCCAGTCCCCAAGAAATCGAGGCCAAATTGGGCCTGCCGGTGGTGATCAAGCCGGTCAACGAAGGCTCCAGCATCGGCATTTCCATAGCCGGGACGCCGGAGGCGTTGCAAACCGGCCTGGCCGCGGCCTTCGCCCTGGATAACCGGGTGCTGGCGGAGGAATTCATCCAGGGCGCCGAGGTTACCGGCGGGGTGCTGGGCAACGCCAATTTGCAGGCCCTGCCCCTGGTTGAGATCATCCCGGCCAGCACCTACGCTTTTTTTGATTACGAGGCCAAGTACCGGCCCGGGGCCACTGAGGAAATCTGCCCGGCCAGACTTTCCCCGGAACTGACCAAACGCGCCCAGGAGTGCGCCCTCATTGCGCATCAGGCCCTGGGCTGCCGGGGCTATTCCCGCACCGATATGATGATTCGGGAGCAGGAGATCTTTGTCCTGGAAACCAATACCATCCCCGGCATGACCGGCACCAGCCTCTTCCCCCAGGGGGCCAAGGCCGCGGGCATCGACTTCCCGGACCTCTTGGACATCCTGATCAACCTGGCATTGGAGAAAGTGTAGGGTGCGCCCGGCGCACCACTGATACCAGTTCGCAATCAAACAAGTGCCACAGGCGTCTCGCCTGTGCCGGCGCAGGCTAAACGGGAATAGCAGATATTTGGCACCCTCCAGCGATGAAAATCCCCCCTGCCCCCCTTTTCCAAAGGGGGGTTTAAAAGCAATACTGTTCACTTAATATTAATTCTGTGGTATCCTGTGTCAAGCTATGACAGGAGGACCGCAGATGGCACGGACACTTGCAGAACTCCCCAAAGGCAGCCGGATCACGGATTACATCAGCCTGGGGGTTGTGGCCAAGACCTTCCCGGTAGCCACCGTGAAGTCGGTAT
>VGSJ01000100.1 GCA_016875015.1 Deltaproteobacteria bacterium | reverse complement strand
ACCGGTCAGTTGAAGACCAGACGCCGGACTCCAATAGCATGTAGTGCCAACCCTTTTTTGCCATGGCTTAACTTACTGATAATCCAAAACTATTTTTTTACAACTGTCGAAGATGAGTCAGACAGACTACCGGTTCTTGCGCCAACAGACGCCGAAAAATGGAAAAATCCGGCAACCCCAAAGCCTGACTAATCGCCGCATCAATCCTGGCCCGCACCTCATCCACGTCCATTTCCGGGAATGTCTTCAGTCCCTGTTCCCCCAACCCATCATACGCCGCCGCCAATATTTCCAACTGTTCCAGTGAAATTCTGTTTAAATCAAGGACGGGGAGGGCAGCCAAAACGGGCTTTTTAAATTGGACCCATGCGCCTCTTGTTTCTTGACGATTTGCAAGCAGCATAAGTGAGGCTATGGTCGAATTAAACCAAAGGACCAGCGCCTTTTCGTAAATATCCGCCTTATATTTTTCCTTTAAAGAAACCGGCCACCAGACATTGGAGAGCACTGGTTCACTCAGGCGAACGGCCCATAATCTGCGCGTGTATAACCAAACCCGCGCCCCCAATAAAATTTTCCCAGCTAAAGGCCAAAGGTCTTCCACCCGGCGCAACGGCCGACTTATTTTTGCCACCGGTAAGGGTGAAAGATGAATGTTGGGCTTCTGCTCCATGGTGTAGATTGATTCGGATTCATGACCCCAAAACGCCGCATAAGCCGTAAGGGCTTCACTCAATCTGAAACCGTCGTGGATATCCCGGCCATCGGGACCTAACGAAGCAAAGTCCTTTAATGGACGCAAGGGAATATGACCCTGGACTCCGCCCCCGGGGAGCCATAACTTACCTTGCATCAGATGATAGGCGGCCCGAATCAGATCGGATTGAGCGAAAGCGCCGGGCAACATCCACATGGGCCACTCTTTGATAACTTCCCAATCAAATGCCAGGGCCTCGCCTAATTTTTCTTTCCCCAGGAACAATTCCATGGCGCCTTGGCCCTGGGGAAATTCCTCGGGAACGGGGGTATTTCGCAAGGCTTGATTAATCGCCAGGGCGTCAAACGGTGTAGCCGGATTGCGCCAGAGGTTGATACTGAGCATCGGTCCTTGGGTATGTTCGCTATTATTAATCTTCCGAGCCACTAAAAGTACTTCACTTAAACTGGTGCTCTCCGAAAAATTCCAGCGCAAAGGATCATGACTTGATACCAGATACTCAAGCCGATATTTTTTCCGCAGCAATTCCCTGGTCGGCTCCCAAGATACGCCGGAAATGATGGCCTTGGGAATCACTAAAGCCAGGCGCCCTCCCGGTTTTAAATACCGATCTCCCAAGACGACAAATAAGGCCCCAAGTCCCGCAGTAATGCTGGCGTCCAAATCCCCGGATTTCACTACCTTCTTGAGGGACGACTGCATTTCTTTCCGTTCCCCTTCCGGGAAAGAGCCGAAAAGAAGATTGCCGATGACACTGCGGGTAAATGGCGGATTCATCACACACAAATCTAAATCGGGGATGCCCACTTCAGATAATTCTAGTTCGCCACCCCCCGTTACCTGCCTGGTTTCAACCTGAGCCCCGAACAGGTCCTTAGTTTTCAAGTCATTGGCTTTGAGAAATTCTAAACTGCCCAGTCTGGCTTCTTCGCCTCCGAAGGGCAGACTGAAAAGATTCATTTTCTTGAAAGTAATTTGGGGGGATCGAAGGGCCAGAGTGGAGGCGGTCAGATGGATGGCGGAAGGCAAAACGTCATATCCATAAATAATCTGTTCCATCAAAATTCGATGAATTTTCTCAAAATCTGGTTTAATTCCCTTAGCGGCAGAGGCACCCATGTAATTATGGCTTATCGTCTCTGCCGCAGCCATGAGTAAGGTCCCGGTGCCGCAGGCCAAATCCGCCACGCGCACATCGGCTAACTCCGATAAATCGTGCCATTGAATCTTAAATGCTTCCTTGTCTAAACATAGCTTGAGTAATAAGATAGCCGAAGGAATGCGCGTGTAATAAGTTGCTAAATATTTTTTATCGGCCAGTAATTTATGATAGACGCGCCCTATTAAATCATGTCCCAATGCGGCCTTCATACTTATGATGCGTTGAGCCGTTATCGCTAAAAGGCGCAATGTTTCAATTATCTCGGCTTTGGCCGTCAGACTGATGATGAGCTGACGAGCTAACTGAAATATTGGATAATAATTAATGTTGAGAATAACGCGCCATTGATCGCTAAATGCCCCCAACAGATTTTCGCGATCAAGCGTTTTTTGGATGGAAAATACCCGTCTATCATGATTGGCCAGGATTTCCTGGAACATCATGGCATTTAACATAACCAGACTACTTATCCGGCTGACGGCATTAGCACCATCGTTGCTATCTTTCTTAGATGTCGTTTTCATGATCTTCAACTTTTTTCTTCCTAACCGGCAACTCGCGAATACTTAATATCCGAGCGGCTGCTTCCGGAAAAGCGGGGCTATATCGCAATACTCCCGCAGCTTTCTCCACCGCCGCATCGATGATGGCCACTGCCTGGGCGACCACGTCTTCCTCGGTCAATTGTTCGTAAGTTTTATGGAGCATATCAATCAGATGATCCACGTTTCCCGAGGTAAACCCGGAAATCCCCGCCTCTGAGGTTGTGGCCACCTTTAGCGGGCTATCCGCCAATTTATCCTTCAATTGTTCAAAGGGAACGCTCCGGAGAAACTCAGGATAAATTACGGCTAAGCCGATGTGAGCCAGTCCCTCTTCCACCCGGCGCTGAGCTGATGTAAGCGCTTGTTCCTCCGCATCCTGCTGATCGCCTACCTCTCCTTCGATCATCATCCGCAGGCCGATAAAATCAACCATTACATCAGGCATTCTGCGACGATCATCTATGGACTTGATTATACCTTCAGGTACCGAGACAACGCCGCGCTCTTGGAGAAGTTGGGCTAAAATTACATTTAATACTTCTTGGCGGTATTCCGCGCTCATAATCGATAGGTCCTTTGAGCTAACATATAAAACTATGCTATCATGGGCCATTAATTATACTTAGTCAAGAAGGGTAATTTGCTGGCAGAATTTAATGGTAATGGGTGGCTCAAACGCCTCGGACTCACGGTGCTGGAATTCTTCCTGCCCCGGATGTGCCTGTTCTGCGGGGTGGCGGTGGGGGAGGCGGCCGCGGTCGCGGTCTGCCCGGAGTGCGAAGCCCAGATCCAGTGGGTGGCCAGCCCCCTGTGCACCTGCTGCGGGGTGTTGTTTGCCTCCCGGGACGGCGCCGACCGCGTCTGCGGGGCGTGCCAGGCGGACCCGCCCCCCTTCTCCCGGGCCCGGGCCGCGGCCCTCTACGACGGCCCCGTAGCCCAGGCCATCACCCGCTTCAAGTTCTCCCGCCAGTTGGCCTTTCTCCCGGTGATGCAGCACTGGCTGAAGCGCCCCCTCGGTCTGGAGTTGGTCGCCGCCGCCGATCTGCTGGCGCCCGTGCCCCTGCACCCGAAACGCATTAAAAACCGGGGCTTCAACCAATCCCTGTTCCTGGCCCGGGCCTTCCCCGAGGCGCCGGTGGCCCGGGAGGCGGTGGTCCGCACCCGCCACACCGCGCCCCAGGTGGGACTCAACCCCAAACAGCGTCAGGACAACGTCAAAGGGGCTTTTGCCGTCACCGACCCGGCCCGGGTTAAGGGCAAAAGCGTGCTGCTCATCGATGACCTGTTCACCACCGGAGCCACGGCCAAGGAGTGCGCCAGGGTCTTGCGCCGGGCCGGGGCCCGCCGGGTGGAGGTCCTCACCGTGGCCCGGGTGGAGTATGATTGAGGCGTGAAACTCATCGCCGGCTGCGGCCGCATCAGCGACACCCTTGCCGTCAATTACACCGCCGGGTAATTTTCCGGGTCTCAGTAAACCTGCAAGGGTTGGGGGTGGCGGGGGAATTGGCGGGAGGGAGTCCGATGCCCGCGGCATTCGTAATATTAAAATCACTGTCAAAATGTCCCTGGATATCCGTGCCGCTACCGCCTACCGCCGCTTCGATTGAAAAGGGCCCGGAGTTCGCGACCCGCGCATGGCGCGACGTCTCATACGGAGTTGCGCTCAAAAGGCTATGTTCTATAGCCGCAGGCTTTAGCCTGCGGCTGCACAGGCTGGAAAGCCTGTGCTACTGAATCCGAGTTTCTGGTTTTTTCAACAAGATTTTGCTTTAAACAGATTGATTTGACTAAGGAATTAGTTCATTTTTTGTTTGGTTGCGGCCCTATGCCGCGATGTGCCACCCTTTGACTGCAATCTGGTCTCATTCCGTCCATTGGACCAGAGATGCCCCTTGCGAGCCGCCGCTGGGTGTCAGCCAGGGGGTTTTGGTGGTTGACACGCTGTTGTTATTCAAAGAGATGTTCTTGCCGCTGACCAGTACCCCATCTTTTACGGCTGCACCGTTGCTGACCGTTATGGCGCCATTGGGGCTCAAGATGCTGCCGTAAAGGATGGCATTGTTCCTGAGAGTGACCGTGCCGCTCCCCTTGTAAACGAAGGTGACGCCATCACTCGTTATACCCCCCGCCAATTTTATCTGGGAGTTGTTGCTGAGGGTGAAGGTGCCGGAAATCCGGATGACATAGGAACTTCCCGCCGGCGCGTTTATGGTGATGATCGCATTATTACTTGGCCTAAAGTTGGTGACGTTGAGATAGTTCACCCCGCCAGCGCCATTGGGCAAGGTCCTGGTGGCGGTGACATTGGCGATAGTTGCTCCCAAGTTGCTTGCAGGACCAACTAAATCATTGTAGGCCTTGGTGGCGGCCTGGGAGGCTGCCTGGAGAGAGGCGGCGGCGCTGTCATCTTGCTGGACACCTTCTTGAACTACGGCGTTGTTCCCGATGCTGGGTTTGGGAGTGTTCTTGTTGAGGTATATCCCCCCCTCCACCGTCGCATTATTGTTTACGGTGGTGGAGCCGGCGCCGCAAATCCCCACGTCGCGTTGGACGTTGGCATTGTTGTTTATAGTGACCGTGCCGTTGCCGGTCTCCAGGATAGACCACAGGCCCGAGGAGGAATTTAACTTCGCCACGGCCCGGGCGCTCAAGTTAAAGGTATCAACCCCAAAGATGGGAGCGAACAGTAACTGGACAGGACCGCCGTTTTTCCCGGAAGATTTCTGAATCACCACTCGGATGGCCGCGGCATCCGTTTTCTGGGGCGTAATGCCGGATGACTGCCATTTGCTGCTTAACCTACTCCAATAACCAGAATCCACCTGGCAATCGGTCAGCAGCTCCCCCCCCGCTTTATTCTGTTGGACGATTGAGGTTGCCGCGGCCTGGCCCGTGGACCAGGCCGGATTGGCATCTGATTCTAAAACCCTGGCCCCCGCCAGGGCCCCGGCGTCGGCGGCCTTTTGCAGATCGCCTTGCACCCAGGCCATATAGCCGTAATCTACACCCAGGGCGGCGGCCGACAACAGGAGGACCATGAGCAGGGCCACCATCACCGCCATGGCCCCGGACTGGTCGGAAATAAAGGTTTGCCGCGGCTTTTTCATGGTTCGGATAGCTCTCCCGGGGCTGGGGCTCGCCCCGCATGACGATGGCGGGCGCGAGCGGCGGTGGGGTCCGGGGGCCGGGCCAGACCCGTCCCCTGCCCGCTGCCGGGGCGAAGCAGACACGGGCATGGGGAGTTCATCCGTAAAATCACCTTGAGATCACCTCAGTAAACCAGCTTGGGAGGGTTGGGGGTGCTTGGAACACCGGAATTTGGGAGCCCGACACCTTGGGGGTTGGCAATGGTATACTCCTTGTCAAAATACCCCTCGATATACTTACCCCCTTGAGAGTAGCCGGTAATGTAAAACGCGATGAACCCCAGTATCGGCGCCATAGTCTTTTCCACCAAGGTTGCCGGATCAACTATCGGCAGCACCACCGTCTGATTGATAAATTTACCCATTTCATCCGGCCCGTAATCGACGGCCCTAGCGCCCGGTTGGAGATAGACGCTGTCACCGATGTAGATGGGTTCGGGGTTGCCGTTTAAAATCAGTTCCTTAGTGTACGCGTTGGAATTTGAATCTACCTTGAATGTTGACCACATGGTATCTTCGGCTTGACTGCCATCGCCGAGTTTGAATTGGAAAGGTTGGCCAGGATTTAGAGGATCGAAGCTGTTCCAGTATTTATTTATAATGGTTTTGGTCGCAACCATAGGTTTCAGGGCGCCCGCTCCCACGCCCTTGGGGAAGGAAATCACCGCCGCGGCCCTGGCGCTGAGATCCCGGGTCAATACTCCGAAGATCGGGGCAAAATACATCTGGATCGGGCCGCCATTTTGTCCCGCCGCCTTTGCTATGGTCACCTGGACCGCCGGCAGGTGCGAGGCGGTGGGGATGATGCCGGCGGACTGGAGGGTCTTGGTTATGAGGCTCCAGTAGCCATACTGCACCTGGCAATCAGTCAGCATCTGTTGATCGGCGCGATTGAGCTGCACCGTTTGGGTGGCCTTATTCTGGCCCGCGATCCAGTCGGGGGTTGACGGGGTGCCGATGTAGGGCACTAAAAATCTGGACCCGGCCAGGGCCCCGGCTTCGGCGGCCTTTTTCAACTCGCTCTGCACCGAGACCAAGTGCCCATAATCGACGGCCACGGCCGACATCCCGAGAAGCACTACCAGGACCACAGCCACGCTCACCGCTACCGACCCTTCCCGGCCGGCCACAAAACCCTTTACTCCCTGGTACATAGCACGGCTCCCGGCCGGGCCTCCTTTACTCGCACGCCATGGTGGTTTTGGAGGCGAGCACCTGGGGATTCGTCAACCCCGGAATTAAATTATTGAGGAAAAGCCAGTACTTTTGCGCCGTCACCCGGACACCGACCGAGGCTCCCACCGTACCCGTGGTCAAGCCGGCGCCGTCCAGGACCACCGTGGGCGCGGCGGTATCGGGCAGGAGACTCGTTAAGTTGTAGCCGGCCGCGGTGAGCACATAGTCCTGGGTGGTGGGATTCAGGGCATTGGGGATAAGCCGCGCCCCGGTAGCGGGGTTGGTTTGGTACCGGGTGGCATACCGGGCCCCTTCCCGGCTGGCGGTGGCGATCACCGATGCCATGTACCAGGATTCGCCGAAATCGACGACCCCGGCCACGATCAACAGGAGCGGGAGGAGGCAGAGGGCAAACTCCACCGCCGCGGCCCCTTCCTGGCCGCGACCCCGTCTCAGCAACTGGCGCAACTTGATAAACATTGCCTATGACCCTCCAGACGCAGGGGCAATCCCTGGCGTGTACCCGGATTGTCTGCCCCTGATAAATCCTCTATCGGCACAACTGGCGATTTACCTAATTTTTATTGCCATCGATCCGGGCGCGCCAGGCCTTTTCCGAGAACCGATCAGGGCGGCGGTCCTAAATTTTCCGGCTTCGTTGCGTCCGTAGGGCAATGACCGTTAGAACCTATTACCAAACCTGTCTTAGGCTGCAAATATGTTCTCTCAACCAATTATACCGTGTTCGTTTTGTAGGGGCGGGTTTGAAACCCGCCCCTACGAGAGATATCAATAGGTTATCTGGATGGTTTGTTTCATTTCAAAGGGAACACGGTATTAAAGGTTGGGAACGGAGGTTTTAAGTCCCCCTTTACTAAAGGGGGATTTAGGGGGATTATCAAGCGGTTATTTAATCCCCCCTGCCCCCCTTGAGAAAAGGGGGGGTGGTTCTTTCCCAACTTAAGCTCCTTCGGTTGATTCAAAATGACGCCGAAAATCGGTTTTGAAATGACTTCTATGATCAGGGACTACAGGTCTGGGGCTGGCCCTGAAATACTTGAAATAAACCGGGAGAGAGTGTTATCATAACCGCATGGAAGAGGGCTTTACCCGCAAGGAACAGCTGGCCGGGGGGTTTCTCCTGGTGTTGATCGTCTTCACCATGGTTACCTTGCTGGTGATCGCCCAGGGCAAAGGCTGGTTCCACCCCCAGAAAACCTATCTGCTGCAATTCCGGCAGGGCTACAACCTGCGTCAGGGCTCCCTGGTCAAGATGTTCAATGCGGAGATCGGCAAGGTCGCCATGCTGGGCATTACTCAGACCGGGGGGCATCCCCAGGTGGAGGTCACCATCAAGGTCAACGAGGAATACGCCAATCTCATCCGTCAGGATTCCGTGGCGGAAGTGGTGAGCCCCACCCTCATCGGCAGTGAGTATGTCGAAATCAGCCCCGGCTCTTCCGGCTACCCCAAGATCGAACCGTATGGCACCATTCCCTCCCGGGAGCGCAAGTCCGTGACGGAGCACCTGGCGGAACTGGCCAGCGAGGAGAACATTCAGAAAGTCAAACACATGCTGATCAATCTGGCCAAGTTTAGCGAGGATCTGAAAAATGACGAGAAAGTCCTTCTGGCGGCGTTGAATCATTTGGATGAGGTCCTCAAGAACCTCGCCGAGGGCAAGGGAACTTTGGGGATGCTGGTCATGCAAAAGGATTTATATAACCGGATGAACCAGGCTTTGGACCACATGGACAAGTTTCTGGTCGAGGCCAAAATCCTCTTGGTGGACCTTAAGCCCACGACCCAGAACTTGGGGGTCTTCACCCAATCCATCAACCAGGAGATCGAGCCCTTGAAGGCCATCGTGGCGAACATCAAAGCCGGCAGCGAGGAATTGCCCGACTTGCTGGAGGCGGCCACCGGCACGGCCCGGAGCGCCAAGGACACGATGGACGCCATCAAGGCCAATCCGTTGATCCGCTGGACTGCCCCCGCGGGAGCCAAAAGCCAAACCATCCATGTGGCGCCGCGCACCCTTCCTTAGACGCTGGGCCCGGGTCGGGCTGGCGGTCCTGCTGGCGGGCGGCTGCGCCGCCAAAGCGGACCCGTTCGGGCAGCAGGTGCAGCGCATCGATGAGGTCTCGCTCGCGGGGGAGGAATTATTTTCCCGGGGGGAACTGAAGCGGGCCTCCCGGAATTTCTCCCGGGCCCTGACCATGAGCCGGTCCGTGGATTACTTCCAAGGGACGGCGCAACAGCTCAACAACCTGGGGGCCGTGGCCCTGGAGGAGGGAGATTACCAGAAGGCTCGGGACCACTTTACCCAGGCCTACGACCTGAACCAGGACCGGCAGCAGTTCGTGGCGGCCAGCATCAACCAGGCCAACCTGGCCACCGTGGCCGTCAAGCAAGGCAAACCGGCGGAAGCCTCCCAGCACCTGCTAACCGCCCAGGACGCGGCCCGGCAGTCCCGGTCCCCCCAGGCCCTGGGACGGGTGTACCTCCAGTGGGCCAGTTTTTTTCTGGACCAGAATGATCCGGCCTCGGCCCAGGACTTTCTCACCCGGGCCCAACCCCTCGCCACCACTCCGGAACTCCAGGGCGCCCTCTTTCATCACCGGGGCCGGCTGCACCTGGCCCGGGGGGACACCGGCCAGGCCCTGGAGATGTTCGCCCAAGCCCTCAGAACCGACCGGTCCGTTCTGGACCGGGCCGCCATGGCCGCGGACCTGTTTTATCTGGGCGAAGCGTATCAGACCCGGGGGGACCTGGCCCAGGCCTGGGATAACTATGTCCGGGCCTTCGACGTCTACGCCGGCCTGGGGAAAAAGGCCCAATTAGCAAGGTGTCTGAAACGGCTCCAGGAGGTCAACCAGCAAGGCCGGATGGGCCACACCCTGGAACGATTCGAAAAGCTCGCCCAGCCCGGTTCGTCCTGATGGGGACCATACCGACAATCATTCTCTTGCGGACACAACGAAGCAGGAAAAATGTCTGTGAAATCCCCCCACAAAAGGTCAATTTCGCTATTCAGATCATATCCACAACCAATTGAAATTCTTAAGAAGTTTTCCTAGTGGCAAGCAACCTGGCACCGAGGAAAAATCCCTTATGTCAATGAAGAGGGCTTGTCAGAAGCATGTCCTGTTTTGGCAGGACGTGGGGGTGAGATCCCCCCACGCGGCTCGATGGCGGCAGTTGGTTCGCTGCGGCGGTCAGATACCACTACCCGGCTGAGGCCCCGGGAACTTGGGCTGGTTGATGGCGTCACCCGCTTCCCGGCGCAGGGGTTCCCCGACGTCGCCGAGGAACTCAGGAGCCGGCCACGGCCATGGCAGATTCCAGGCGCCCCAAGCGCGCGTCGATCTTGTTAAGGGAGGCCGCCAGCTCTTCCGAAGGGGCCGGGGAATTAAAGGCCGGGTTGGCTACCCACCAATCTATCCCCAATTCTTTGGCCTTGTCCACCGAGCAGATCACCAGACGAATCTGCAGTGTGAGGAGTTCCACTTCCACCAGCCGGATCTTGATGTCGCCAGCGATGACGATGCCTTTGTCCAGGATGCGTTCCAGCAGGTCCGCCAGATTGGTGCTCTGAATGGAACTCTGGATGCCTTGTTGTTTAGCCATGTGCAGTTCCTCCTTATACCAAGTTGCCATCTAACAAGTAATATTGAGATATGGAAAATTCGTCATCGAACGAAGTTTTTCCGGGTTACTAGCGAGATCATTCAAGCCCAGGCAGAGGTTGTCCTCTACCTCATCAAGATTCCGG